>NZ_CP020373.1:1573611-1888333 GCF_003957745.1 Shewanella khirikhana | reverse complement strand
AAACAAAGATGATGATAAGCGCCACTGCCACAGCGCCGCCGACAAACAACAGGTTATCGTCGGTGGAGAGGGTGGCGCTCTTGGCTGAGAAATCCTGCACTGTGACATATTGTGCGCTGCCAACGGCACTTACTGCCTTGTATTGACCGCGCTTTTGTAGGCTGCCGCCGCCAGTGCGGGCGAGTTGGGCGCTTTTGCCATCAAGGCTTGCCACTGGCACTACCCGGGCGTCGGCCTGGATACTTTGCAAAAAGGCCTGCTGCTTGTCCTGGGGGATAAAATTCAGCGCCTGGCTTACCAGTTGATTGGTCTGGTTTGCCTGCGCACTGGCCCGCTCGAGATGGCTCTCCAGCAAGGTGTCACTGAAGCGCAGATTCAGCACAAAGGCCAGCGCAAGCAGCATCAGTACGGGAACGATTGCCAGAATGGCAAATTTGGTTTTGAGCGTCATGTGGATGAGATACTGATCTATCCAGCGAAACTTCACTTCTTTCATCGATTACCTCAAATAGGCATGGCTGCGTGTGACCCTATGTTTATCGGTCCCCTGATTGGGAACTTTATTGTTGCAGCCGGTTTATGCTTGTGGATGAATACTTTTTATTCAATATGTTGTCGTAGAGTATTCACAGCATAGAGCACAGCCTCAATTTTACATCTCACCAACATGGCTCGCCAGTGACCTGGTAAGTAAAAAACAGGACTCAGGTGCAAAATTACGCATGTCATATTGAAAAATGCATCGGAAAATACGGGTTTTTTTCCTGATGTAAGCCGATTTATGCCTAGTCAAATACACTTGGCTGCCGTAAAATTTCCCTCTTTTGTTATTTTTGACAAATTAAGCGGCAAAGAACGTCGACATGTCGTGAATTCCCCTGGCAAAAGGCCAATGGGGGGCAAATGCAGTGGAAGAGAAAATGCAGCAATTAACAGAGATTGTGGAACAGGCTCTGGCCGCCATTGAACAGGCGCCGGATCTGAAGGTTCTGGACGATATTCGGGTTGACTATCTGGGCAAAAAAGGCCGGATCACCGATATGATGAAACTGATGGGCACCCTGAGCGCGGAAGAGAAGCCCAAGTTTGGTCAGGCGGTTAACGACGCCAAGCAGGCAGTGCAGAAAGCCCTGTCTGAGCAAATTGATCAGTTCAAGGCCCGCGAACTGGAAACCAAGCTGGCCGCAGAGCAAATCGACGTGACTCTGCCCGGACGCACCCTGGAAAACGGTGGTCTGCACCCGGTAACCCGTACCATAGAACGTATCGAGTCGTTCTTCGGTGAACTTGGCTTTACCGTAAAGCACGGCCCTGAAATTGAAGATGACTTCCACAACTTTGATGCACTGAACATTCCTGAGCATCATCCGGCCCGTGCCGATCACGACACTTTTTACTTTAATCCCAAGGTGATGCTGCGTACCCAAACGTCGGGCGTGCAAATTCGCACCATGGAAAATGAGAAGCCACCGCTTAGGATCATCTCCCCGGGCCGTGTGTATCGTAACGACTACGATATGACCCACACCCCGATGTTCCACCAGGTGGAAGGTCTGCTGGTAGACGAGCACGTCAACTTTGCCGAGCTCAAGGGCATACTGCACGACTTCCTGCGCAACTTCTTTGAAGAAGATTTGCAGGTGCGCTTCCGTCCATCTTACTTCCCCTTCACCGAACCTTCGGCCGAAGTGGATGTGATGGGCAAAAATGGCAAATGGCTCGAAGTGCTGGGCTGCGGCATGGTACACCCCAACGTACTGCGCAGTGTGGGCATCGACCCTGAGAAATATTCCGGTTTTGCTTTTGGTATGGGCGTTGAGCGTTTGACCATGTTGCGCTACGGCGTAAACGATCTGCGCGCCTTCTTCGAAAACGACCTGCGTTTCCTCAAGCAATTCAAATAACGGAGCAAATTAGTAATGAAATTCAGTGAATCCTGGCTTCGTGAATGGGTAAACCCAGCCATCAGCCGTGACGACTTGAGCCATCAAATCACCATGGCCGGCCTGGAAGTGGACGGTGTAGACGCAGTAGCAGCCGACTTCAGCGGCGTATTCGTGGGTGAAGTGGTTGAATGTGGCCAGCACCCGGATGCCGACAAACTGCGTGTGACCAAGGTCAACGTGGGTGGCGATGCGCTGCTGGACATAGTCTGTGGCGCGCCAAACTGCCGTTTGGGTCTCAAAGTAGCTGTGGCTACTGTGGGCGCCGTGCTGCCCGGTGATTTCAAAATCGAGAAGGCCAAACTGCGTGGTCAGCCTTCTGAAGGCATGCTGTGTTCCTACAGCGAGCTGGGTATCGACATCGAAAGCGATGGCATTATTGAACTGCCGCTGGATGCGCCTATTGGCACCGATATCCGCGAATACCTCGACCTGAACGACGCTGTTATTGACGTTGATCTGACCTCCAACCGTGCCGACTGCCTCGGTATGGCCGGTCTGGCCCGTGAAGTGGGCGTACTGAATCGCGCCGAAGTCAGTGAGCCCAGCTGGGAAGCGGTTGTGCCTGCTACCGAGCAGGGTATCGACATCAGCCTGAGCGCACCTGAAGGCTGCCCACGTTATCTGGGCCGCGTTGTTCGCAACGTGAATGTAAAGGCCGAGTCGCCAGAGTGGATGAAAGAGAAGCTGCGTCGCAGCGGTATTCGCTCAATCGACCCCATCGTCGACATCACCAACTACGTGCTGATTGAATTTGGCCAGCCAATGCATGCCTTTGACCTTGCCAAAATCGACGGCAAGATTGAAGTGCGCTACGGCAACGGTGAAGAAAAACTCACGCTGCTCGATGGCAGCGAGATCACTGTGCCAAACGATACTCTGGTGATTGCCGACAACAGCAAAGCGCTGGCACTGGCCGGTGTGTTTGGCGGTGAGTATTCAGGCGTTGGTGAAGAAACCCAGGACATTCTGCTGGAATGCGCCTTCTTCGCGCCGCTGGCCATTATGGGTAAGGCCCGTAAGCTAGGTCTGCACACAGATTCATCACACCGTTTTGAGCGTGGTGTTGACCCTGAGCTGCAACACAAGGTAATGGATCGCGCCACCCGTTTGGTGCTGGACATTTGTGGTGGCGAAGCCGGCCCCGTGTGTGAAGCCAAAGCCGATGAGTACCTGCCCAAGGCCAAGCAGATTGTGCTGCGCCGCGCCAAGCTGGATAAAACCCTGGGTCATGTCATTCCTGACAGCGACGTAGTGGAAATCCTCAGCCGTCTTGGTTTTGGTGTTCAGGCCGAAGCAGGGCAGTGGCAGGTCACTACCGCTACCTATCGCTTTGATATGGCTATTGAAGAAGATCTGATTGAGGAAGTTGCCCGTATCTACGGTTACAACAACATCCCCAACAAGGCGCCGATAGCCGCGCTGCGTATGTCAGATCACAAAGAAGCCGCCATCAGCCTGAAAAAGGTGCGTGGTCTGCTGGTTGCCCGTGGTTTCCAGGAAGCTGTTACCTACAGCTTCGTTGACCCCAAATTGCAACAGCTGGTACACCCAGGCGAGCAGGCGATGATCCTGCCGAACCCTATTTCCAGTGAAATGTCGGCCATGCGCCTGTCCATGTTCACCGGTTTGCTGAACGCCGTTGGCTATAACCAGGCGCGTCAGCAGGGTCGTGTACGCCTGTTTGAGACAGGTTTGCGCTTTGTGCCTGATGCCAATGCAGAATCCGGCGTAAGGCAGCAAGCCATGCTCGGCGCGGTGATCGCGGGCCCTCAGAGCGACGAACATTGGTCGATGGAGAGCAAAACCGTTGATTTCTTCGATCTTAAGGGCGATTTGGAGGCCATTATTGGCTTGACAGTTGCTGGAACAGAATTTAGCTTTAGAAGAGCGACACATTCGGCCCTTCACCCAGGCCAATGTGCTGAAATACTGAGAAATGATCGAGTCATTGGCTACATTGGTGCCGTACATCCGACCCTTGAGAAGCCATTTGGCCTGAACGGCAAAACCATCGTATTTGAGCTGGAATTGGACGCGCTGCTAACCGCCAACTTGCCTGTAGCCCAGGCTGTGTCTAGGTTCCCGGCCAACCGTCGCGACATCGCTGTAGTAGTGGATGAAACCGTTGCCGCAGCCGATGTGATAAAAGTGATAAGAAAAGTTGGCGAAAATCAGTTGGTTGGCGTAAACTTGTTCGATGTATACCAGGGTAAAGGTGTTGAGCCCGGTAAAAAGAGCCTGGCTATCGCACTGACGTTACAAGACAACACTCGCACACTTGAAGAGAAAGAAATCGCAGAAGCAGTAGAAACTGTGGTTTCAGCCCTCAAGTCCGAGTTCAACGCATCGTTGAGGGATTAAAGTATGGCACTTACCAAAGCCGAAATGGCAGAGCATCTTTTTGAAACGCTTGGCATTAACAAGCGGGTCGCGAAAGAGATGGTAGAGGCGTTTTTCGAAGAGATCCGAACCGCCCTCGAAAGTGGTGAGCAGGTCAAGCTGTCTGGTTTTGGTAACTTTGACCTCAGGGACAAAAACCAAAGACCGGGGCGCAATCCGAAAACCGGTGAGGACATCCCGATTTCTGCCCGTCGTGTGGTGACCTTCCGCCCCGGACAGAAACTGAAGAGCCGCGTTGAAACGGCAAATTCAGAGAAGTAATATCGGAACACACCGAGGGAAAGCCACTCATCCGAGTGGCTTTCCTGTTTGTGCTGTCCATAAACCGAGGTAGAACACATACAAATGCGGTATTTCGACCGACGCTTTTATTGGGGTCTGTTGCATCCACGCCTTTGGGGCACCTGGATTGCCATCGGGATCCTGCTGTTTTTTGGCGCCATGCCTGCCGCTATTCGCGATCCTATGGCGCGGGGCCTGTCCAGGCTGGTACTGCGTATCGCCAAAAAGCCCATTCGGGTGGCAAGGGCCAATATCAAGGCCTGTTTCCCTGACAAATCCGAGCAGGAAGTAGACAGCCTCATTCGCGAGAATGTGGCGCAATTCGTGATGATCCTGATTGGTCAGGCGGAGCTGCTGTTTGGCAGTGAGGCCCATTTACGCCGCCGCGTTTCGCTGCAAGGCTTTGAGCATGTCAAAGCGGCCCGTGATGCGGGGCAGCCGATTATTTTCATCATGCCGCATGTCTGGGGCATCGACTATGCAGGGCTCAGGCTTAACCTTGAGCTGCCCATGGCAACCATGGCCAAAGCCCACCGCAATGAGCTGTTCAATTGGTTTTCCAATCGTATTCGCAGTCGCCTTGGCGGCCATGTGTACATGCGCGAGGCGGGGCTTCGGGTGCTGATCAGTGAGATGCGCCAGGGCAACAGTTTCTTCTATCTGCCCGATGAAGATTTGGGTCCTGAGCAGAGCGTCTTTGCACCGCTGTTTGCCACCACCAAGGCCACCTTGCCCGTGGTAGGTCGACTGGCGGCGGCCGGCAAAGCTCAGGTGATGCCGGTTACCATAGGTTACGATGATAAGACCCACAGCTTTACTCTGACCGTGTTGCCTGCCATCGATGAAGCCAGCATGGCTGGCAAAGAGAACGAAGCATTGGCGCTCAACCGTGCAGTAGAGCAGGTTATCGCCGCTTACCCCGAGCAGTACATGTGGTTTTTAAAGCTGCTTAAAACCCGTCCCGAGGGCGAGGCGTCAATATACGATTGACCCAAATCCCTTGCGGGCAACTATACTTATCCGAAGTTAGCCTTCCGGAGTGTACATGTTGCCCGCACCAATTCCCTTCGATGAGGCCGAAAGGCTTGAGGCGCTCCGTGGCCTGAATGTGCTCGATACCGAAGCCGAGGAGCGTTTCGATCGCCTGACCCGTTTGGCGCGGCGGCTGTTTGATGTGCCTATCTGCCTGATAAGTCTGGTCGATTCCGACAGGCAATGGTTCAAATCCTGTATCGGTTTATCCCAATCTGAAACCCGCCGTGACATTTCCTTTTGTGGCCATGCGATTATGCAGGCCGATATCTTTGTCATTGAAGACGCCCATGAAGATCCGCGATTTGCCGACAATCCGCTGGTAACAGGTGAGCCCCATATCCGTTTTTACGCCGGTTATCCGCTTACCCTGAGTAACGGCCACAGAGTTGGCACCCTGTGCATCATTGACCGGATGGCACGCCATTTTGAGCCAGAGGCATATCGCGATCTGGAAGATCTCGGCAAATTGGTGGTGTCTGAACTGGAAGCGGTGCAAACCGCCACCCTGGACCCTTTGACCGGCCTGTCGAACCTGCGTGGCTTTGAACTGCTGGCCAAACAATGCCTCGCCAAGTGCCAGCGGCAGCAGCAGGACGCGACATTGTTTTTCCTCGATTTGGATTACTTCAAAGAAATCAATGACCGCTTTGGACATCAGGAAGGAAACAGTGCCCTGGCGGCGTTTGCCAGCCTGCTGAAAGAAGCGTTTCGCGAGTACGATGTGATTGCCCGCATCGGCGGCGATGAGTTTGTGGCATTGGTGAGCCATGAACGCTCGATGTCGCCGGCTGCCGGGATCTTAAGCCGCCTTCGCCAAAACCTTGCCAGACACAATATCGATACCCCAATCGGCTATCAGCTGGAATTCAGCTGCGGTACCGCCCGTTTCGATGCCCTGGTGCCAAGCTCCCTTGAGCGGCTCTTGAAGGATGCCGATATTCATATGTACCGCGAAAAGCAAGTCCACCACCAAAAACATGACGAGCAGAACTGAAGCAGGGAGAGGTGTGTGCAGTTTCTGCCCGCGTCACTTGTAAGAAAGGACGTCTGAAAACAAAAAAACGCTGCCGTGGCAGCGTTTTTTAATAGCCACAGTGTCAGCTTCTGGCCTTATGACGCTCATAGAGGTTCGCTGTGATGTCGGCAAGCGACAGCCCCTGGTCCTCCAGCAATACCATCAGGTGAAACAGCAGATCCGAAGCTTCATCGACCAACTCTTTCTTATCGTGGGTTGCGGCGGCAAGCGCCGTTTCCAGACCCTCTTCACCTACTTTTTGCGCCATACGTTTGGTGCCGCTGGCGAACAGAGATGCGGTATAACTGCTGCCGCCTTCACCTGCGTCACAGGCTTGTTTCCTGCCCTGGATCAAGCTCTCGAGCCCGGCGATAAAACTGTGGCTGCCATCTTGCCAACATGACTCTGTGCCTGTGTGGCAGGTTGGGCCCTTGGGCAGAACCTGCACTAACAGGCTGTCGTTGTCACAGTCGGCGGCAATGCTGATAAGGCTCAGCACATGGCCGGACGACTCGCCCTTGGTCCACAGCCGCTGCTTGCTGCGGCTGAAAAAGGTGACCATGCCGGTCTGCAGCGTCTTTTCCAGCGCGGCCTTGTCCATATAGCCCTGCATCAGCACCTTGCCGCTTAAGTGGTTTTGCACAATAGCGGGAATGAGCCCGTCTTGTTTGTCCCAGTCGAGATGGTTTAAAAGGGTTTCGTCAGCCATGGGCCATTACTCCGTTAACCTGATGGCAATCCCCTGAGATGCAAGGAATTGTTTAAGCTCACCTATATTGATAATGCCTTTGTGAAACACACTGGCGGCAAGTGCGGCATCGACCCGGGCATCGCTGAACACCTCGGCAAAGTGGGCCATGGCGCCGGCACCGCCGGAGGCAATCAGCGGCACATCGCAGATGGCCCGCACCTTCAGCAGCTGCTCAATATCATAGCCCTGACGCACACCATCCTGATTCATCACATTCAGCACTATCTCGCCGCAGCCCTGACGCTGCACCTCTTCAACCCAATCCAGGGTGTGCCAACGGGTGTCTTTGGTGGCGGCTTCATCGCCGGTAAACTGCTTTACGGTGTAGTTGCCGCTGTCGCTATCGTAAAAGCTGTCGATACCCACCACCACACATTGGCGACCAAATTCATCGTGCAGCCTGCGAATAAGGCTGGGATCCGACAGAGCAGGCGAGTTGATGGAAATTTTATCGGCGCCGAAGGCCAGAATTTCCCGCGCCTGAGCTGCCGTTTTAATGCCGCCAGCCACACAAAAGGGAATGTCGATACGCTCGGCAATGCGGCTAACCCAGGATTTATCCACCACATCGCCTTTGGCACTGGCACTGATATCGTAAAACACCAGCTCATCGGCACCTTCTTCGGCGTAGCGGGCGGCGAGGGGGACTATGTCGCCCACAATTTCGTGGTTACGAAATTGCACCCCTTTAACCACTTTGCCGTCTTTCACATCCAGGCAGGGCACTATGCGTTTGGCCAGCATGCAATTGCCTCCTTTGCAGTAAATACGCCGGTCAGCAGTGCCTTACCGATAATGATGCCGCTGGCACCGGACTCCCTGACGGCTTTTACGTCTTCCAGGGTGGCAACGCCGCCGCTGGCCTGCCACTGTACATCGCTAAAACGCTCGGCCAGTTCTCGGTAAAGCGCTGTGTTGGCGCCGGTCATGGTGCCATCGCGGCTGATATCGGTTACCAGGGCGTGTTTAAGGCCCGCGGGCATAAAGGTATCCACAAGGGATTCGAGCGACTTTCCGCCGCCCTGTTGCCAGCCGTGAACTGCCACTATCTTGTTGCCCTGGGCATCGATATTGACATCGAGGGCAAGGCAAATGGCATCGCCGCCATATTTTTCAAAAAGGTCTAGTACAACCTCGGGTGATTTGACCGCCAGCGAGCCAATCACGACCCGGGCAACGCCTGCATCCAGCAGGGCATCTACATCGGCGGCGCTGCGAATGCCACCTCCTACCTGCAGTGGGGTGGACAAACCGGCGGCAATCTCTTCAATTAAGCTGGTTTGCCTTTTGTCGGGGTCTTTAGCGCCGGTCAGATCAACAAGATGCAAGAGCGCTGCGCCGTCTTGCTGATAACTCAGCAATTGTGTTTTGGGATCCAGAGAAAATTCGGTCTTTTTGGCGTAATCGCCCTGAAACAGGCGCACCACCTGACCATCAATAAGGTCGATTGCAGGAATGATCATGATTGCTCCAAGGCGTCGACATTGGTGTGCGCCGGTGAATTTTCAATAAGCCCCGCTTCGGCAGCTGCAAGCCCCAGGTCGGCCAGTGTGAGGCTCAGAAAGTTTTTCAGGATTTTGGCACCGGTGGCGGCGCTTTTCTCCGGGTGGAACTGCACTCCCATAAAATTATCTTTGGCGATGGCTGCGCTGAAGACTTCGCCATACTCGCAGCTGGCGATGGTGGCTGTTGACTCGGGGGCACAGAAGGAGTGCACAAAGTAGACCCACTCGCCAGGCTCAATGCCGGCAAATAGCGGATGACCGGACACCTTAAGCTGATTCCAGCCCATGTGGGGCAAAGGTTGGCTGCCTGCATCCAACTCGCGAATTTCACCAGAGATAATATCCAGGCAATCAATATCTTCACCCTTGGCGCCGCGCTCGTGTGAGCGGGTCATCAACAGCTGCATTCCAAGGCAGACGCCGAGCACCGGCTGGCGCAGGGTTGGGATCAGTTTATCAAGCTCTCTGGCTCTCAGGGCATCCATGGCTGCCGCTGCCGTGCCAACGCCAGGCAGTACCAGACGTGGTGCAGCGCGAAGCACTTCGCTGTCGCGGCTTACCAGCACCCTGGCGCCGAGGCGCTCAAAGGCAAACTTCACCGAGCTTAGATTGGCGCAGCCGGTGTCAATGATGACCAAATCGGCGCTCGCGGCTGCTTCAGCGGCGCCGCCGGCCGATATAATGGACTCTTTCATCAAAGCATTCCTTCTCTCATCAAAGCACTCCCTCATTCATCAAAGCATTCCTTCCCATGTCAAAGCACGCCTTTTGAGGATGGTAGGGCATCACCTTCGATGGCAATGGCCTGACGCAAGGTTCGGCCCAGTACCTTGAACAGGGCTTCTACTTTGTGGTGATCGTTGTCGCCGTCACAGCCGATGTGTAAGGTGCAGCGCAGGCCATCGGCAAAAGAGCGGAAGAAGTGCGGCACCATTTCGGTGGCCATTTCGCCCACTTTATCGCGGCTGAAGCTGGCATCAAACTTGATAAACGGCCGACCCGAGATGTCCATCAAACACTGACCCGAGGCTTCATCCATGGGCAGGGCAAAGCCAAAACGGCCGATGCCGCGCTTGTCACCCAGGGCCTGGCGCAGAGCATCCCCCAGCGCCAGGGCTGTATCTTCCACGCTGTGGTGATCGTCAATTTCAAGGTCGCCATCGACGTTAAGCTTCAGGCTGAAATTGCCGTGGGTCGCGATTTGATCGAGCATGTGGTCGAAAAAGCCGATGCCGGTAGCGATTTGATTGTTGCCGGGGGTATCCAGATCAACAGTGACCCGGATGTCGGTTTCGCGGGTAGTGCGCACCACGGTGGCGCAGCGACCTTTGGCGAGCAGCGCATCGGCAATGGCATTCCAGCCGAGGGTTTCACGCTGATACTTAAAGCTCTTGATACCCATGGCGTTGCCAAGCTCGACGTCGGTATCGCGATCGCCAATTACTGCTGAGGCGGTGAAATCCACCAGACCTTGGGTCAGGAAGGATTTAACCAAGCCGAGTTTGGGTTTGCGACAGCTGCAGTTTTCATCATTGAAGTGCGGGCAAATCAGCACCTCATCAAACTTAACGCCCTGACTTTCAAAAACCTGCATCATCAGGTTGTGGGGCGCATCAAAATCTTCCTGAGGGAAAGATGGGGTGCCGAGGCCATCCTGATTACTGACCATAATCAGTCGATAACCGGCTTTTTGCAGCCGCAGCAGCGCAGGAATGGCGTTTGGTTCAAACACCAGCTTGCTGAGACTGTCGACCTGCTTATCTGTTGCCGGCTCTTCAATCAGGGTGCCATCGCGGTCGATAAAAAGCATTTTCTGGGGCATGGGTACTCTGTCCTTATGATTATTTGCTGTCGATGCGGCCGATGGCCTCGATAATGGAATCCGTCTCTTGCTCGCTGGTGTAGCTGATGCGAATGGCATCTTTAAGCCTTGGGTGGCTGTAGCGTCTGGCAACTATGCCTGCGTTGGCAAGGGCTCTGGCGAGTGCTTCCACATCATTGCTGAAAGCGAGCACATAGTTACCGCCGCTTGGCAGGACGCGAAGGCCTGCATTGGTAAGCGCTGCTGAGAGTCTTGCGCCTTGTTTATTCAGCAGCACCACATCGGCGCACATTTGGGCGACGCCCTGCACGGAAAGTGCTTTTTCGGCAATCACGGACACAGGCACAGGCACCGGATAGGGCGCAATCACCCGCATCACCAGCTCGCACACCGAGGCGCTTGCCAGCAGGAAACCGCAGCGGGCACCGGCCAGACCAAAAGCCTTGGAGAGGGTGCGCAGCACCACCAGATTCTCAAATTCTGCCATCAAGCTTGTGGCACTTTGGGCGGGTGAGCCGTCTGGGTTGCGGGCAAATTCGATGTAGGCTTCATCAACCACCACCAGCGCATTGGGGAAGGTTTTTGCCACCCGCGTAATTTCACCAAGCGGCAGCAGGGTGCCGGTTGGGTTATTGGGGTTGCAGACAAACACCAATTTGCTGCCTGTTAAGGCCGAGATGTCGTCAGGCAGGCTGAAATCTTCTGTAAGCGGCAGGGTGTTGACCGCCACATTAAAGGTGGCCGCGCTGATGGCGTACATGCCATAGGTTGGGCTGAAAATGCCGATACTGTCTTTGCCTGGCACACAAAAGGTGCGAATAAGCAGTTCAATGGCTTCATCGGCGCCGCGGCCGCATATCAGCTCATCGGCCGCAACGCCGGCATACGCCGCGTAGGCGGCAATCAGCCCTGGTGGCTGGCACTCGGGGTAGCGGTTGGCGCCATCAATGCCGGTGCGGTTAAAGGGCGACTCATTGGCGTTCACCCAAATTTCGCCGCTGCCACCAATGCGCCGAGCGCTCTGGTAGGGCTCCAGGCTTAAAAGCTCAGGGCGGGCGAGGCGGGCTGCCAGGCTATCCGCTGGAATTGCGTTTACCTGAGATGTCATTGACCATTCTCCTCACGTGCGATGGCATCAAGCCTGACTTTTACCGCATTTTTGTGGGCATCCAGTGACTCGGCCGCAGCCAGTGTCATCACAGTTTGACCAAGTCCTTTCAGTCCGTCCGCAGTTAATTCCTGCACCGTAAAGCGGCGGCAGAAATCGGCCAGCGACAGGCTGGAGACGGTTTTGCTGTAACCATAGGTGGGCAGCACGTGGTTGGTGCCTGAGGCATAGTCGCCAACCGATTCCGGCGTAAAGGCGCCTAAAAACACCGACCCTGCCGCACGAATACGTGGCAGCAGCGCCCTTGGCTCGCGGGTTTGAATGATCAGGTGCTCGGGAGCATAGCGGTTAGACACCATTGCCGCCTCATCCAGGGTGTCAGTCATGATAATGCGGCTGCATGACAGCGCGCCTTCTGCGGTTTCTCGTCGTGGCAGCAGCGCAAGCTGGCGCTCAAGTGCCGCTTCAACGGCCTTGGCCTGGGCGCTGGAGTCGGTGACAAAAATTACCTGTGAGTCACTGCCGTGTTCAGCCTGAGATAAGAGGTCGGCAGCAATAAACTCAGGATTGGCCGTATCATCGGCAATCACCAGCACTTCGGAAGGACCGGCTGGCATATCTATGGTGACCGCGGCCTGGGTATCCCGTGCTACCTGGGCCTTGGCTTCGGTCACATACCGATTGCCGGGACCAAAAATTTTATCGACTTTCGGCACGCTTTCGCTACCGTAAGCGAGCGCCGCAATGGCCTGGGCGCCACCTATCTGGAACACATCGGTAATGCCGCACACGCTGGCTGCGTAAAGAATGGCATCATCGATGGGCGGCGGGCTTACCAGCACCCGTTTGTTGCAGCCGGCAATGGTTGCAGGCACTGCCAACATCAGCACTGTGCTGATAAGGGGGGCGCTGCCGCCAGGAATATAAAGCCCCACCTTTTCAATGGCTTCACTTTTAAGCTCACAGCGAACCCCCGGTTGGGTTTCCAGGCTGATTTCAGTGAACTGCTGGGCGCTGTGAAAGCGGGCAATATTGGCGCGCGCGGCATTGATGGCGTCTTTAAGCTCGGGGCTGACGCGCTCGCAGGCTGCCGCGATGGCCTCAGCACTCAGCGCCAGCGTATCGATTTCGGCTTTATCGAAGCGCGCCGCGTATTCAATCAGGGCCTTATCGCCACCACGCTTCACATTGTCAAGAATGTCACTGACCGATGCCGCCAGACTGTCGTCACCCACCAGAGGTGAGCGGGACAGTGCCTGGCGCTTGGCATCCTCGCTTAAGCTGTTCCAGACCAAGGTTTCCATCGCTTACCCCATCATTTTTTCGATTGGCATCACCAGGATGGAGCTGGCGCCAAGAGCGGTCAGTTCTTCCATGGTGTCCCAGAACAGGTCTTCGGTGCTGACCGCGTGGATGGCAACCCGATTGGTTTCATCATTTAGTGGCAGCACAGTGGGGTTTTCGGCGCCGGGCAGCAGGGCGACGATTTGCTCCAGCGTTTCGGTTGGGGCGTGCAGCAGGATGTACTTGCTTTCACGGGCACGGATAACCCCATTCACCCGTGAGAGGATTTTATTGATAAGTGCCTGCTTGGCATCGCTTTGTGGTGTGGTGGACTGAATAATACAAGCCATGGAGCGGAAGATGACTTCAGTTTCGTACAGGCCGTTGGCTTCGAGGGTTGCACCGGTCGACACCAGATCGCAGATACCATCGGCAAGGCCGGCACGGGGCGCCACTTCCACAGAACCTTTTAATTGGCAGTCCTGATATGATATGCCTTTATTTTGCATAAAACGGCGGAGCAGGTTGGGGTAGGAGGTGGCTATCCGCAGGCCTTCCAGTGAGCTTGCATCGCCATAAACAAATTCGGTCGGCACTGCCAGAGACAGGCGACAGGCACCGAAGTCCAGTTGTCTGAGCTTAACAACTTTCGCGGCATTGCCGAGGCACTCGCGCTCAAGTTGCTCTTCTTCCAGCACGTTTTCACCGACTATGCCCAAATCGACTACGCCGTCCATCACCAGGCCCGGGATGTCATCGTCACGCACCCGCAAGATATCCACGGGCATATTGTCGGCGTGGGCGATGAGCCGCTGTTCATTCACGCTGAATTTTACCCCGCAGCTTTTCAGCAACTGTTGGGACTCGGTGGACAGGCGTCCGGATTTTTGAATGGCGATTCTCAGTCTGGCAGTCATGGCGAAATATCCTGGTATCTAAAGTAATGTTTAAAATCAAAAGCTTTGGTGCAAAGAAAAACCCCCGGAATTCCTTCCGGGGGTTGTCCTGAAACTTTAGATCATGACCGCCAGAAGGAATGCACCTTCGGCAGTGAGCTTCCGAAGGCTACCGCTTATGATGGTGATGATGGTGCTTGGCAGTCGAAAGCTGGAACATGTGTCTTTAATCCTGTGTCTGGCGCCGTGCGCTCGTTACATTTGCTGTCTGGCCGAATTTATCGGACGCTTTTTACACTAATGACTTTCCAGATGCTTTGCAAGGGTGTTTTTCGTCAATATTAAAAAAGTTCAGCTTTGCATGAATATTCACGTTAGACATGCCTGTTTTGCTGGCTTTGCTTTGCTGCCCTTGTGACAGGCAGTGAAATCGGCATAATGCACTCAACCGAGCGCTGAATTCCCCCGACACCGGAGCCTGTTTGTCTTCCCAATCCGCTGCCAATAACCTGATAACCCGCACGCAGGCCGTCTTTGATGAAGGTGGATTGCTGTCGCGTTTTATCCGTGGCTATCGGCGCCGTGAGGTGCAGCAGCAGATGGCAGCGGAAGTGGCGTCCTGCTTAAGTCATACCCACAAATTAGTGCTGGAGGCTGGTACCGGTGTGGGCAAAACCTTTGCCTACCTGGTGCCAGCGCTATTAAGTGGCAAGCAGGTGATTGTGAGCACCGGCAGTAAAAACTTGCAGGAGCAGCTGTTTTATAAAGACTTACCTGCATTGCTGGAGATGCTTAAGCTTAAGGTGCCGGTCAGCCTGTTAAAAGGCCGCAGCAATTATTTGTGCCAGCGTTTGATGACAGCGCAGATGGACGCGGCTTTCAGTCACGATGAAAAGCTGTTGGATGATTTACTCAAGCTCAATCAATTCGCGCAAGCCACAGAAGATGGTGACCTTGGTAATCTTACCGGAGTGGCCGAAGATGCCCGCGCTATCAGTCTGGTGGCCAGTACCCAGGATAGCTGCACCGGTCAGCGCTGCGCCTTTTATGATGAGTGTTTTACCCGCAAGGCCCGCACCCGGGCGATGAATGCCCGCTTGATTGTGGTGAACCATCACCTGTTTTTTGCTGACAGGGTACTCAAAGACACAGGTTTTGCCGAACTCTTACCCGATGTGGATGCGGTGATATTTGATGAGGCGCACCTGTTGCCTGATATCGCCATCCAGTATTTTGGCTCTCAGCTTTCCACCGGCAGCCTGCGACGGCTGCTTGATGGCATAGAGCGGCTCACCGAAGGTGAGCTTGGCGATACCCAGGGGCTTAAGCTATTGCCGCAGCGTGCCCGGGTTAAGTTGGATGCCTGGCAAAATTGCCTGCTTGATGCAGGTAGCAGCGATTTCAGGCAACTGCTTAAAGATAAAACCGCGGCACTGGCCGCAGGTGAGCTGATTGGCGAGCTCTCGGCACTGGAAGCCCTGCTGCTTGCCAATGTGGGGCGCAGTGAGGCGCCTGATGATTTTGCCGTTAAGCTGCCGGAGCTTAAGCAAAAGCTTGAGCGTTTTATTGCCTGTGACGATCCGGGCTCTGCTTATGGCATCGATATCGGTGAGCGCCATTTGATGCTGCGTATTTCCCCCATCGATATTGCCAAGGCGTGCCGTGAGTTGTTCAGCGAAGACACCGCCTGGGTGTTTACCTCGGCGACCTTGCAGGTGGAGCGAAGCCTGCAGTTTTTTACCCGTGAGCTTGGGCTGACGTCTGCTGTGCATTCGTCTGTTAATCGAGCGAATGCCAGTCGCAGTCAATCCAGCGGTGCTACCAAAGCTTCAATGTGCAAAGAAGTGCTGCTCGACAGCCCCTTTGATTACCCCAGGCAATCCCTGTTATGCGTGCCGCGCCGCCTTGGCAGCGTTGCCAATCAGGATGCCATGGTGCGCCAGCTCACCGAGGTGTGCCTCAAACTGATTAAGGCCGCCAAGGGGCGCACCTTTATCCTCTTTACCAGCCACCGGATGATGGAGGCCGTCGCCCGCTCCCTGGTTGGTCGCTGCCACTATCCACTGCTGGTTCAGGGGCAGGGCGGTAAGCAGCAATTATTATCCAAATTCAGACAGTTGGGTGAAGCGGTGCTGCTTGGCACCGGCAGCTTTTGGGAAGGGGTAGACGTGCGCGGCAAGCTGTTGTCCTGCGTGATAATAGATAAGCTGCCCTTTGCTTCACCGGATGACAGTCTCTACAAAGCCCGCGCCAGTCGGGTCGAGGCCCGAGGTGGCGATCCCTTTCTGGAAATTTCGCTGCCCCAGGCGGTGATTGCCCTGAAGCAGGGCGCTGGCAGGCTTATCCGAGATGAAACTGATCGCGGCGTACTGGTGATCTGCGATAACCGTCTGGTGAATCGGCCCTATGGTCAGGCATTTTTGCAATCCTTGCCGCCGATGGCACGCACCCGTGACCTGGATGCTGCCTGCGCTTTTTTAGAGGCAATTGACTGAATTTAATCCGACTGCTGACCTTAGCCGTTTTATGGCCGGTGGTTTATCGGGTAAAATCACCGCAATAACCGATAGGGCCCTCTTTCTTTGGCCAACGATTTTGGAAACTCATACCCCATGACGCAGCCTATTGCACTGCCGGACAATCCGGTGATCCTCGCGCTCGACACCTGTACCGAAGCTTGCTCTGCCGCGCTTTATGCCAAGGGTGAAACCTATGCCGATATGGCTGATGCCCCCCGTGAGCACAGCCAGCGCCTGCTGCCCATGATTGATGGGCTGTTAAACGAGGCTGGGCTCAGCATTAGCGATGTCAACATCATTGCCTATGGCCGTGGCCCTGGCAGCTTTACCGGCATTCGTATCTGCACCAGCATGACCCAGGGCCTGGCGCTTGGCCGCGAGTTGCCGGTGATTGGTATTTCTACCCTGGCCGCCATGGCGCAGGAAGCGATGGAAAAGAGCGGTGAAACCCGGGTGCTGTGCGCCATCGACGCGCGCATGTCTGAAGTCTATGTGGGCGAGTACCGGATGCAGGATGGCGTGGCAACCTTGGTGGGCGAAGAAGCTGTATTGCCACCATCTATGGTGAAGTTATCTGATGGTGTCACGCTTGCCTGTGGCACAGGTTTTGATACCTATCCGGAGCTTTTGACTCTTGGGCATGGCCTGGAGCTCAGCGCTGAGGTGAAATTTCCTGCCGCCGAAGCTATGCTGACATTGGCAAGGGACGGTATTGGTCGTGGCCTGCACACCTCGGTGGATGACTTGGAGCCTGTGTATCTTCGTGATACGGTGGCGTGGAAGAAGTTGCCGGGACGCGAATAGCCGCGACGCGAAGCTTTGGTGGCTTACTTGGTGACTTGGCTGGAAACGTCCCTGGAAACCCCATTAGCGAGTTTGGTAAGCAGGTTTCCCACACCCAGAGTAAAGGAGTGATTGGCGGTGCATATTCAATCGGCACAGCTCGAATTCTTTTCCGCCCGGGGCATTAAGTTGCCCGGGGCTGCGGGTGTGCTGTCAAATCCTGCCGCGCAAAACGGCGAGGATGCTAAGACAACCGCTACCACGGCAACTGATAGCCGTGCTCAGCTTCCCCGAGAGTGGGGCGAGTCGGCGAAATTTTTACTGCAGGAATACCAGGATGGTCAGGGAAGCGTCGATTACGACACCCCCGGCCGCTCCCGTGAAGCCATTTCCGAATATCTTTTGAATCAACATGCTCAGCGGCGCGAGGAAATACGTGCCATGGTGGGCGTGGATCTCTATGCCTGAACCGCGCGCAGAGTTTGCTGCCATCCCCGAGACGGCCCCAGCCAACAGTCCCTTGCAGTTTATCGTGCTGCTCGCTATTGCCGGCGCCGTGACTTACGTGCCTTATCTTGGCGTACCCTTCAAATGGCTTGAAAGCTTTTTCCATGAGTTATCCCACGCACTGGCAACCTTGATTACAGGCGGTGTGGTCAGCCATATCCAGCTTTTTCCCAATGGTGCGGGCCTGTGCTTCTCAGCAGGCGGCAGCCCGGTACTGATTGGCTTTGCCGGATACGCAGGGGCCGCGCTGTGGGGGTTGCTGCTGTTTATGATGGCAAGTTGGCCAAAGGGGATCCGGCCAGCATTTACACTACTCGGCGCACTTGTGTTGGTGGTACTGCTTTTTTACGCCCGGGATGTGCTGACCATTGGCATTCTGATTGTGCTTTCGGGGCTGTTTTTTCTGCCGTTAAAACTTGCAGGCGCTGCTTGGTTGGTATCCATGTTGCGTTTTATGGCGCTGATTGTGCTGCTCAATGCCATCAAAAGCCCAACCTACCTATGGGGGCTCGATGGCCGGGGGGATGCCGAGCTGCTCGCCGGGCTTATCTGGGTGCCGGCATTTGTGTGGATTGGACTGTGGCTGCTGATTGCTGCCGGGTGTCTGTGGCTGTGTTGGCGCCGGGTGCTAGGCCCGCGTAATTGCAACAAAATATGAATCCGTCTTGGCAATTCTGCTTTGCCTTGGTAGCTTCGAGGTCTCTTCCCGCCGGGATAGGCTGATGAAATTCAAGGAGAACAGGATGAAGACGTTGTTAGCGGCCTCCGTGGTTGCGCTGATTGGATTAAGCGGTGCGGCCAGTGCCACCACCCTGGACGAAGCCCTGAAAAACGATTTGCGTCAGGCTGCGAGTATGGAGCGGGACAAGTATCGCCACCCAGGTGAAACCCTGAACTTTTTCGGTGTCGATGGCCAAAAAACCGTGATTGAACTCTGGCCGGGTGGCGGCTGGTACACTGAAATTCTTGCGCCTTTGCTGGCCAAAGATGGCCAGTACATAGCCGCCAACTTTGAAACCAACCCTGCACCGGACGCCAAGAGCCCAGCTTATCGTCTTCGTTTGGGCAAGGCCCTCGAAAGCTGGATTGAAACCAACGCTGCGAAAGTGGGTAAGGCCAAAACCGTGACCTTCGACCCGCCTCACAAGACCTCCCTTGGTGACAGCGGCAGCGCCGATGTGGTGCTGACATTCCGTAATATCCACAACTGGGCCATGGCCGGTCAGGCTGAGACCATGTTCGCCTCCGCCTTTGATGTCCTCAAAGAGGGCGGGGTGCTTGGGCTTGTTGAGCACAGAGCAAACGAGGGCATGAGCCTTAAATCGGGTTATATGCCTGAATCTGAGGTGATTAAACTTGCCGAGGCTGCAGGTTTTGCGCTGGCAGCCAAAAGTGAAATCAACGCCAACCCTAAAGACACCAAGGATTATGAGCAGGGCGTCTGGACCTTGCCGCCATCGCTGCGCCTTGGTGAGCAGGATAAGGACAAGTACCTTGCCATCGGTGAGAGCGATCGCATGACCTTAAAGTTCGTAAAACCGGCAACTAAATGAGTCTTGGCGGTTTTTGCGGGATAAATAACAGGTAATCGCCCCGCAAGCGTGGGATAATGCCGGCCTCATTGCCGGCGTTTTTCTGTCTGAGGTACCTGTTTGCCATAAGACGACAATAAGAAAACGCCCCCATCCGCAGACGTTTGGAACTGCAGGAGTTGCAAGGAGTTTTGCCATGACCATTGCCGTAAATGAGCTAACTCTCGCGTTGCCCCATATCAGGCTTGCGGCAACAGCGTACGGCGATGCCGACAAGCCTTTGCTGCTGGCGCTGCACGGCTGGCTCGATAACGCCGCCAGCTTTGCGCCGCTCGCCGAGGTGTTAACTAATTACCGGCTACTCGCCGTTGATTGGCCGGGCCACGGTGACTCTGAGCACAGGCCGGGTAGTTACCCTTTGCACTGGATTGACTATCTTTATGATTTGCACGGGGTGCTTATGCACCTTGCAGGCGAGGGATTGCGGCCAACGGCCATTATCGGCCACTCTCTGGGTGGCATAGTGGCGTCGGCATATCTTGCCAGTTACCCGGATGCGACCGATGCGCTGGTGCTGATTGAAGCCCTTGGACCCTTAACAGAGCGGCCGGGTAAAACCCGCGAACGGCTTGCCCGCAGTTTCGACAGTCACTGGCAGTGGGCTACCAGCTCTGCAAACCCCAAGGTTTATGCCAGTTTCGAGACTGTGATTGAGGCAAGGCATCGCCTGACCGGGCTTGATAAAGTGGCCTGTGAGCTGCTGCTGCGACGCAACTTTGCTGCTACTGATGCCGGTGTGGTCTCGAAAACCGACCCCCGACTTAAGTTTGATTCGCCCATGCGGCTTACGCCTGCCCACGGAGAAGCCTTTATCCGGGGCTTTGCGCTGCCGAGTTTGCTGCTGACGGGTGACAGTGGCTATGAGCAGCTGAAAGCCTTGTTTGAGCTTAGTGCTCCGCTGTATCAAAACTTAACTCAGGTGCGGCTCACGGGCGACCATCATTTGCACATGACCCATCCACAAGCGTGCGCGGCGGCCATTAACGCGTTTTTGGCATCCCAGGCGCAGGGGTAAAAAAGAGGCTGGGCTTTTTTGCTCATTTGTGTGATGATTGTCAAAAATTTAAACGCTTGTATGATTTCGAGCGTGATTCAATAATAACAAGTTAAAACAACCGTATCGGTGATCTCTCCAGCCGTATTCGAGCCTCACCGTTACCTCGGGGTTTTAGGAGATTTTTGTGGACAAGCCTTGGATTAATCATTTGCCACATGATGTGCCTGCCGACATAGATGCAGGCCGTTTTGACAGTCTGGTCGCCATGTTTGAACAGGCGGTACGTGACTATGCTGATCAGCCCGCCTTTATCAATATGGGCGCCGTGCTGACCTACCGCAAACTCGAAGAGCGCAGCCGCGCCTTTGCCGCATATTTGCAAAACGAGCTAGGCCTGAAAAAGGGCGATCGCGTCGCGCTGATGATGCCAAACCTGCTGCAATATCCCATTGCGCTCTTTGGTGTGCTGCGTGCCGGGCTTGTGGTGGTTAACGTCAATCCCCTTTACACCCCTCGGGAACTCAAGCATCAACTGATTGACTCAGGTGCCAAAACCATCGTTGTTGTGTCTAACTTTGCCCGCACACTGGAAGAAGTGGTCGACGAAACACCGGTGGAAAGTGTGATAATCACCGGCCTTGGCGACTTGCTGAGTGCGCCCAAGCGTACTCTGGTGAACTTTGTGGTGAAGTACATCAAGAAGCTGGTGCCCAAATACGATTTGCCCCACGCCATTTCTTTCAGAAAGGCGCTGCAAAAAGGCCGCCGTCTGCAATATGTCAAACCCGAGCTGACCAACAGCGACCTCGCGTTTTTGCAGTACACCGGTGGAACCACCGGGGTATCCAAGGGTGCCATGCTGACCCACGGCAATGTGACAGCCAACGTGCTGCAGGCCAATGGCGCCTATGCGCCGCTGCTGGCCGATGGCAAAGAGTTTGTGGTGACGGCGCTGCCGCTGTATCACATCTTTGCCCTGACAGTGAACTGCCTGCTGTTCCTGCACAAGGGCGCCAACAACCTGCTTATCACTAACCCCCGTGATATTCCGGCGTTCGTGGCCGATTTGAAAAAATATCCTTTTACTGCGCTCACCGGGGTGAACACCCTGTTTAACGCGCTGGTGAATAACGAAGAATTCACTCAGCTCGATTTTTCGCGCCTTAAGCTTTCCATCGGTGGCGGCATGGCGGTGCAGCGCGCGGTAGCTGATAAGTGGCAGAGCATCACCAAAACCCGTCTGCTGGAAGGTTATGGTCTTACCGAAGCATCGCCGCTGGTGACTTGCTGTCCGCACAACCTTGAAGGTTACAACGGTTCTATTGGTTTCCCAGCGCCTTCGACTGAGATGCAGGTGCGTGACGATGATGGCAAGGTGTTGGCTCAGGGCGAGACCGGTGAACTCTATGCCCGTGGTCCTCAGGTGATGAAAGGCTACTGGCAGCGCCCGGAAGAAACCGCCAAGGTGATAGATGCCAATGGCTGGCTTGCCACAGGCGACATAGGTTACATGGACGAGCAGGGCTTCTTCTACATTGTCGACCGTAAGAAAGACATGATCCTGGTATCCGGTTTTAACGTGTTCCCCAATGAGGTGGAAGATGTGATTGCCATGCATCCCAAGGTGGTGGAAGTGGCTGCCATCGGCGTGCCCAATGAAGTCAGCGGTGAAGTGGTGAAGGTGTTTGTGGTCGCCAAAGACAAATCTTTGACCGAAGGCGATATTATCAAGCACTGTAAACATCATTTAACGGGCTATAAGATCCCCAAACTGGTAGAATTCAGGGACGAGTTACCTAAAACCAACGTGGGTAAAATATTGCGCCGTGAGCTTCGAAACGAAGAGCTCAACAAGGCGTGATAGAAAAACCGGCGTAAGCCGGTTTTTTATTGGTCGATTATTTTCAGAGGGGAGAGATAGTTTGCTGGAGTTTCAATACGTAAAGGACGATGAAACCCTGGGGGCACTTGTTGAGCAGTATCGTCAAAGCCCGGTGCTGGTGCTGGATACCGAGTTTGTCCGCACCCGGACTTACTATGCCAGATTAGGGCTTATTCAGGCGTACGATGGCAAGACACTGGCCTTGATTGACCCGCTGGATATTCAGGATCTGTCTCCCTTTTGGTCACTGCTGACCGAGCCTGGCATTCTTAAATTGGTGCATTCCTGCTCTGAAGATTTGGAAGTGTTTGCCCGCTACGGCAAGGTGCAACCATCGCCGCTGTTCGACAGCCAGATTGCTGCGGCGCTTTGCGGTCTTGGCCACGGTGTGGGGTACGCCAAGCTGGTGGAAGAATGCCTTGGGCAAACCCTGGATAAAGGCGAGTCACGTACCGACTGGATAAAACGGCCGCTGACCGATGCCCAGTTGCAATATGCCGCCAACGACGTGTTCTTTTTGTACCAGCTCTATCCCATGCTGGAGCAAAAGCTCAATGAGCTGGGACGCATGGATTGGTTGCTGGAAGAGGGCGCCAGACTGACCGAAGGTCGGCTTGAGCGTCCATCGGCGGAAACAGCTTTTCTTAAGGTGAAAAACGCGTTTCAGTTAACCCCTAAGCAGCTGGCGTATCTTAAGGTGCTGGCGGCCTGGCGCCTGGAGCGGGCGCTGGACAGGGATCTTGCCCTTGGCTTTGTGATTAAAGATCACGCCCTTATCGCTTTGGCAAAAAAGCAGCCTAAATCATTAAGCGATTTGCTGAAAATCAATGACTTGTCTGAGCATGAAAAACGTATTCACGGCAAAGAGCTGCTGAAGGTGTTGCAGCGCGCCGATCTGACCCATTTGCCAGAGCCAATCGATGTGCTGGCATTGAAGCCAGGTTACAAGCAGGCGTTCAAGGCCATCAAGGCGGTGCTGACCGAGGTGTGTGAGCGTGAAGGCTTACCGGCGGAACTTTTCTGCTCCAAGCGACATATTCACGAATACCTGGAGTATCGCTGGCAGGCGCAAGCGGACGCGCAGCTGCCGTTGCTGCTGCAAGGCTGGCGCGGCGCGCTGGCAAAGGACTGTCTGGCCGCGTTAACCGACGCCGAGCTTGCGATGTAACCTGCGCCCTGGCAGCGTTATAGATGCCGTAAATAATAAAAAGCCGCCTGAGGGCGGCTTTTTTGTCGTTTTTGCATCGTGGCTTTTACATCGTGCTTGCGTCTGTGTCGCGCCATTAACCGCTTGCCGGCGCTGGAGCCCGGCAAGGAGGCATGGGCTTATCAGCGCTCCGGCAGCGTTACGTTCAGCTCGAGCACCGACAGGTTATCGTCGTTTTGCTCAAGCTGCACCGACACCTGCTCTTCGGAAATGTGCACGTATTTGCGGATCACCTCGATGATTTCCTGCTTCATTTGCGGGAAATAATCCGGCGCGTCGCGCTCACCCCGTTGATGGGCCACGATGATTTGCAAGCGTTCCTTGGCCATGGAGGCCGAATTGGCTTTCTTGCTGCTTCTGAAGTAATCGAGTAAAGACATAATCAGCTACCAAAGATCCTTTTCAACAGGCCCTTCTTCTCTTCGGTTACGAAGCGAAGGGGAAGTTCTTCACCGAGCAGACGCCCGACCGTGTCGCTGTATGCCTGACCGGCATCACTTTCCTGATCGATAATCACAGGCACACCTGAGTTGGATGCGCGCAGTACTGCCTGAGATTCAGGGATAACACCCAGCAACTTGATGGCGAGGATTTCTTCCACGTCAGCCACACTCAGCATTTCGCCATTTTTCACCCGGCTTGGGGAGTAGCGGGTCAGCAGCAGGTATTCCTTGATGGGCTCAAGATTTTGCTCGGCGCGGCGAGACTTGCTCTGCAAAATACCCAAAATCCGGTCTGAATCGCGTACCGAACTCACTTCCGGGTTGGTGGTTACAATGGCCACGTCGGCAAAGTAAAGCGCCATCAGGGCACCGGTTTCGATACCGGCAGGGGAGTCACAGACGATAAATTCAAAGTCTTTTGATAAATCGTCCAGCACCTTGCCCACACCTTCGCGGGTGAGAGCGTCCTTGTCGCGGGTTTGCGAGGCGGGCAGCACATACAGCTTTTCGCTGCGTTTGTCTTTGATAAGCGCTTGATTCAAATTGGCTTCGCCGTTAATCACGTTGACGAAGTCATACACCACGCGGCGCTCGCAGCCCATGATAAGGTCGAGGTTACGCAGACCGATATCGAAGTCGATAACTACGGTTTTATGGCCGCGCAGGGCCAGGCCGGTGGCGATGGCTGCGCTGGAGGTGGTTTTGCCTACACCACCTTTTCCTGAAGTGACAACAATAATCTGTGCCATGTTTATTTCTGTCCTTTAATTCTGCCCCATCACAATGGCAGTGATTCTACTGTTAGTGAGTCGCCTTCGAGGCGCACACAGCCGCTTTTCGCAGTCACACCGTGCTTTTGTAAATTCTCTGTCAGCCAGTATTGACCCGCGATGGAAATCAGTTCGGGTTCAAGGGATTTGGCCAGGATAACGGCATCCTTGGCGCCGTTGGCTCCAGCCATGGCTTTGCCCCTGAGTGCCCCATAAATATGTATGCTGCCATCGGCAATCACTTCTGCGCCATTTCCCACGGCGCCAATCACCACCAGATCGCCGTTTTTGACGTAGATCTGCTGACCGGAACGTACGTTTTGTCTCACGATCCGGGTGGTTTTGGGCTCTGAAGGGGCGGCAGGGGAAGTCTGACCGTTGGCGGTTTTGCCAGCCTTGACGATAGCCAGCCCCAAGGATTTGGCTTGCTCGGCAAGGGCTTTTGAAGCGGAAGTCACGCCTACTATTACCAGCTGGCGCGATACAAGAAGTTGTTTCAGCGCGGCTAAATCCATTTCACCGTCGTCAATCGCACCCAGGTTAAGCACCAGGGGCGCGCCAATGAAAAATTGCGGGGCCTGGGCGAGTTTACGGTCCAGTTCACCGGCAAGGCTGTCCAAATTTGCGCTGTTAATATGCAAAACAGAAAGCGTGAAAGAAGATCCCTTTAATTCAAGGCTTGCTTTTGGCATCGCCGTATAATACTCCAGAAATTAATCAGTCTCGCGCTGATCTACATTTTTTTCTAAAGAGCCCATGTTATAGTGTGCCCCAATGACTGGCAAGTTTGATATTTTCGGAAATTGACACACTTATGATATGTGCCGTTTATAAGAGCAGCCGAAAGGAAGAAACCTTTCTGTTTGTCCCCAAACGAGAGGATTTCAGCCAGGTGCCTGAGCCGCTGATGCAGATGTTCGGGCAACCTAAATTGGTAATGTTGTTACCGCTGGATAAAAAAGACAAACTGGGGATAGCGGACATCAGCAAGGTACGCGCCGAACTCGAACAAAAGGGTTACTACTTGCAAATTCCGCCCCCAAAAGAGAACTTATTGACCGAACACCGCCGCAGTTTAGGCATAGAGGATTGATAAAGGACTGACCGATTCGTTAGGAGGCGTTCGTTACTGTGAAGTCATTACTCTGTACTTCCCTGTCTGCTTTGGCACTGTTGTCCGGCGTGGCACTTGCCGAAGATAGTCACAGTGGCAGCTTTGCTGACTACCTCGAAGGGCTTCGTAAAGAAGCCCTTGAAAGACATGACATTCGCCCGGAAACCATTTCCGCGGTATTCCCCAAAGTGAAAGAGTTCCGTTTGGCCAAAAGCCAAAACGGCGACGATGAAGCGACACCTGAAAGTGCCGGCAGTCTCGATAAGTACCTGCCAAGTGTGCTGACTGATACCCTGGTCGATGAGGCCAAGTTTCAGTACCAGGGCCACAGCGAGACCTTGACGCGGATCGGCGACGCCTACGGCGTGCAGCCGCGGTTTATCGTGGCGCTGTGGGGGCTTGAGTCGCGCTATGGTCGTGAGTCAGGCGCATATCCTGTACTGTCGGTGACGGCGTCAAAAGCCTACCGTGGGGTACGTGAAGCCTTCTATCGTGAACAGTTTTTTGCCGCCTTGAATATCCTCGACAGCAGCAGCTGGCAGCTTGAGCAGCTTTTGGCGACCCCAGATGGCCGTATGGGGCAACCCAAGTTGCTGCCAGCAGGCTTCCTGGCCTATGCCAAAGACGGTGACGATGATGGCAAAGCGGATATCTGGACCAATCCTGCCGACGTATTCGCCTCTATCGCTTCTTTTATGAAGGAGTCCGGCTGGCGCGCCGACGAAACCTGGGGCCGCCAGGTGAAAATCCCTGCCGATTTCGATGTGACGCTCGCATCCAGTGGGGTCAAGAAAGGCTTTGCCGATTGGCAGGCGCTGGGCGTTCGGCGCTTCGATGGCACTGATTTACCGGCCCGCAGCGATATGTTGGTCACCATGGTAATGCCCGATGGCCCCAAGGGGCGGGTATACCTGGTGTACGACAACTATCTTGCAATCAAGCGTTGGCGGGACAGCGACTATTTTGCGCTTGCGCTTGTGCATCTGTCGGATCGCATCAAGTTTCAACTGGGAGAATAGGGTATACTCCCGCCCTTTGCAGTGTGATTGGTATAGGTTGTGACTGAGTTCTGGAAACAAAAACGCCTCGATGAAATGACCACCGAGGAGTGGGAATCCCTGTGTGACGGCTGCGGCAAGTGCTGCTTGAATAAGCTTATCGACGATGAAACCGATGAGCTTTATTACACCAATGCGGCCTGTAAACTGCTGGACAGAGACGCCTGCCATTGCCGCCATTATACGGAAAGGTTTACCTTTGTACCGGGCTGCGCCGCCATTACAGTGGACAATATTGCCAGCCTCAGTTGGCTGCCCGATAGCTGCGCCTATATTCGCCTGTATCAGGGCCGCGATTTACCCTCCTGGCATCCGCTTCTCACCGGCAGTAAAGAGGCCATGCACGCCGCTGGTATGTCGGTGAAGGGCAAGGTCGTATGTGAAACCAAGGTCAGGGACATGGAAGATCATATAGTGCTGTGGCCGCTGAAAGATATCGACTGAGAGAGCATTGACTGAGTGCAGCTGACGCCGCTGCGCATAACGGCTATTCGCGGTCTTACTGTGATTACAGCCCTTCTTCGAAAGTCAGAGTAAGCCTTTGCCAAGCCAACAAAAAACGCCCATCAGGGCGTTTTTTCGTTTATGCGGTCAGTGCCTGGCAATCAGCCTTGATAGCAAGCATCAGGCGGACTTCTTAAAGATAGGTACCAGAAACACCAGCAGTGCCAGCAGGTAGATACTGAAGGCCACAATCATCCACTCGCCCATGGTGACACCGGCAAACTGCCAGGGGATATCGGTGCACATGCCGGTGGGCATAAACACATCCGGTAGCCATTCGTGCAGTGGCATCCAGCTTGGAAATTCTGGCAGGAACGAGCAGGTTGAGAAGGGGTTGGGGTTATTTTGCATATCCACCAGTTCCAGGGCGAGCTTAAGGCCCCAGATACTGCTGATGCCCCAGAGCAGCCCACCCAGTAGACGCATAATACGGCTTGCCGGGGCAATAAGGCCAAGCACCCCAGCGCCGAGTAAACCAAACACTGCAAGGCGCTGGTAGATACACATAACGCAGGGATCGAGCTTCATTCCGTACTGAAAATACAGTGCCGCCAACTCCAACGACAGGGCGCTCAGGGCCAATATCGCCCAGGATAAGCGATTGTGGGCGAAAGAAATCAGGCTGGACATAGGGTCTCCGTGAAAATGGCATTCCATAAAAAAGCCCGCACACTGAGGTGCGGGCTATTTCTGACTTTACTTAAGCAAAGAAGTTCAGTCAATCGAAGGAATTAATGTCCACCCAATGCTTTACCGGCAGCCTCTGCCACGCTGTGGTGGTTAATCAGGTTCACATCGTAGAAGTACTGGGTCATCTGCTCCAAAAGCCCCATTTCGATAGTCAGAATACCGACAATCGACAGCACGATAGTGTAGGGTAGTGCCATCATCACCATGCGGCCGTAGGACAGACGAATAAGCGGCGCCAACGCAGAGGTCAACAGGAACAGGAATGCAGCCTGACCGTTAGGTGTGGCAACCGAGGGCAGGTTGGTACCGGTATTGATGGCGACAGCCAGCAAATCGAACTGATCTCGGCTGATTTGGCCATTGAGCAGCGCAGCTTTCACTTCGTTGATGTACACAGTGCCCACGAACACGTTGTCGCTGACCATTGAGAGCAGTCCGTTGGCGATATAGAAAATCACCAGCTGTACATTACCTTCAAAGCCGAGCGCCCATTGGATAACAGGACCAAAGAGTTGCTGGTCGATAATCACACCCACCACGGCAAAGAACACGGCCAGCAGCGCGGTAAAGGGCAGGGCTTCTTCGAATGCTTTACCGAGCGCGTGCTCATCTGTGATGCCGTTAAAGGCGGTGTTGAGGATGATGACCGACAGACCAATCAGACCCACAGAGGCCAGGTGGAACGCCAGGCCCACAATCAACCACACACCCACGAGGGCTTGCACCAGCAGCTTGACTTTGTCTCTTGGGCTGCGGCGCGCATCTTCATAAGCGTCGTAATCTGACAAAATGCGGTGCACTGCGTCGGGCAACTTGGCGCCGTAACCGAAGATTTTAAATTTCTCTACCAGGAAGCAGGTCAGGATCCCGGCAAAGAACACAGGCACTGTTACCGGCGACATGCGAATCGCGAACTCGGCAAACTGCCAGTTGGCCTGGGCGGCAATAATCAGGTTTTGTGGCTCGCCCACCATGGTGCACACACCGCCCAGGGCAGTACCCACACCGGCGTGCATTAACAGGTTACGCAGGAAGCCGCGAAAAGATTCGAGCTCTTCTTCATTGAGCTGCTCGGGCGCTTCGGAGGTGTGGTCGTGATCGGAGCTGAAATCTTTACCCGATGCCACCTTGTGGTAAATCGAGTAGAAGCCCACTGCCACAGTGATAATAACGGCGATTACTGTCAGTGCATCGAGGAAGGCCGACAGGAAGGCGGAGGCGATACAAAACAGCAGTGATACCACCACCTTGGAGCGCACCTTGGTCAGCATCTTGGTGAAGGCAAACAGCAGCAGCTGCTTCATAAAATAGATACCGGCCACCATAAACACCAGCAGCAACAGCACTTCGAGGTTAGCCTCGATTTCATGCAGTACCTGACTGGGGGTGGTCATACCGATGATGACCGCTTCGATAGCCAGCAAACCACCGGGCTGCAGCGGGTAGCACTTGAGTGCCATCGCCAGGGTAAAAATAAACTGAATGACCAATACCCAGCCCGCAACAAAGGGGTTTAGATAAAAGAGTACCGGGTTTATCGCGAGAAACGACAGAATCGCGAGTTTATACCATCTGGGGGAGTTTCCCAGAAAGTTGGCAAATAACGACTGCCCTAGAGTAGATGGCATGTTCCCCTCTCCCATATGCTTGATAATCAATGAGGATTATTGTTGTTTTGAGTATTACTGAATAGATGTAGTTCAGTCTAGCCTAAACCTTACCCCAAAGTAATCCAGGATAGGCAGCGTGGCATTTCAAAAAGCCGATCCGACTTGCAAAAACTGCCAATTACCGCGGTTGTTCGCTGTCTTTTTAAACAACAATGTGAATTCAAGCACTTTCCGGGGTTGCTAATGCAAGCGGGGAGGTTTCCATTTTTTGCCGCTCTGGTATGATCAGTGCCTTACAAGAGGACAAACCACCGGAAATTGGGGCTGATGATTATCAATGCCAAAGGTCCTGCGAGTTTCGCAGAGAAATACATAGTGCGTTCTATCTGGGAAAATAAATTTCCCCCCGGCTCCATTCTTCCCGCCGAGCGCGAATTGTCAGAGCTTATCGGTGTTACCCGTACCACGTTGCGTGAAGTGTTGCAGCGTCTGGCCCGTGATGGCTGGTTGACTATCCAGCACGGCAAACCAACCCGGGTGAACAATTTCTGGGAAACCTCTGGTCTGAATATCCTTGAAACCATTGCCGATTTGAATCCTGAGGGTTTTCCGGTATTGGTAGACCAGCTGCTGTCGGCCCGCACCAACGTCAGCGCTATTTATTTCCGCGGTGCTGTGCGTCACAACCCGGAAACTGCCGTTGAAGTGCTGGGGAAGATCCACGGCATGCCAGATACGCCGGAAGCCTACGCCGAGTTTGATTACGAACTGCATCACACGCTGGCGTTTTCCTCTGGAAACCCACTGTATGTGTTGATCCTGAACGGCTTTAAAGGCCTTTACAGCCGTGTTGGTCGTTATTACTTCTCCAGCGGTGAAGCCCGTAAAATGGCACTGGATTTCTACATTGAGCTTGAGCAGCTGGCCAAACGCCACGCCTACGGCGAAGTGCCTTCTTTGATGCGCACCTATGGCATTAACAGTGGCAAAATGTGGCAGAAGCTGAAAGATGCCATGCCAGCCGATATTAATCAGGATCCGCACGGCTGATTATTGTTAAGGCAGTACTGTTGTAGATATAGCGCTTTTACAGCACGTCTTTCATCGAAAGCTCTTTATAGTGCACCGAATTAAAAAACGCAGCCCCAGGCTGCGTTTTTGTTTTGAAGCGAAAGGTGTCAGATACTGCCATCGTCTGAATGCACAGCTGGGCAGCGCCCCAGTTCTTTTAAGGTGCCATCACTTTCTTCCTGCTGCAAAATCACCGTAAAGCCCCATAGGCGATGCAGGTGTTTAAGCACTTCAAAGGAGTCCTGTGCCAGCGGTATGTCGTTGAAGGGGACGTACCTTAAGGTAATGGATCTGTCGCCCATCACTTCTACGCTGTGCACCTGAATATTGGGCTCAAGGTTGGACAGATTATATTGCTGCGACAACATCTGTCTGATATCACGATAGCCCTGTTCATCGTGAATGGCGGAAATGGACAGGTAATTTTTACGCTCATCATCCACAATGCCAAACAGCTTGAACTGGCGGATCAATGTCGGTGACAGATATTGGCTGATAAAACTCTCGTCCTTAAAATTCTCCATGGCGAAATGCAAGGTATCGAGCCAATTACTGCCCGCAATTTCAGGGAACCAGGCTCTGTCTTCTTCGGTGGGGTTTTCACAAATGCGGCGGATATCGGTAAACATATTGAACCCCAGGGCGTAGGGGTTAATGCCTGAGTAGTAGCGGCTGTTGTAGGGAGGCTGCGCCACCACGCCGGTGTGACTTTGCAGGAATTCCAGCATAAAGCGGTCGGTCACCAGACCTTCGTCATAGAGGTGGTTCAAAATGGTGTAGTGCCAGAAGGTGGCCCAGCCTTCGTTCATTACCTGGGTTTGCTTTTGCGGATAAAAATACTGACCCATCTTGCGCACGATACGCACTATCTCCCGCTGCCATGGCTCCAGCAGTGGCGCGTGTTTCTCAATAAAATAAAGGATGTTTTCCTGCGGCTCTGCGGGGAAACGTTTTTTCGGCTGCTTTTCTTTTTCGGTGGCGCTGGTGGGCACGGTACGCCACAAATCATTCACCTGACTTTGCAGGTATTCTTCACGCTCTTTCTGGCGGGCTTTTTCTTCGCGAAAGGAGATCTCGGAAGGGCGCTTATATCTGTCTACGCCGTAATTTTGCAGCGCATGGCAGGAGTCGAGAATATTCTCAACCGCTTCAACGCCGTGGCGCTCCTCGCACTCGGCAATGTAATTTTTGGCGAACACCAGATAATCGATAATGGAGCTGGCATCGGTCCAGGTTTTAAATAAGTAGTTGCCCTTAAAGAAACTGTTATGGCCGTAGCAGGCGTGGGCCATCACCAGTGCCTGCATGGTGATGGTATTTTCTTCCATTAAATAGGCGATACAGGGGTTGGAGTTGATCACAATCTCGTAGGCCAGCCCCATATGACCACGCTTGTAACTTTGCTCGGTTTGAATAAAACGTTTGCCGAATGACCAGTGGGTGTATCCAATGGGCATGCCTATGCCTGCATAGGCGTCCATCATCTGCTCAGCGGTGATTACCTCAATCTGATTGGGATAATAATTGAGCCGATAGTGCGTCGCGACGCGTTCAATTTCATGCTGATAGGCCTCCAGGAGCTCAAAGGTCCAATCGGGTCCATCATTTAACGGTTTGCGTTTCCCCATAAAGCCCCCTTACACCGCCTGCTTTTTAAACAGTTCTCTGAAAACAGGGTAGATATCTTCGGCCTGGCGAATGTGCTGCACGGCCATGTTGTCGAATACTTGCATGAGGGATTCATATTCACGCCACAGGGTTTGGTGGGCGCGGTTGGTGATTTCGATATAGCTGTAGTAACGCACCATGGGCAAAATTTGTTGTTGCAGAATTTGCCTGCAGGTGGGTGAGTCATCAGCCCAGTTGTCGCCATCGGAGGCTTGAGCGGCGTAAATATTCCACTCATCTGCGGGATAGCGCTCTTTTTGGATCTCAACCATCAGCTTCAGTGCCGACGAGACTATGGTGCCGCCGGTTTCCTGGGAGTAGAAGAACTCATGTTCATCCACTTCCTTGGCCTGGGTGTGGTGTCGAATGTAGACCACTTCCAGGTTTTTGTAGGTGCGGGTCAAAAACAGGTACAGCAGAATATAGAAGCGTTTGGCCATGTCCTTGGTGGCCTGATCCATGGAGCCTGATACATCCATCAGGCAGAACATCACCGCCTGACTGGAGGGTACTTCACGCTTCGCGAAGTTGTTGTAACGTAAGTCAAAAGTGTCGATAAAGGGCACCGCATCTATTTTCTTTTTGAGTACCTCAATTTGGTCCTTCAGCGCCAAAATCCGCTCGGCATTGGCCCCCGGGGTGTTTTCAAGCTCATCGAGTTCGGCCTGAAGGGCACGTAACTCACGCTTTTTGCCCGCACTCATGGCGGTGCGGCGCGCAAGGGATGAGCGCAGAGACCTAACAATGTTGATGTTGGCAGGCACACCATCATTGGTAAAACCGGCGCGGTAGGTTTGAAACTCAACCAGCTTGTTAAGCCGGTTTTTTTGCAGGTTTGGCAGCTCCAGATCTTCAAACAGCAGCTCCAGATACTCATCTTTGGAGATCTGAAACACAAAGTCGTCCTGACCTTCGCCGGAGTCGGAAGCATCACCCTGACCACTGCCCTGACCGCCACCGCCCTGAGGAGGCCGGTCAATCTTATCGCCGCGGGTGAATTGGTCATTGCCGGGATGTACCCGCTCGCGATAGCCGCCTTTACCCTGATGAAACATGGGCTCGGTGATATCCCGGGTGGGAATGCTGATTTTTTCGCCTTTGTCGACATCGGTAACACTGCGACGGGTGACCGCGTCGCTCACGGCCTTTTTGATTTGTTTTTTATATCGGTTGATAAACCGCTGCCGGTTTACCGTGCTTTTCCCCTTGGCGTTCAATCGCCTATCAATAAAATTCGCCATACGCACCTCCCCAAATCCGGCCACCCGCCTGCAATCAGGCGGGCACCAGTCAGTATCAAGACGATTTACGTACCCGCAGATACCACTCGGACAGCAGGCGAACCTGTTTCTTGGTGTAGCCTTTTTCCATCATCCGATTGACGAAATCATCGTGCTTACGCTGATCGTCGGTGGAGGTTTTGGCGTTGAAGGAAATCACCGGCAGCAGATCTTCTGTGTTGGAGAACATCTTCTTCTCGATGACGGTTCTGAGTTTTTCGTAGCTGGTCCAGTTGGGGTTTTTGCCTTCGTTATTGGCCCGGGCCCGCAGCACGAAGTTGACTATCTCGTTACGGAAATCCTTGGGATTGGAGATCCCGGCGGGTTTCTCGATTTTTTCAAGCTCGGCGTTCAGGGCGGCGCGGTCAAACAACTGGCCGGTTTCGGGATCGCGATATTCCTGATCCTGGATCCAGAAGTCAGCATAGGTGACATAACGGTCAAAGATGTTCTGGCCGTACTCTGAATAGGACTCAAGATAGGCGGTCTGGATTTCTTTACCGATAAATTCCACGTATTTGGGGATCAGGTAACCTTTTAAAAACTCCAGATAGCGCTCGGCGGTCTCGCCGGGGAACTGCTCTGCTTCAATTTGTTTTTCAAGCACATAGAAGAGATGCACCGGATTGGCAGCAATCTCTGTGTGGTCGAAGTTGAACACCCTTGAGAGGATTTTAAATGCGAAACGGGTTGAAAGGCCGTTCATGCCTTCATCGACACCGGCGTAGTCGCGATACTCCTGATAGGACTTGGCTTTAGGGTCGGTATCTTTCAGGCTTTCGCCGTCATACACCCGCATCTTGGAGTAGATGGAGGAATTTTCAGGCACTTTCAGCCGTGACAGCACACTGAACTGCGCCAGGGTCTCGAGCGTACCGGGTGCGCAGGGCGCCTGGGTCAACTCGGAGTTCTGGATAAGCTTTTGGTAAATCTGAATTTCTTCAGTTACCCGCAGGCAGTAAGGCACCTTGACGATGTAAACCCGGTCGAGGAAGGCCTCGTTGTTTTTGTTGTTCTTGAAACTGGACCATTCTGACTCGTTGGAGTGCGCCAGAATGATGCCGCCAAAGGGCAGGGCCGACAGACCTTCGGTGCCGTTATAGTTGCCTTCCTGGGTGGCGGTCAGCAGTGGGTGCAGCACCTTGATGGGCGCTTTGAACATCTCCACAAATTCCATCAACCCCTGGTTGGCACGGCAAAGGGCGCCTGAGTAGGAGTAAGCATCGGCGTCGTTCTGGGCAAAATGCTCCAGTTGCCGAATGTCCACTTTACCCACCAAAGAGGAGATGTCCTGGTTGTTTTCATCACCGGGCTCGGTTTTGGCCACCGCAATCTGATCAAGCACTGATGGGAACACTTTTACCACTTTAAAGCGGCTGATATCACCACCAAAATCGTGCAGCCTTTTCACGGCCCAGGGCGACATAATGGTTTTTAAATAGCGGGATGGAATGTCGTACTCATCCGCCAGCAGTTTGCCATCTTCATCGGCATCGAACAGGCAGAAGGGATGGTCATTGACCGGGCTTCGCACCCCATCGGCGCTCAGCACATAGATGGGCACTTTTTGCATCAGTGCCTTGAGCTTTTCGGCGAGGGATGACTTACCGCCGCCTACAGGGCCCAGCAAATACAGGATTTGCTTGGCTTCTTCGAGGCCTTGGGCCGAGTGCTTGAGATAAGCCACTATCTGCTCGATAGCGTCTTCCATGCCAAAGAAGTCTTTAAAGGCGGGATAACGAGAAATAAGCCGGTTGGAAAAGATCCTGCTGAGTACGGGATTTTTGGAGGTGTCTATCACTTCCGGCTCGCCGATGGCCAGCAGCAGACGTTCTGCCGCGGTCGCGTAAGCGCTCTTGTCCTGCTTGCAGATTTCAAGAAACTCCTGGAGTGAGTATTCTTCTTCGAGTTTCTTTTCATAGCGCTGTTGGTAATGTTCAAAGATGCCCATGCTAACCCCCTGAAACGCCATTGATGTGATGCCGGGAGCTGGATACGGTTGTGCTCCCTACCTGTAATCTTAGACATAAATTCTTGAGCTGTGTCAAAAAAAGATGTGTAAAAACAATGACAAATAGTTGCAAAAGCAACAGTTGCATCTGCTTCTATTCGGCGGGACGCGAAAAAATGCGGGCAAAGATTCGGGAAAGAGGCATAAAAAAAGGAGCCTGAATGGCTCCTTTTTAGACCTGAAAAACGCGGGATTAGCCAGCGAAGTTCTGGTTCACGAAGTCCCAGTTTACCAGTTCCCAGAAGTGGGCCAGGTAGTCAGGACGTACGTTGCGGTAATCGATGTAGTAAGCGTGTTCCCACACATCCACAGTCAGGATTGGGGTAACAGAAGCATCGGTCAGCGGGGTGGCTGCGTTGCTGGTGTTAACGATAGCAACAGAACCGTCAGCGTTCTTCACCAACCAGGTCCAGGCGCTGCCGAAGTTGTTTACAGCGGCATCGGTAAACTTGGCTTTGAACTCTTCGAAAGAGCCGAAAGCAGCGTTGATGGCATCGGCTACTGCGCCAGTGGCAGCGCCGCCGCCATTTGGAGACAGACAGTTCCAGTAGAAGGTGTGGTTCCAAACCTGAGCGGCGTTGTTGAAGATACCGCCGGTAGAGGTCTTAACGATCTCTTCCAGGCTCTTGCCTTCGAACTCGGTACCTGGGATCAGACCGTTCAGCTTAACCACGTAGGTGTTGTGGTGCTTACCGTAGTGGTACTCGATAGTTTCCTGGGAAATATGGGGTTCCAGTGCGTTCTTCGCATAAGGCAGTGGTGGTAATTCGAAAGCCATTAGTATCTCTCCATGGACGATTATACGTTTTTCACGTTCTTGCTCACTGGCCGATATTGTACTCGGAAAATCTGTGATGTGAATCATTCTTTGGGGTTTTCGGGCGATAGTGCTTATCGAAAAATCAAATAATGACATAACCTTACAAACTGTGGGATTTTGTTCCGCCGCCCACTGGCGTACAATAAGCCCACGTGTGAGACATCAATGTCCCTCAGGGGGATGCCAAGTCAGGAATCAAAATGGAAACAGTAGAAAGAATCAAGCAGCAAATCGCTGAAAACCCAATCATTGTCTACATGAAGGGTTCTCCAAAGCTGCCAAGCTGTGGTTTCTCTGCCCGCGTTGCCGAGATGATGATTAACATTGGTGAGCAGTTTGCCTATGTGGACATCCTGCAACATCCGGATATCCGTGCCGAGCTGCCAAAGTACGCCAACTGGCCAACCTTCCCACAGCTGTGGGTAGAGGGTGAGCTGATCGGCGGTTGCGACATCCTGACCGAGATGTTCCAAAAAGGCGAACTGCAGCCGCTCATCAAAGAAGTGGCCGCCAAGTACAAGACTGAAGCAGAATAAGCCTCGGTTATTGCCTGAATAAAAAAGCCCCGCGATGCGGGGCTTTTTGTTGTCGGTATTTCCAGTTGGAACATCTAAGCCGTTTCAGAATAAAGAGTCGCTTATGGGCTTTCGGGCTTAGGGGCTTAAGGGCTTTCGGGCTCAGGTGCCGAAGGTGGCAGCAGCAGATTCATCAAAATGGCAACGATACCGCACAAGCTGATGCCGGTGAGGCTGAATGAGCCAATACCAAAAGCCATACCGCCGATACCAAATACCAGCGTTACTCCCACAATCGCAAGGTTACGCGGGCAGGCCAAATCGACCTGATTGCGAATAAGGGTGCTGAGGCCCACTGCAGCAATGGAGCCAAACAGCAAACACATAATGCCGCCCATCACTGGCACCGGAATGGTTTGCATCAGCGCCCCAAGTTTACCGATAAAGGCCAGCAGAATGGCGACAATGGCGGCCCAGGTCATGATTTTGGGGTCAAAGTTGCGGGTTAAGGTCACGGCGCCGGTCACTTCGGAGTAGGTGGTATTTGGCGGTCCGCCAAAGGCGGCAGCGGCCATGGTGGCAACCCCGTCACCGGCAAGGGTGCGGTGCAGGCCCGGGTCTTTCATAAAGTCTTTGCGGGTGACATTGGAAATCGCAAGTATATCGCCAATGTGCTCCACCGCCGGGGCGATGGCCACCGGGATCATGAACAGGATTGCCTGCCAGTGAAATTCCGGCGCGGTAAAGTGTGGCACCGCAAACCAGGGCGCGGCGATAAGGGCATCAAAGCTGACTACGCCATAGAAGAGCGCGGTGACATAACCCACCAGGATCCCGGCCAGAATCGGCATCAGCTTTAGGATCCCTTTGGCAAATATCGCCACCAATATGGTCGTGGTCAGAGATAACAGAGAAATCACCAGCGCAGTATCGCCATCAACCAACACGGCGCTGCCGTCACCGGTCTTACCCAGCGCCATATTCACCGCCACCGGCGCAAGGCCAAGACCGATTATGATGATCACAGGGCCCACCACAACCGGGGGTAACAGGCGGTGAATAAAGCCAACACCTTTCAGTTTGACCAGCAGCGACAGCATCAGATACACGCCGCCGGCGGCAATCAAGCCACCCATGGTGGCGGCAACGCCCCAGGTTTGCACCGCATACATGATGGGGGCAATAAAGGCGAAGGAGGAGGCGAGAAACACAGGTACTTGTCTGCGGGTGATAAGCTGGAACAGCAAGGTACCCAGACCTGCGGTAAAGAGGGCCACACTGGTGTCGAGCCCGGTCAGCAGCGGCATCAACACCAGCGCGCCAAACGCCACAAACAGCATTTGGGCACCCTGGAGGGGCAGCAGGAGTTTGTTCATTTTTTTATGTCATGTAAGGTTAAAATCTTCCCATTCTATCAGCTGAAACGGCTTTGGTAAGCCTGAGTACAGATTTTGTGAACTCCTTGGCGCAAAAGGACAATCTGCCTGCTTGCAGGCGAAATTTGCGGCCTTTCGTTGGACTGTGTTGCCCAAGGTCAAGTGTGTTACACTCCTGCCAATTGTTTTTTCAGGGATAGACCAATTTCCATGTTGAAGACCTTTCACAAGCTGGCCCTGGCCACCGGATTGCTGCTGGGTGCCATGGGCGCCGAGGCGGTGCAGGTAAATCGCCTTAATGAAGCCGATGTGCCCGTCAGTTCACGCAGTGGCGCCGAACTTGAGCAGGCGATTAAAGATGCCATGGCCAAGGTCATGGTAAAAAACAGCGGCAGCCAGGAAGCACTCGCCAATGCCCAGGTGCAGGCACTGATTAATCAGGCCCGTTCGGCCCTCAGTCAGTTTGGCTATGTGGAAAATAACGGCAAACTATACGTGCGTGCCAGTTTCGACAGTGCGCGAATTACCGGCACCCTCAGAGATGCCCAGCTGCCGGTGTGGGGTAAACAGCGTCCTTTGACTCTGCTGTGGCTTGCCACCGACGGTGAAACCGAAAAGGTACTGCTTGGGGACCATTCCGATCTGCCTGTACGCAGTCAGTTCAACGATGCCAGTGCCCAGACCGGTGTGCCGCTGCTGTTTCCGCTGTTGGATCTTGACGACATGATGGTCGCCAATATCAACTCGGTGCGCGGTTTCTTCCCCGAGGAAGTGGCTGGCGCCTCATCGCGTTATCAGTCTGATTTTTTTGCGATTGCTACTCTGGACACCCAGGATGGCGGTTATGAGTATCGGCTGGCGCTTTACCCGCGATCGTCAGGCATTGATCCCGGGCAGGTTATTCAGGCGGTGAATGAAGTCTCTGGCCGCAGCGAAAATCTTGAAGATGCCATTTCAGCTATGCTGTCCGGCATGAGCAGTTATTATGTGTCCCGTTACGCAGTGACAGGCACCAGCGAAACCTCGGGAACCGAGCTGGTGTTCACCGGTGTCAACAAGCTGAAAGCCGTGGTGGATATCGAAACTTACCTTGGCCAGCTGTCGATGGTGAAATCTGTACGGCTGGTGAGTATTCAGGGCGATGCGGTGCGCTTTGCACTGGCGCTCTTTGGCAGCGAAGATGAACTCAGGCGCACTCTTGCTCTGGAGCCGAGGTTGACGCCACTTGGCGATTCACCGGCCGTGCTGCCTGGTAGCACTGGCTCAACCGATCCTGCCAGCCAGGGGGATAGCAGCGCGCAACCCGATCCCTTCGCCAATGCGATTAATCCGGGCGATGTACTGGAAACGCCGGGGCTGCCCGCCAAGCCAAATCACTACGAGTGGCGCGGCCAGTAAGGTCTGCGACTCGGAATTTAACGGCGTCCGTGTTACACTGACGCCGTTTTTATTTCAGTGCCACCAGATTGATTGAGAAGTAACCGAGTGACACAACAGTCTCCATTGCAATTGTCTCTGCCAGTCCATTTACCGGACGATGAAACCTTCGCCAGTTATTACCCCGCAGCGGGTAATGATGAGCTTATTGGTGCCCTGAAATCGGCGGCGGGCGGCGAGGGCAATCATGCCATTTACCTCTGGGGGCCAATTAAATCGGGGCGAACTCATCTGATGCACGCAGCCTGTGCCCACGCCAACGAGGTGGAGCGGCGCAGCTTTTATATTCCCCTTGGTATTCACGCCAGTATTTCCACCGCATTGCTGGAAGGGCTGGAGCAGTTTGACCTTATTTGTATCGACGATGTGGATGCCGTGGCCGGTCACCCGCTGTGGGAAGAAGCCATTTTCGACCTCTATAATCGGGTGCTGGAGCAAAAGCGTGGCAGCCTGATTGTCAGTGCCAGCGCCTCGCCGATGGAAGCCGGATTTGGCTTGCCGGATCTGCTCTCCAGAATGCATTGGGGGCTGACCTATCAGCTGCAACCCATGATGGATGATGAAAAACTGGCAGCATTGCAACGCCGCTCAGCCATGCGTGGCTTGCAGTTACCCGAGGACGTAGGACGCTTTTTGCTGAATCGGATGGCGCGGGATTTACGAACCCTTTTTGATGTACTGGATAGACTGGACAAGGCGTCCATGGTGCATCAACGCAAGCTGACAATCCCGTTTGTGAAAGAGATGCTAAGGCTCTGATTTATTCAATGAACTAAGGGTTAGTGAGCACAAGTTTGGCTAATTCATTGTTTGTAAAAATATTTGCCAGTCAAAAATGTTCACAAAAAAGCGCTGCATTGGCAGCGCTTTTTACTTTCTGGCGTTACGTAAGCGGGTAGCCAGTAACGCTGAAGCTGTTATTGCGAAGGCTCATCTTTGGACTTTTTCTTCAGTCCAAGCCCCAATTCACGGCCACGGTGGCGGGCGTAGAAGGGGAAGGTGACCGACAGTAAGATCAGTAAACCCAGTTCCAGCAGCGCAAACCAGAGCCAATCACCGGCAATATAGACCAGCGTCAGGCCGTGCAACAGATACAGGCACAGCACAAAGCTTGCCCAGGCGTGGGTATAAGGGTTGCCTTTCATCAGTCCCGGCAGCGGCAGCAGCAGGGGGACCAGCCACAGGGCGTTGAATAACAGCGAATATTCCTGGCTGTTGGGGCCAAGCAAGAACCAGTAGCCAAGTACCAGCAACAGCGCCAGATAACCTGCGCGGTTTATTTTCAGCAAAAGCTGGGTATCAGACAGCACGGAAAACCTCAAAGAATATCCAGAACCTTGACCGGAGGGCGACCGATGGCAGCTTTGCCGTTGGCGAGCACCACAGGGCGTTCAATCAGTTTGGGGGTGGCGACCATGGCGGCAATAAGCTCAGCGTCGCTGAGGGCCGGATTGTCCAGTCCCTGGGCCTTGTACTCGTCTTCCTTGGTGCGCATCAGTTCGCGGGCGCCGAGGCCCAGCAGCGACAGAATATGGCGGATTTCGTCGGCATCGGGGGTGTCTTTGAGGTACTCAACCACCTCGACCTCAACGCCATTTTCATTGAGCAGCGCCAGCGTTTCGCGGCTTTTGGAGCAGCGAGGGTTATGCAGGATTACGGCTTTTGTCATTGTGTTATCCGTGTCACTTACCAAAATTGCCGCGATGATAACAAAAAAAGCGGGCGCCGTCAGGCGCCCGCAGATGGCTTAAGCTGGAATTATTTGAGCTCTTCCAACGCCCGCTCAGCTTCCTTGAACTGGCGAATACGGGCCTCGATGCGTGCCAGTTGCAGCGCATCATCTTTGGTGTAGCGGTAAGCAAAGTTGAGCTGGTCAACGGCACCCTTGTAATCGGCGGCCAGAGCCAGGTTTTCGGCGTTAGAGAAGTGCTCCAGCGCCTTATTGCCTTCCTTGCGATACGCCTCTGTCATCAGCTGATAAGGCAGCGGATTCTGACGGTCGAGGAACACCATGTCTTCCAGCAGTGGAATGGCTTTGGGGCTTTCGCCCGCTTCAATGTAGATATTGGCCAGGTTGGCATTTATCACCTGAGAGGTGGGCTTGAGCTTACGCTTGGCCTCCAGCAGGGTAATGGCGCTCTTGTAGTCTTTGCGCTGGGCTAACAGGTCGGTTTTGGTATCGAGATAAAACAGATTGTTGTCATCCCGCGCCAGAAGTTTATCAATAATCGCTTCAGACTCATCAAAACGTTTTAACCGAAACAGGGCCAGCGCCTTGCCATAAAGCGCTGCGCTTTCAAAAGCATAGGTGTGGCGGGCAAGCTGTTTGTCAAACAGAGCAAGTGCCGATTCTTCACTGTAGCTTGAAAAACGCACCTGGATCCGGGCCTTGGCGAGATGGTAGTTCAGACTGTCCGGTACATAGCGGTGCGGATACTGGGTTGCACGGTTGCGTGCCTCGCTGATCCGTGACTCGGGCAGCGGGTGAGTCAGCAGCATTTGCGGCGGCTTGGTGGTAAAGCGATAACGGCTGGCGAGCTTTCCGAAAAAGTCAGCAGCGGCATTGGGGTCAAAACCGGCTTCCACCAGAATTTGCATGCCGATGCGGTCGGCTTCTTTTTCATGCAAACGGGTGTAGTTGATTTTGGACTGGGTGGCCAGCGCCTGGGTGGTGGCCAGTGCCGCCATACCGGCCTGGGGCGCGGCGATGGTTAACAGGATTGCACCAAGGAGCCCGGCGATGGTGGCAGGGCCGGATTTTTGCTGGGCTTCCAGTGAGCGCGCCAGATGGCGCTGGGTCACGTGGGTGATTTCGTGGGCCAGCACTGAGGCGATTTCACTCTCGGTGTCGGCATTCAAAAACAGTCCTGTGTGCACCCCAACGTGGCCGCCGAAAAATGCGAAGGCGTTGATTTCATCATTACGCAGCAAAAAGAAGTAAAAGGGGGTTTTCACGCCGGTGGCATTGGCGACCAGCTTGTTTCCAAGCTCGGTGAGGTATTGGCTCAGCACCGGGTCACTCAATAGCGGCGCCGATGAGCGAATGACCCGCATATAGGCATCGCCATACACCATCTCTTTTTCCAGACTGAAGGTATTGACTGCGGCTGTGCCAAGATCCGGCAGATCGTTATTGGCGAAACTGGTGGCCGGCAGGCTCAACAAGGCAGTGAGCCCCGCAGCGGCGAGGGTGTTGGTCAGTCGAGAGAGAGTCAATATACGCAAGTGGCTACTACTTCCTGTGTCTATGCCCGTTACCGGGTATGCTGCTTGAGGTTTAGCGTGCAAGCAAGGATAATAGCCCCGGTTTGGCTGTGGCAAGTTCATTATGATTTTTATCGATTTAACCGCGTTTCGATGTCCTGTTCCTCTGGTTCAGGTTAAGCTGGCGCTGAAAAAGTTGCCCGCAGGCGAAACGCTCGAAGTTGCCTTGTTGGACAGCGCATCCCGCCGTGATGTTCCCGCTTTTCTTGAAAAACAGGGATATCGGGTAGAAAAGACCCGGGATGACCAAAGTTGCCTTACACTTCGGATCAGCCGGATGGCACCGAATTAACACAAGGATCGCGACTTCTCTCATTAAGGAGCCCCAATGCTCGACTTCGTGACTCGCTGGTACAAGGACAAGTTCAGTGATCCCCAGGCAGTGACGCTGCTGTTTATTCTCTTTTCCCTGTGGGCCTTGATTTACTTTGCTGGCGGCTTGCTGGCGCCTTTGTTGGTGGCTCTGGTGTTGGCCTTCCTGCTGGAGTGGCCGGTGGCTCAGATGACCCGGATTGGCGTTAACCGCACCACAGGTGCCTCGCTGATGTTGGTGCTGTTTGCCGGGATAGTGCTGCTGATTGTGTTCGGCCTGGTGCCCAGTATCTGGAAGCAGGGAATGGCACTGCTGACCGAGCTGCCCGCCATGCTCGATAAAGGCATGGGCTACCTTGAGGAGCTGACCCAGAAGTACCCTCAATATGTGAGTGCCGATCAGGTAATTGCCATGGAGGCCGAGCTTAAGCGTATGCTCGATACTCAGCATTTGCTGGATATCGGCAAGCAAATTCTTGGATTTTCGGCGTCGCTGCTGGTGCTGATGGTGTACACCATCCTGGTGCCGCTGCTGGTGTTCTTTTTCCTTAAGGATAAAGAAGAGCTTATCCGCGGCAGCAAGCGCTTTTTCCCCTCTAACCGCGACCTTGCCCGTAAGGTGTGGGGTGAGATGAATCAGCAGATTTTCAACTATATTCGCGGCAAAGTGATTGAAATTATTATTGTTGGCGCCGTGAGTTATGTGTTCTTTGCCTTTATGGGGCTGAGATACTCGGCGCTGCTGGGGGTGCTGACCGGTCTGTCAGTACTGATCCCTTACGTGGGTGCGACCCTGGTGACACTGCCGATTGCACTGGTGGGCTTTTTCCAGTGGGGCTTCTCGGCGGAATTTGGCTACCTGATGCTGGGCTACGGTATTATTCAGGCGCTCGATGGTAACGTGCTGGTGCCGATTTTGTTCTCGGATGCGGTGGACCTGCACCCGGTTATCATTATCGCGGCAGTGCTGGTATTCGGCGGTCTGTGGGGCTTCTGGGGCGTGTTTTTTGCCATTCCGCTGGCATCGCTGGTCAAAGCCGTTATCAACGTTTGGCCGCGCAATCATCCGCCCGAGCAGCCGCAGCTACCAGGTGGTGGCGGCACAACCACAGCAGACAAGCCCGTGAGCGAATAACACAAGCTGGCGCTGCGGTAACTGACCCAAACAAAAAAGGCCCATCCGGGCCTTTTTTTAATGGCTGTGATTTATGTCCAATCACAGCTTGCTTATATGCAAAAGATGGAGCCGGAAAAGGTGAGTGCAAAAGGGGCGAGAAGAAGGTCGCCCGGCGCCATTCCGGCAGTATCTTAAAGCTATCAGCCCAGCGCTTCGAGTACAGTTTCGTGGTGGGTCTTGGTTTTGAATTTGGTCAAATCATGGCTTATGGTGCCATCGGTGCCAACAATAAAGCTCAAGCGGTGAATGCCGTCATACACCTTGCCCATGAACTTTTTCTCGCCCCAGACACCAAAGGCATCGGCCACGGCGTGCTCTTCATCTGACAGCAAATGGAAATTGAGGCCGTGCTTTTCTTCAAACTTCTTCAGCTTGGCCACGGGATCGGGGCTGATGCCAAACACAGTCACGCCCTTGGCATCCAGCTGCGGCTTAACGTCGCGCAGGCCACAGGCCTGATCGGTACAGCCAGGGGTCAGCGCCTTGGGGTAGAAGTACACCAGCACAGGACCGTTCTTGAGGCACTCAGCCAGGGAAATCATCTCGCCGTTTTGGTTGGGCAAGGTAAACTGCGGCGCTTTATCGCCTGCTTTTAAGGTATTCATTCGTCGTCCTTCCTTAGGCCGGTTCAGCTTTGCATTCTTTTGATCTGACAGGCCAGCGACATCTCGCTTGCCAGCTCATGAATACTCTTTTCGAGCTTATCCAGTTCAACTTTTTCAGGAATATTGATGGCGAGGAACACGTGCTGGATAGAATCGCCGGCGGCTGTTTCCTCTGCGTTTGAGCGTACTGCTGCCAAATCCAGCGAGCGGTCGGCCAAAAACTGGGTGATGCGCTTCATGGTGCCGCGCTGATCTTTACCGTGGAATTCCACCTCAATCCGCGACACATAGTTTTGCGGCGTGTGACGCGAAGTGCGCTTCATCACGGTCAGCAGTTCCATTTCCACCGACAATTGGGGCAGGGCGGCTTCAATCTTGGTGATGGCCGCCCAGGAGCCGGACACCATCATGATCAAGGTGAATTCATTGCCGAAAAGCGCCATGCGGCTGTCGACGATATCACAATCACAATCGCTGGCCAGACGGGCGAGCTTGCTGACGATACCGGGACGATCGGATCCCATGGCGGTGACGACCAGGTAATTGGTCATGTAGGTTCCTCTTTTTGTGTCGTTGTCATGGCGTCTTTTTAACCACATCGGCAGTGGTTTTGACGCGCGCCAATGCTACCACAAACAAATCCTTTTGAGAGCCCTGTAAATGGCTTGTCAATCGCCATAGGGGTCAGTACCATAGCGAATCCTGCAACCTTGGGGAAGTCAGATGATAAACGGAAGCATCGTAGCCTTAATCACGCCTATGAACAGTGATGGCTCAGTGGATTTTGCAAGTCTTGAGAGTTTAGTCGAGTTTCATATCGCCAATGGCACCGATGCCATTGTGGCCGTTGGGACCACAGGCGAATCGGCCACTCTGCCAATGAAAGAACACATCAATGTGGTGGCCAAAACCGTTGAGTATGCCAAAGGCCGTATTCCGGTTATCGGCGGCAACGGCGCCAATGCCACTGCCGAGGCGATTGAGCTGACCCAAGCCCTGTCTGCAACCGGTGTTGCGGCTATGCTCGGCGTTACGCCTTACTACAACAAACCCACGCCCAAAGGCCTGGTTGCCCACTATAAAGCGGTGGCTGCGGCCACTGACATCCCACAAATTCTGTATAACGTGCCTGGCCGTACCGCGCTGGACATGAAGCCTGAGACAGTGGCTGAACTTTGCGATGTGGCCAACATCATCGGCATTAAAGAAGCCACAGGTGATGTGAGCCGCGTGGCCCGTCTGCGTGAGCTGTGTGGCCCCGACTTTTTGCTGTACAGCGGCGATGATGCCACTGCCCGCGAGTTCCTGCTGGCCGGCGGTGATGGGGTCATTTCGGTTGCCAACAACATAGTACCTGCCCAATTTAAAAAGATGTGCGCGCTGGCGCTTGCCAAAGACATCGACGGCTCGTTTGCAGCCGACGAGCCTATGCGTGGCCTGTACAGCACACTCTTTTGTGAAGCTAACCCCATTCCAGTGAAATGGGCCGCGCATCGCATGGGACTTATCAAGGATGGTTTCATTCGTTTGCCACTGACTGAACTTTCTGAGTCTTGTCATGGTCTACTGCTCGATGCCATGAAAAAAGCTGGACTGGAGGTCTAAGTCTTGAAGTTGAAACAAATCACGCCGTTCATTCTCGTCGCCCTTGCCGCGGGATGCAGTACCCCCATGGAGCGCCGTCAGGCCAATGGTAACGACGAATATGTGAACGCAGACGTGGCGGCGCCACTGAAGATCCCGGCGGGTCTGAAGTCGCCCAACTACAGCCGCGAATACGATATTCCGTCTATGGGCTCCCGTGCCAACCCCGAGCTGGTTGGCAAGGCGCTGGACATTCGCCCTCCGCTGCAGGTGCTGCCAATGGCAGAAGGCACCCGGGTGGAAGAAGGCTCTGATAACATAAAAGTTATTGTTGAATCTTTCGACAACAGCCTGGATCTGAAACAGGAAATCTTCGGCCTGCTGAAGGACTACCTGGTCGGCCGTCAGGTTGAGATTGTGAAGGAAGACTACGCCACCGGTACCCTCGAGACCGGTTGGATTGAAAACCAGGAAGTGCTGGATACCAGCCTCTGGGGTTCCGACAAGGTATTTACCCTCAAGCAGCGTTATCGCTATCAGGTGGAAGTGCGCCCCCATGGCCGCACCGGTGCTATCACCATCGACTTGGTTGACCATCAGGAAAGCTACGATGGCGATGATATCCAGACCAGCCTGTCTGCCGACGACAAGCGCCGTTACACCATCGACATGCTCAACAGCTCCATTGCTTACATGGCAGTGAAGCGTGAGCAGGCTATCAAGGCCAAGCGTGTTCGCGAAAGCCTGGGCATAGGTGTTGAGCTGGTTGACGGCGAAGCGGAAGGCGATGCCTACTATCTGGCCAAGGGCGATTACAACCAGGTGTGGAACCGTCTGCGTATCGTGCTGCCGGAAATGGGCTTTGAAATTGCCGATATGGACAGCAGTAAGGGTCTGTACTTCCTCAACTACAACGATGACTCTGGTTTCTGGAGCTCGCTGTGGGGTGATGCCAAGCTGGATCTGGAAAAGGGCACTTATAAGCTGAAGCTGACTGAGGCCTCCCCGGGCAGCAGTGAGCTGCACATCCTCGACAAGGAAGATAAGCCCCTTGCCGATGAGAAAGTGGCACAAATCTACCGCGCCATGTCTGAGCTGATGAAAGAAGACCGAAAGGTACGTTAATCACGCTCTGAATAAAGCAGGATAAGCTAGCGGAATAAAAAAGAGGCCATAGGGCCTCTTTTTTTATGTGGCGATTCTTCCCTCGTCCTTAGCCTTGTTCTTATCATTAGCTCTACCCAGGCAACGACGGCCACGGCTTTTGTTGACCGGACGGGATCCGCAAGGGGGTATTAAACAACACGCCATACAGCAGTTATCTCTGCCACTTTTCCAATCTACTGAAGCAATTCACCGCTAGCCGTGATTTAACCAGCCGACCTCGCCGGATGGGGTACAAGTGATCCATTTTTGTCATAAAAACGTATTTTGTAAGGAAAAGTAAAACGTATTGAAGCACCTGCGTGCACGGGTAAACTAGCTTCACAATAAGCTGCGGCAAGGCATTTGCCGACAATAACGATAACTTTGCCTGAAGTTCGGAAGTCACATGAAAAAAGTCCTTATACTCCTTGCCCTCGTCGGGGGGGCTGGAGCCTGGTATTTGTATACGCAATCTGAGCCAGCCGCCCAGGCTCAGCGTCCGCGTCCCATTCCCAATGTTGTGGTAACTAAGGTAGAGCTGCAAACCGTACGTGATGAGGTGGAGGCCCTGGGGACCACCCGCGCCAATGAGTCAGTCACCATCACCGCCAAGGTCACAGAAACCGTGACCCGGGTGAATTTCACCGATGGCGATGTTGTTCGTCAGGGTCAGTTGCTGGTGCAACTGCAGGATGCCGAACAGCGCGCCCGGGTCCAGGTGGCCAAGGTGAAAGTAAGCGATAATCAGCGCGAATTTGACCGTATTCGCTCACTGGTAACCAGCCAAACAGTAGCTGAGCTTGAGCGCGACCGGCTGCAAACCCAGATTGATACCAGCCGCGCCGAACTCGAGCAGGCCGAGTCCAGCCTGCGCGATCGCGCTGTGACCGCGCCCTTTGCCGGCCGCCTGGGGTTGCGTCAGGTGAGCCCCGGCGCCCTGGTTACACCAGGCACTGCCATCACTACCCTGGATGATATCTCCATTATCAAACTCGACTTTGCCGTGCCAGAGCGGTTCCTGCCGCAGTTAAACCCCGGCAAGACACTGGAAGCAGAAGCCGTGGCCTACGCCGGTGAAGTGTTTCAGGGCAAGGTGATTTCCATCGACAGCCGGGTGAACCCGTCCACCCGCGCCGTGACCATTCGTGCCGAAATTCCCAACAAAGATGGCCGTTTGCTGCCCGGCATGCTGATGAAAATTCGTCTTATTAAAACCAGCCGCGAAGCCATGATGGTGCCCGAATCTGCCATCATTCCGGTGCAAAAACGCCACTATGTGTACATTGTGGGTGCCGATAACAAGGTTGAGCGCCGCGAAGTGAGCCTTGGTCTGCGTAAGCGCGGCTGGGCCGAAATCGTCGATGGCCTTGAACTCGGCGAAACCATCATGGTGCGTGGTCTGCTCAAAGCCCGCCCCGGTGATGAAGTGAAACCCGAAATGAAAGAGCACTTCAGCGCCGCCGTGGCCGGTGATGAGGAGAACGCCGCATGATCCTGACCGATCTGTCTGTAAAGCGGCCGGTGTTTGCTTCGGTGATAAGCTTGCTGCTTATCGCCTTTGGTCTGGTGGCCTTTGATAAGCTGCCGCTGCGTGAATATCCCCACATCGACCCGCCGGTGGTCTCCATTGAAACCAATTACCGCGGTGCCAGTGCCTCTGTGGTGGAAAGCCGTATTACCCAGTTGGTGGAAGACCGCGTCAGCGGGGTTGAGGGCATTCGCCACATCAGCTCATCTTCCAGTGACGGCCGCTCGTCGGTAACCCTGGAATTCAACATTAACCGCGATATTGAAGCTGCGGCCAACGATATCCGTGACCGCATCTCCAGCATGCTCAATAACCTGCCGGAAGAGGCCGATCCGCCGGAGATCCGTAAAGCCAATGGTGGCGATGAAGTCATCATGTGGCTCAATCTGGTGTCCGACAGCATGAACACCCTTGAGCTCACCGATTACGCCAACCGTTATCTGGCAGACCGCTTTTCGGCCATGGACGGGGTTGCCATGCTGCGCCTCGGGGGCGGCAAGGTGTATGCGCTGCGGATCTGGATTGACCGTCAGGCGCTGGCGGCCCGTAACCTAACCGTTGCCGATATCGAGTCCAAGCTGCGCTCTGAGAACGTGGAGCTCCCCGCAGGTTCGGTGGAATCGAAAGAGCGCCACTTTACCGTGCGTCTTGAGCGTACTTTCCGTAACGCCGAAGACTTTGCCAATCTGGTGCTGGCACAGGGCGATGACGGCTATCTGGTAAAACTGGGTGACGTGGCCAAGATTGAGCTTGGCTCCGAAGAAGAGCGGATCATGTTCCGCGGTAACCGCGAGTCCATGATTGGTCTGGGGGTCACCAAGCAGTCCACTGCCAATACGCTGGAAGTGGCCCGCGCGGTAAACGCGCTGGTTGACCGGATTAACCCGACCCTGCCGCCCGGCATGGAAATCAAGCGCAGCTACGACAGTTCGGTATTCATCGAAGCCTCTATCAAGGAAGTGTATCAAACCCTGTTTATCGCCATGATTTTGGTGATCCTGGTGATTTACCTGTTCCTAGGCAGCGTGCATGCCATGTTGGTGCCGGCCATTACTGTGCCTGTGTCGCTGCTGGGCACCTTTATTGTGCTCTACGCTTTGGGTTACACCATTAACCTGCTGACGTTGCTTGCGATGATCCTCGCCATCGGTATGGTGGTGGACGATGCCATTGTGATGCTGGAAAACATTCACCGCCGAATCGAAGAAGGGGAAACCCCACTGGTTGCTGCCTTCCTCGGTGCCCGTGAGGTGGCTTTTGCGGTGGTGGCTACCACCCTGGTTTTGGTGGCGGTATTTATGCCAATCACCTTCCTTGAGGGCGATTTGGGTAAGCTCTTTAAAGAATTTGCCGTGACCATGAGCGCCGCGGTGATTTTCTCAAGTCTGGTGGCCTTAAGCTTAAGCCCGATGATGTGCTCCAAACTGCTTAAACCCACCAGTGAGAGCTCCTGGCTGGTAAAAAAAGTGGATGGTGCCATGGAGTGGCTGGAAGGCTTCTATCGCCGTTCACTTGAGCGCACTATTCGTCATCCATTTGCTGTGAGCCTGACGGTGATTGGCGCACTGGGTCTCAGTGTGTGGATGATGCAAAAGGTGCCTCAGGAGTTTGCGCCCCGGGAAGACCGAGGCTCCATGTTCCTGATGGTCAATGGTCCACAGGGCGCCAGCTACGAGTACATCGAAAAGTACATGAATGAAGTGGAAGAGCGCCTGATGCCGCTGGTGGAAAGCGGCGAAGTGAAGCGTCTGCTTATTCGTGCTCCACGGGGCTTTGGCCGCTCTGCCGATTTCTCCAACGGTATGGCCATTATCGTATTGGAAGACTGGGGCCAGCGTCGCAGCGCCTTTGCGATTATGAACGACATCCGTGCAAGGCTTTCGGATCTCGCCGGGGTACAGGCATTCCCGATTATGCGTCAGGGCTTTGGCCGCGGCGTGGGTAAACCTGTGCAGTTTGTGCTGGGGGGCCCAAGTTATGAGGAGCTTGCCCAGTGGCGGGATATTCTGATGGCCAAGGCCGCCGAAAATCCCAAACTGCTGGCGCTTGATCACGATTACAAGGAAACCAAGCCGCAGATGCGGGTGGTGATTGATCGCGACCGCGCCGCCGATCTCGGTGTGTCTATCTCCCATATAGGTCGTACCCTGGAGTCCATGCTCGGCTCACGTCTGGTGACCACCTTTATGCGCGATGGCGAAGAGTACGATGTGATAATCGAAGGTGACCGCGCCAAGCAAAACACGGCGCAGGATCTGACCAACATTTACGTGCGTTCCGAGCGCAGTCGCGAGCTTATTCCACTGTCTAACCTGGTACATGTGGAAGAGTTTGCCGATGCCTCCAGTCTGAACCGCTACAACCGCATGCGCTCTATCACCATTGAAGCCAACCTGGCCGACGGTTATAGCCTGGGCGAAGCGCTGGACTACCTGAACGACATAGTGCGCACCTATCTGCCCGCCGAGGCGGTGGTGAGCTACAAGGGCCAGTCGCTGGACTATCAGGAATCCGGCAGCTCCATGTACTTTGTATTTGTACTGGCGCTAGGGGTGGTATTCCTGGTGCTGGCGGCTCAGTTTGAAAGCTACGTGCATCCGGCCATCATCATGCTGACAGTACCGCTGGCGACCCTGGGTGCGCTGATTGGCCTGTGGATGACCGGGCAAACCATCAACATCTACAGCCAGATTGGCATCATCATGTTGGTGGGGCTCGCAGCCAAAAACGGCATTCTCATTGTTGAGTTTGCCAACCAGCTGCGCGACCGAGGCACAGAGTTTACCGACGCACTGCTAACGGCTTCTACCCAACGTTTGCGTCCAATTCTGATGACGGGGATCACCACAGCCGCTGGCGCCGTGCCGCTGGTAATGGCGCAGGGCGCCGGCGCCGAAACCCGCTTCGTGATTGGTGTGGTGGTGCTCTCGGGCATTCTGCTGGCCACGGTATTCACCCTGATGGTGATCCCAACCGCCTACGCGCTCTTTGCCCGTCACTCAGGCTCGCCTGACTCAGTGGCCCACGAGCTTGAAGCCGAGCTTGCCAAGCGCAAGTCCTGAAAATAAGGTAGTGGCAGTGTAAATTGCCCACTTAACTAAAAAGGCCTGAACACTTGTTCAGGCCTTTTTGTTGGCTCCGTTGCAGAACCAGTGTCTCCGACTCCGCCAAGCTTATGGCGCTGCGTTAATGTCCTGGTAAAGCTCCTGATACATGAGTTCCCGCATACGGAATTTTTGCAGTTTTCCTGTCACCGTCATCGGGTAGCTTTCAACAAACTTGATGTACCTTGGCACCTTGAAATAGGCGACTTTCTCGGTGAGAAAATGGCGGATTTCCTGCTCATCCACCAGGGCACCGGGGCGAAGTTTAATCCAGGCGCACACCTCCTCGCCGTACTTGTCGCTCTGCACCCCAAATACGGCGGCATCCTGCACCTGAGGGTGGGTAAAGAGCTTCTCTTCGATTTCCCGCGGGTAGATGTTCTCGCCGCCGCGGATAATCATGTCCTTTATCCGACCGACAATCTGCACGTAGCCGTTTTGGTCCATCACCCCCAAATCACCCGAGTGCAACCAGCCGTCGCTGTCGATGGTGTCGCGGGTTTTGGCATCATCGTTCCAGTAGCCCAGCATCACACAATAGCCGCGGCTGCAGACATCGCCTGGCTCACCAATGGGTTGGGTGTTGCCGAACACATCGACAATTTTCACCTCTGTGTGGGCGAGGGCACGGCCAACGGTGCTGACCCTCAGTTCGAGCGAGGAGTCAATTTCGGTGAGGTTATTGATGGGGCTGCACTCGGTTTGGCCGTAGCCAATCACCACTTCGGTCATGTGCATCAGGGACTGAACCCGTTTCATCACTTCTTCCGGACAGGTGGCACCGGCCATGACACCGGTTCTGAGGCTTGAGAGGTCATATTCATCGAAGTTGGCAAGCTCAAGTTCGGCAATGAACATGGTCGGCACCCCATGGAGCGCGGTGCAGCGCTCTTGCTCTACCACCGCCAACGTGGTGGCCGGATCGAACGCATCGCCGGGGAAGACTGCTGCTGCGCCGGAGGCGATACACACCAGATTGCCAAGCACCATGCCAAAGCAGTGGTACAAAGGCACCGGAATGCACAATTTGTCCTTTTCAGTAAAGCGCATGCCGCGGGCCACCATCAGGCCATTGTTCAGAATATTGTGGTGGGATAGGGTTGCGCCCTTGGGGTTGCCTGTGGTGCCCGAGGTGAACTGAATATTGATGGCATCGAAGGGCGACAGCCGGGCGCCAATACCGGTCAGATCGGCATACTCAGCTTCAGATCCTAGGTTGCAGACTTCGGGGAAGTTCAGCATGCCCGCTGTGGCTTCGCTGCCGGTGCGGATGACTAATTTGAGCTCTGGCAGGCGTTTGGCATTGAGTTTGCCCGGCTCGCACTGGTCAAGCTCAGGGGCCAGCTCCTTAAGCATGGCCAGATAATCACTGCTTTTAAATTTATCGTGGGTAATAAGCGCCTTACAGCCGACGTTGGTTAACGCATATTCCAGCTCTTCCAGGCGATAGGCCGGGTTAATACAGACCATCACGGCGCCGATGCGGGCGGTGGCGAATTGGGTAAGGCACCACTCGATATTATTGGGCGACCAGATCCCGACCCGATCGCCAGGGCCAATCCCCAGCGCAAGCAGGCCGGTGGCGAGGCGATCGATTTCAGTAAGATAACGGCGATAACTCCAGCGAATATCCTGATGGTGCATGACAATCGCATCGCGATCGGGGAAACGGTCGGCGATTTTTTGCAGGTAGCTGCCAATGGTATCTTCGGTGAGCGGCTCATTGGTGTCGCCGCGATAGAGGCTTTGGTTTAACGGAAACTGATTGGGCGCAGATAGGGACATGTTTGCCTCCATGGCATTGCTTGTAAGGTCTGTCGTTATTGTTGTAACCGACGCGTCTTGTCCTGACGCTGTTGCCGGTGAGCTTTGACTCTAGCCAAAAGCCCGGTGGCAGAACAAGCCTTGATTGCCGTTCTTATACTAAAGGCTAATACAATGATTTATGGCGTAAAAATTCCCTGCTAACGGCATGTTGGCAAAAGCCGTTAGCAAAGCCGTAACCAGTTAACGGCAGTCAAAACAGACTCAAATCTGCCCAATAAAAAAGCCAGCAGACGCTGGCTTTAGTGGTGTTTGTTCTTGTGCCGTGCAGTGCAGTGCTGTGTAGCGCTGATGTGGGTATCAGTTACCCGACTTATGCACCTTCGAGCTCGGCCAGAATGGCCTTTTCAAGGAAGGTGGTAAAGTCATGGCCGTGATTGGCCAGCATCTTGGGAAACATGGAAATCTGGGTTAGGCCGGGGAAGGTATTGATTTCATTCAGCAGGATTTGGTTGTCTCTGGTGAGGAAGAAGTCAATCCGCGACAGATGGCGCAGCTTCATGCCTTTAAATGCCCTGAGTGCATAGTCGCGGATGGCCTCAACCGTGGCTTCATCCACATCGGGCGCTTCCACATGGGTTACCGCTTGGCTCTTGGCATCGTATTTTTCTTCAAAGCTGTAGAAGGTGTTGGCCGCACAAACAATCTCGCCCGGACGGGTGGCCACCAGCTCGCCATCGTATTCGTACACCGCCACTTCCAGCTCGCGGGCGACAATGGTTTTTTCCACCACCACGAAAGGCGCGTACTCGAAGGCTTTTTTGACCAGCGCCGGAATGTCTTCACGCTTGGTGGCCGGGAAGCAGCCCACAGATGAGCCTTGGCTCGCGGCCTTGATAAAGACACCATTCCATTCATCGAATGCACGTTCTACCCGGGCGATAGCGTCATCACTGGGCTCGTCCAGGTACAGGTAAGGGGTGTTGGGGATCCCAAGGGCGCTGAACCACATCTTGGCGGTGATCTTGTTGAAACAATTGCTGGACGCTTCTGAGCCGCAGCCAAAGTAGGGCAATTGGATGAGGTTAAACCAGGACTGAATATCGCCGGTTTCGCCGGGGAAACCGTGAATACAAGGGATGATGTAATCCACCGGCCAGGCCGCCTTGGTGTCATCGGCAAAGCGAATGTCGCGGCGGTTGGTCAGCTCGACAATCTCGCCTTCCTTGGTGCGGTACTCGCCGTTGGCGCTCAGTTCCAGCCACAGGGTGTTGAAGCGGGGATGGTCACTGAGGCAGGCTTCAAAGTATTTGGCCGACAACAAGGAAATGTCATGCTCGCTGCCACCGCCGCCGCAAAGCAGCACCAGATTGTATTTTTTCATCTCGTCTCCCAAAGGCGCGTCCGGCGTAAAGGCGTATCCCAAATCGCGCGAATAATGTCAGCCAGCAGTGTAATGAGCCCACAGGGCGGGCGCAAGGCAGATGACAGAGAATTAATCCGCCTGCCAAAGCCTTGCAGCAAGCCCCGAGGCCCGCTCGGTGCGCCGGTCGATAGCACTTTCAAATAAGGTTTCATTGCCAAGGCAGATAAACTTGTCCTTGGCGCGGGTAATGGCGGTGTAGATAAGCTCCCGTCCAATCAAGGCCTGCTGTGAAGGTGATGGCGAGATGGGCAGCGACAGCGCTACGCTTGAAAATTCGCTGCCCTGACTCTTGTGTACCGTCATGGCATAGCAGGTGTCGTGGCCGGGGAGCCTTGCGGGCAGCACCTTCAGCAGGCTGCCATCGCTTTGGATAAAGTGCGCCATCAGCCGAAGATCGTCGCGCCCCCTGGGCAGCAAGATGCCAATGTCGCCGTTAAAGAGCCCAAGTCCATAGTCGTTGCTTTGCACTATGATGGGCCTGCCGGCATAAAACTCCTGCCGCGGCTGAATAAGCCCGCGCTTTGCCAGCGCCACGGTAATGGCGAGGTTGATGCCGTCCACGGCATATTCACCACTGCGGGTGGCGCAAAGCACCCTGAAGCGGTTGTAACGCTCAAGGATATCCTCAGGCGAGGCAAAGGCTGCCATGGCAGATAAGTAATCACTGTAGGCATCGCAGGCGAGCGAAATCAGCGCCTCGCGACCTTCTCCCTCACCCTGTGGCAGCCATTGCAGCTCACTAAAGCCGTGGCGCCACACTTCGCCAACCCGATTTTTGTCGCCTCGGTTAACAGCCAGCGCCAACTGGCCAATGCCGGCATCGGCCCTGAATCTGTGGCTGTGGGTGAGGGTGCAGAGATTATCGCCAAGGCCGGGAGTTGCCTTGGTGTCTGTGGTGGGCATGAGCGCAGTGCCCGTAAGCGCCTGGATAAGTTCACATTGATGCTGGCTGTATTGATAGCCGCTGCGGGCCCCTTCGCAGATATCCGCCAGCACGGCGCCGGCTTCGACCGACGCCAACTGATCCTGATCCCCAAGCAAAATCAGCCTGCCGTGGGGTGGCAACGCATCGAGCAGCCTGTCCATCATCGGCAAATCGACCATAGAAGCCTCATCCACCAGCAGTAAATCGAGATCCAGCGGATTTTGCTTGTGGTGGCGGAAACGATTGCTGCCGGGAATAAAGCCAAGCAACCTATGCAGGGTCGCGGCATCTTCCGGTAACGCATCTACATCAGCGGCGGTCATCAAACCGTCTTGCAGGCTCGCTTTAAGGCGCTGCTTACTGGCCTTGATGGATTCGCTGAGGCGCGCCGCCGCTTTACCGGTTGGTGCCACCATGCGGATACGCAGAGGCGCTTGCTTCAACAGCAGCAGTAACAGCTTGGTGACAGTAGTGGTTTTACCCGTGCCCGGACCACCTGTGATGACCGATAGCTGCTTGCCTGCGGCGAGCGCCACCGCAATCTTTTGCCAATCGGGCTCGTTGTTATCTTGCAAGCCGTGCTGCTGCGAAGGCGGGAACAGCACATCCAACAGCTCGCGGGTGTTACCGGCAACCGCCACCGTACCCTGAGCGAGGAGCCTTAGCCTCAGTGCTACCCGGGTTTCAAAACCATGATAGCGGCGCAGATACAGCCGCTGTCCATCAAGGATAAGCGGTTTATTGTCGGCACTGGGCGCATCCATTTGCTCCTGCACGGCTGAAGTGCCCAGGGTGGCAGAGGCGTTTTGCCCCGAGAGCGCGCGGCCAACGGCTTCAAGCTCAGAAATCGCCGCAATTAAGGCATCCCGGCTTAGGGTGATGCGACAACGTGCACGCAGGCTGCCAAAGGGGTTAGCCAGGGTGAGGGTACTTAAATCCAAACAGGGATGCTGCTGCCCAAGCTGCCTTGATACCAGTGCGCACACCAGCAACATCAGTGGCGATTCATCCTGATGCAGCCGCGCCATTTCCAGCGCAAAGTGGCGATCGAGGGAGGTGAGTTCGCCCTGTTCTACCAGATGTTTCAGCAGGGATTTGAATTCGCCGCTGCCAAGCTCCTTGCCTGCAAATTCAATCATATCCGCACCTCATTACCTTCAAACAGCGCATCCAGTGCATCAATCAGCAGCTTGGGCGGACGGTCGAAAAACACCCCGCTGCCTGGCGCAGAGGCCGACATGCCCCGCAGGAACAGGTAATAACAGCCACCAAAGTGGCATTCGTAGTCATAGTCCGCCAGTCGGCTTCGCAGCAGCCGGTGCAGTGCCAGGGTATAGAGCAGATACTGCAAGTCGTAGTGATGCTCGGCAATGGCTGAGTGCATTGCCTCGTAATGGTAGTGGGCCAGAGAATCCCCCAGATGATTGGACTTGTAGTCGGCAATGTAATAGCGGCCGTCGTGGCAGAAGGTGAGGTCGATAAACCCTTTGAGCATGCCGTTCAGAGTTTCAAAGCCAAAATCACTGCGGTAACGGTAAAGCGCCAGCAGATCCCCAAGGGCGCGCGCTTTAAGCTGGGTCACCGGCAGGTAAAACTCCATTTCAACCAGCATGTTAGTGTGGCTTAGTTGCTGCAGGGCGAATGTAGGCGCTGACAGTGGGTTAGCCTCATTGTTTGATAGCGGCGCCGCCATTAAATCCTGATACCAGTCAAGCAGCACCGGCTGCCAAAGCTCGTCGATACCGAACTGCGTAATGGCTTGGGGTAACACCTGTGGCAAGGTGCTGGCCACATCATCGAAGCGAATGAGCTCAAGCACCTGGTGCATAAAGCTGCCCGCATTGGCGCCGCGGGGGAAGCTGAACCGGCTCGGCAGTTCATCGGCGGGGCTGCTCAGAACGCCATTTTTGCTATCAACCAAATCAATTGAAACCTGATTCGGTTGCGGAAGGTTATTCATCGAGACATTGTTAAATGATAGTTCTTCCAGTGAAAATGATTCATCTGATGCGCCGGGGTGCTGGCTGGTTGCAGCCACTCCATCTTCAAACAAGGCGCTGTGGCTGCTGCTTGATAACAGGCCAGCAGCGGCTGTTAAAGCACCGGACTCCCTAAGTGAATCAGGATCCGAAACCAACCCCGAGCCAGTGGCGGACGCCGATGGGCTATGGGCCGGCTTACTGTGGGCCGGCTTGCTGTGGTCAGCATCGCTGTGAGCCACCAAAGCCGAGTAGCTGCCCACCCGCCAGGGAATTTCGCCGCGCCGATCCGGCACTCTTGCGGCCAAATTCAGACCCTGCTGGTTGTCGACGTTCGCAAGGGCGCGGTTATCATTTTCAATCACCTCCACCACGGCAATGGAGTCTGCCGCCAGGCGCATGGCAGCGGCACGCAGGGCATCGCCATCGCAGTCTTTGCTGTCTATACCAAGCAGGTACCCCAGTGCCGTTTTATGGACCTCACTGCTTATCCCGGCCTTTAACATCCGGCTGTGGTTGGCAAGGCCGAGTCGGCAGCCATAAATCGGCCGGGTCAGCGCCACGTACAATAGCCGCAGATCTTCACCGAGGCGCTCGGCATCATAGATTTCAACCCCTTCGTCGGTCTGCTCAATATCCCACACCAGGCCGTTTGCCTCGTGGTACAGCAGCGGTGAGGGCTTGCCACGGCTATCCCGCGCCAAACTTAAAAACGGGATGTAACAGAGGCCATATTCAAGCCCCTTGGATTTGTGGATGGTGACAATCTGCACCAGATTCTGCTCACTCTCGAGCCTCAGTTGCTGGATTTCATCGCCGCTCGGGCTTGCCAGCGCCTGCTCGTACCAACCGAGCAGGGCGCTTATTCCATCGAGACCGCTGGCGGCTTGCTCCAGCAGCTCGCACAGATGACGAAAATCGGTCAGGCGCCGCTCGGCCTCTTCTTCACTTTGCAGCCGCTGCAGCAAAGAGGTGTCGTCTGCAAACGCCATCAGCGCCGGCATGACCCCTTGCTTTTGCCAGCGCTGATGCCAAAGCTCAAAACGCTCAAGCTCTTCGGCGCGGCGGTCTTCATCCTGATTCACCCTGGCAATATCGCTGAGGGTGTAGCCCATCAGTCGGGTGGCCATGGCATTGCGAAGGCGCTTTTCATCCCGGGGATGAGCCAGAGCATACAGAAGATGCATCATCTCCTTCGCTTCCGGGGTAGCAAACACATTGTCACGGGAGAGAAATACCGCGCCTATGTTGCGCTCGCCGAGCGCTTTTTTGATAAAGGCCGCCTCGTTCCTGTCGCGCACCAGTACGGCAATATCTTTTGCCATCAGTGGCCGCGACTTATCGGACAGACTGGCCCTGCCTTCGGCGGCGAGGGTGAGCAGTCTTGCAATATCGGCGGCGGCATCATTTGCCATCAGGGTACGGGCGGTTTGCTTGTTGAGTCCTTTCACGGGATCTTCCGCAAGCAAAGCGATTTCAAGGGCAGCCCCAGGGGCATTGCCATCAATCAGCAGAGCCTTATTGCCCCTGTCGGCGGCATTCACCGGCTCAAACGGAATTTCATCGGTTAAGAACACCCGCTCACGGGCCATAAACAGCCGGTTGACCGCATCCACCATCGGCCTGGAAGAGCGGTAGTTGGTGCCAAGGCTATAGTGGGCGGATGCGGCGCGTCTTGCTCCCAGATAGGTGTGGATGTCGCCGCCGCGAAAGGCGTAAATGGCCTGCTTGGGATCGCCAATCATCAACAGGCCGCGGGCTTTGCCTTCGGGCCGATAAATCGCATTGAAAATAGCAAATTGCAGCGGATCTGTGTCCTGAAATTCATCAATCAGGGCTACAGGGTAACGGGCTGCAACTTCGGTGGCGAGCCGCTTGGCAATGGTATTGTCGTCTGCATCCTGAGCTGACTCGCCGGCAGCCGACGAATGAGGCCCATGGCCTAAGGCCGCGGCAAGTGTCAGTAGCAGATCGTCCGGCGCCATCAGGTTGCGCTGGGATTTGAGTGCGGCAAATCGGGCGCGGATATCATCCCGGGCCAATAACAGAAATGCTGGAATAAGCCCTTGGTGCGCCTCGATAAACTCACCAATTTGTACCAGCAGCGGCAATGCATGGGGTTCTGGCAGCACGCCGCCCTTATTGAGTTTGATGCTGTTGTAGGCCAGAGCCTGCATGGCTTTGATGGGCGGCTCACCCTGACCGCGTGCAGCCCATGCGTCCAGCGCCAAAGCATGGGCGTTCAGTTTGGGGAAATCATCGGCGGCCTTGCCATAACTGGTGCCATTGAGTGGCAGCTTTTTAAGGGTTTCTATTGATGCCTGGCTGTCTCTTTGCCAGGCAAGCCGCAGCCGTGACAGGCGCTGATTGTACTCGGCTGCAAGCGAATTAAAGCTGCCCGGGCGGGTTTTGGGATTTGCCATCCGCGCGCCAATCAGGGCGCGAAGCTCTGCGCCGAGTGCCTTGGGGGATGGGTATTTGGCATGCACCATGGCCGCCATCTCACTCGAAAGCGGATAGCAGTGAGCACGCCAGAAATCTGCCACGGCAAGCTCCAGATATTCACTGTCATCAAGGGTAAATTCACTCTCGAACAGCAGCGCAGATTCAAACGCCATATCCGACAATATCCGCTGACAAAAGCCGTGAATGGTGTAAATGGCGGCTTCATCCAGGGTTTTGAGCGCTAAGTCGAGCTGACGCAGAGCAATGGCGGTATCGTCAATGGCTGCAACCAGTTGCAGCAAAAATGTATCGCCGGTTGGCTGACCGAGCACTGCCTTAAAGGCTTCAAGCACCCGGCGACGGATCCGATCGCGCAGCTCACTGGTGGCGGCATTGGTAAAGGTGACCACCAGAATTTCTTCCACTGTGCAGGGGCGTGGTTCGCCTATCCCCAGCAGCAGTCGTAAATAGAGGTTGGCGATGGTATAGGTCTTTCCGGTACCTGCGCTGGCCTCAATCAGGCGTGCCCCCGACATGGGCAGGGTGAACGCATCCAATGGCTGGCTGACTATGGCTGACATATTACTCTCCAGTGCTCGGCTGCTCGCCCGGGGCGCGGGTGGGTTGGTATCGGGGCGCTACTGATGCAGGGGATGCGATAAAGTCGCCAAGCTCACCGAGTTTGCCGCTGTGACACAGCGCCAGCAGTGGCAGCCACAGGTCGGCGGCACGCTGCACAAAGTCGTCACTGATAAAGTCCTCCGGGAAGCGCAGCAGGCGTTGCTGGTGGGGCTCATTGGCTTCACCAAGGCCGTTGCCGTCTTGCCACACCTCTTTAAGGCGCGCTTCCAGACTGCTGATGTCGGTATCGCCTTCGGCAAGGGCTTCGGCGGCCGCCATGGCCATGGCTGGCACCAGCGTGGATGGTTGCTGCTGGGCGGCCTCATAGATACCGTAAAGCGCGTTTAATCTGGCCAGGGCCGCACTGGCATCCAAAGGGGCCATGGCGTGGAAGTGGCCCACATCCAGAAGGAAGCTGAAGCCGCTGCGATTTGCAGCGCAAAGACACAGATGCCGCAGGTAAAGGGCAAGAAAATCCTTTGGTTTGGCGCTGCCTGGGCGGGTGACAAGCAGCCCCTTGGGGTAAACCTGCTCCAGCGTTCCGGTGAGGGTGATACCGCTATCCAGCAGCAGATTGAGGCTCAGGGTTTCGCCAGCCACATCGCCCATCAAAAATCGGCTTCGCTCGAGGAGCGGCGCCAGATCGCGACAATAACCTCTGAACATCAGGCTATCGAAAGGCGCCATGGGCATCAGCCCCTGACCACCGAGGCGCTCGCCCAGCGCATCCAGGGTGCCGGGCTCGAGGCTGGGTTCAACCGCGAGCGCGGTTTCCAGCATCTGCAGCTGCAGCTGATAACGCTCGAGGGCATTGAGCTCAAAGGGCTCGGCATCTTCAAGGGCATCGAGTCGCAGTGATAGATCGAGTCTTAAGCGCCGCTGGCAGAAAAACTTCACCGGATCGCGGAAAAAACGAATCAAGGAGGCGATATCCAGGGTTTTATCGTCGCTGTCTTCAGTGTTTTTGTCGCCGTGCTGTTCGGCTTCGCTCAGGGGGCCGTCGATAAAGGGCCTGGGGGCGAGCACATTGGCGGGGCACCACTGGGCGGCAAAGCTGGTGGTCAGTGTCGCTGCATCAGACGTATCTTCCTGTTGAAACAGCTTAACATCAAAGGGTTGCAGTGGCTGCTGCTGAATAAGCCTTGGGGCCAGACTGGCATCCGCGGCGCCGGGAATAAAGGCGCTGAGCTCACAGCAGTCCAGCAGCTCACTGACCAGCATAGACGGCGTCCGCTCGCTGTCGTCCCGCTCGCTGCGACCGACAAAGCTGATATAAAGTTGGCTGCGTGCTGACAAAAGTGCTTCCAAAAACAGGTATCTGTCATCGAGCCTGCGGGAACGATCGCCCCGTCTGGCACCGGTTCGCGCCATCAGATCGAAGCCCACCGGGTGCTGCACCCGTGGGTAGACGCCATCGTTCATTCCCAGCAGGCACACCAGCTTGAACGGGATGGAGCGCATGGGCATCAGGGTGCAGAAATTAACTGAGCCTGCCAGGAAACGCTGGCCGACCCGGGACTCGGTGAGTTTGCTGCCAAGGTGCGCCTGAAAGACATCAAGTGGCAGGCTGTCCAACTCTCCTGCTTGCAACAGCATCTCTTTGGTTTGATTGAGGGTATCGCGGATCTGGCTGATATCATCCAGGCTGGATTCATCGGCGTCGAACAGGGTACCGAGCAGGGTAAACAGCAGCTCGAACTTGGCCTCCAGGCTCGCGGCATCGCCAAAGTCGTGGCTGAAATTATCCAGCACTTCAATAAAATCGAGCAGCTTACCGACGCATTGGGCCTGCTGACCTTCAATGCCGGAAAACGGTAAGGTTCCCTGATAAAAATCGGCCTCATCACCCAGGGCGTACCCGAGTAAAATCCGCCTGATCCCAAAGGCCCATGAGTGTTTATCAAAGGCTGGCAGCCCCAGCGCCTCGCGGCTTTTGGCATCCCGCCCCCAACGCACACCGGCTTGCTCCAGCCAGTCGGTAAGCCGTGCCAGCTCCTCTTCATCAAGACCAAAGCGGGACATCACCGCCGGCACTTCCAGCAGACTTAAGATTTCCGTCAGACCAAAGCGGCTGTCGGTGATATCCAGCAGGGTTAGAAACGCATGAATAATGGGGGATTCCTGCGCGGCGCCCCGGTCGGCAATGGCATAAGGAATGTAATGCTCGCTGCGTTTGGAGGCGAATACCGCATCGATAAAGGGTGCATAAGCTGCCACATCCGGCAGCATCACCACGATATCCCGAGGCGCGAGCGAGCCATTGGCACCGCTTAACATGGCAAGCAGATGGTCGTGCAGGGTTTCTACTTCCCGAAGTGGGCTGTGGCAGCTTCGAAGGCACAGGCTGTTGTCGCCGGGCGCAAGTGGCAGTTTGCCTTCCTGCTGCTGGTACCGCTCGAGGGTGGCGCAAAGTGGGCTACCGGCAACCTGCATATCGAGGATATCGGCCTGCAATCTGCCAAGCAGAGTATGTGGTTCAGGCGCCTGATATTCGCTGTCGTCTATTTCGAGATGCGTTTCCGGCAAACTGAACACCAAATCGAGCAGTTCACGGCCCATTTTGCCGTTTGCCGCCAACAGCGGGTTGCCGACCTCCAGGGTATCTTCCCAGTGAGCGGGCAGCATCTTGTCTTCGCTGTACTTAAGCGCAAGCCTGGCACGTTGCCGTGGGTCGAGAATATCGCCCCAATATTGGCGACAGGGGCTGAGGCTTAACATGGTTACCGGAATGCGACAGCCAAGGGCATGCAGTACCTCAAGCGTTTGCGGTGGCAGTGATGAAATACCAAACACAAACAATCTGGAAGGCAGGGCATGCAGCGAGGTGGCCGGATTTCTCAGCGCACTGACAAGCTCGGCGTGCAGGTTGGCCCTGTGCCAATGACTGTGGCCAAGCTCGTCACGATTATATTGGACCAGGGCGCGCCAGAGGATGGGTTGCCAGCGGCAGTTATCGGCTACCTCGGTTTGATTGGCAAAGGGATTGATGGTCAGTGGCGCGTCTTTGTCGTAGTTTTTGTCGTAGTTTTTGTCGTAGTTGTCCAGCGAAAACAGCGGCTGCTGCGGCGCTGCATCTATGTGTTGCTCCCACGCAAGGATCCAGTCCGGACGGTACACCAGATACTGATCGAATATATCCGCAATACGCCCGGCCAGCTGGAACAGCTTTAACGCAGAATCCTGGGTGAGATAGTCTTTCAAGGGCTCAAAATGGGGCGCATCGACCAGCCGTGGCAGCAAGGCCATCAGTTTCCAGGTCATGGCCTCCTTGGTAAAAGCGTTTTCCTTGGGAACCCCGGGAATGAGGGCGTAGCACAGCGACCAGATAAAGTTGGATGGCAGCGGAAATTCAAGTGCGCCGGCAATGCCGTTGTGGGCGGCAATCTCAAGTCTGAGCCAGGTGGCCATGCCGGGGCTTTGCACCAGAATATGCTCTGGGGAAAGCACATTGGCGCAGCTGTGGGTCAACTCTTTGGCCAGCCGCGCGGCGAGGCGTTCCATCTGGTTGGATTGAACGAGTGTGAACATGCTTTCCCTTCTATCTGGTTGCACGGCGTCTTTCCCGCGCCAATGCCAAGGCTTTCCCGCTGCAATGCTAAGACTTGACGGACATGTCGATTAGGGCGGTTTTCATTGCATTCACTGCCCGAAAAAGCTGCAAAGAGTGGCCAAAATAAGCCGACTGCCACGTCAAGGCCGCAAACGCTAGGTCTTATCGTCCGTAAGTAAAAAATGATTGTATGAGACCTACTTAGCCGGTTCAACCGCCTTGGGTTCAACCGTTGATGCTTAGAGCAGGATTTTTGCGCTGGGCAGCGTTTTAAAGCCGTGAGCGTTTTAAGCCCTGAGCGTGTTAAGGCTTTAGCGCCTAAGAGCTCTGAGTCACTGTGCCTTGCTTACGGATCGCCCGGGCGAGACGGCGGCTTTGACGTACAAACTGCTTCTCGGCGCTTTTGCCGTTATCTTTGTTGTGGCCGGTATTCTGATAGCGCAGTGCCGTAAAACGGCCTATCCAGTGATTGATGGCAGTTTGCATCCCAGGCAGCGCCATGGCAGCGCGCTGGCTGTAATCGATAGGGCCTTCGCCGGGAGCCCGTGGCAGGGCGATATAAGTTAAGGCGCGCTCAACCAGCAAAAAGCCCTTGATAGGGGCGGGGCATTTTTGCGGCAGTCGTAAAATGCCAGCCTGCCAGGCGAGCAGCAGCATAATAAGCGCTGCAACTGAAATCACAAAGGCAATCAAGCGGGAGCGGTTTACGCTGCCAAGTAATTGATTCAGCATGCCTTCACGGCGCTCGTTATCAAAGCCGAGCACCCAGACACTCCAGTAATAGTCGATGCTGGCAAGGCGCATTCTAAGCTCGTTAAGCCAGGGGATGTCTTTGACCCTGTGGGGGCTGAACTGGTTGTTGGCAAGGTAGCTTTCGTCTGAGTTAAAGGCGGCATCAAAGCCATCCAAAATTCGCGACGAGGCTATCATGGAGGTGGGGTCGAGTCGCACCCAGCCTTTGCCATCGAGCCAGACCTCGCTCCAGGCGTGGGCCATGTACTGATAGACACTCACATATCCGCCATTTGGATTGAACTCGCCGCCCTGGTAGCCGGTTACCATCCGTGCCGGAATGCCTGCCGCGCGCGCCATAAAGGTCAGGGCAGATGCATAGTGCACACAAAAACCCTGTTTATTGTCGAATAAAAAGTCATCGATTTGCGCGCTGCCAACCGGCGGGGGCGAAAGGGTATAAAAATACGCCTCCTCACTGAAGCGGCGCATTAGCTGATTTAAAAACGCGTCGGCAGAGGGATGTTGTTGCCAGATTGCCCTGGCAAGTTCGCGGGTTCGTGGGTTGCTGTTTGGCGGCAGTGTCAGATTAAGCCGTCGCACTGGCTCGGACAGGTTTGCGTCCATGGGCGTACGGTATGCTTCTGCGCGGTACTGGAAACGGCCATCGAGCTTGCGCTGGGCCAGCAGACGATAATCGGGCAGGTTAAATACGCCGCTGCTGGCGGAGAAGGCCACATCGAGGCCGAACAGCCAGCGCTGACCACTGGGCTCAGCTATCACTTCATAGCTTAAGGCCTGCGCTGCGGCGGGCTTATCACGGCTGTTGCCAAGCATATAGGCTTCACGTTCCCAAAGCTTGATGCCATCGTCCTGACGCCAGTGTTTGCCATCGTAGTCTTCCAGCACCAGGGCGCGCCAGTAAAGCTCAGGGTTTGCCGGGGGCGGGCCATCGAATTTGACCCTGAATGCCAGCGCATCGGAGCGGGTGAGTTTGCTGATGTCGCCAAAGCCCACTTCATCAGACAGCCCCGTGGTAGCGGATTTGAGGCTTGGCACCATCCACAGTGGCGGCAGACGTGGCAGCACCAAAAACAGCAGCAGGGCCAGTGGCAGGCTTTGCGCCACCAGTTTGAATGACAGGTAATCGGACTTGCTGCGGCCAAGGTATAAAGACAGCAGCGCCTGGGTATTGAGCCACACCAATGCCAGCGCCAGCGCCGCGGCACCTATTCCCTGACTGTCGATAAGATTGAGTGCTATCAAAAAGTAACCCACCAAAATCACGGTGCGCACATCGCGCTTATCGATGATTTCAATGGTTTTCAGGCTATAACCCAAAATCAGCAGGTTCATCAGCGCGTTAAGCAGGCCGATTTGGCTGCCAACCAGTGCCAGGGTAATGGCGGAGGCAATGCCTAAGGCGGTGACCAGCCAGCGCGGCGGGCGGGCAACCTTGCCAAAGAAAATCCCAAGGCGCCACACCAGACAGATAGCGCTGATCCCAAGTGACCAGGGCGTGGTTTTGTCGGCAAGGGGGATGACCAGGGCTAAGTGGGTCAGCAGCAGCCAAAACAGGGTGCTGCGGGCAATGATTTCTTCGGCACGTTTGGCCCACATCATGATGCGGCCTCTTTATTTTCGACTGCTTTGTTATCAGCCGCCCTGGTATGGGGGGGGGGTTGGGCCTGGGTGTTGCCATTTGCTGGCTTTTGCTTATCAGCTTGTTGCCCCTGCGTGAGATACTCACGCCGATAAGGCGCATCGAAGGTGGCCATGGCGGTCTGGCAGGCCAGGCGGTGGGGCTCTCCGCTGCCGGGCGGAATTTCCACCCCGGGGAGGATAAGGCCATACACTTGCTGGCGCGCGGCAAGCTCATCCACCCAAAAGGACAGCAACGACAGCTTCTCTTCAAGTGTGCCTTCTTTCAGGGAGTCCAATGCCAGCCACTCGGGTGCGCCCTGTGGACGGGCAAAATCCTTGGAGAGCATCCCCCGGCCCTGGGCAAGTTGTTTCCAGGCAACCTGCTTAAGAGACTCACCCGGGATGTAGGTTCTGAGCCCCTGATATTCATCCATGCCGGTAACCAGCAACCCGGCCTCGTTTTCACTGCCAGCTTCTGCGTGGGCAAAGGGCGGCATCTTGCCTTCTTGATGGCTGGCAAATACCGGATGTTCGATGGCGAGGTCAACCCAGGTCCAGGTGCGCATCAGGCCAAGGGGAAAGCGGGATTCGACTTTGAGTCGTCCGGGGTTTAGCAGCCCCCGTTTTTCGGTTGGCACAGGCACCAGCACTGAGGCATCTTCATCAAACACCGACAGATACACGGGCGTGACCCCGGGATAGGCCAGCGCCAGCTGATGCACATCGCGCGCGGCACTGACCGACAGCGGCATCGCCAGGGTTTCACCGGCGTAGATGGGGGGCAGCGGTCGCCGCTTGAGGGTAACCCCTTCCAGATTGCGGTAGCTGTAAATCATGCAGGTAACAAACAGACTGGTCAGCAGCAGAGAAATAGCCAATATCAGGTTGTTCTGATAATTGGTGCCGAGCAAATACAGCAGTAAGGTCAGCACCAGCCACGCCAGACCAAAGCCGCTGGGCAAAATGAAAATGCCTTTGTGACTTAAGGTTTGTTCGGTTGAGGGCGGCAACCGTTTGGCTAAAAAGGGCTCCAGGCGCCGTGCGAGAGGTTTTGCCATGGGTTAACGGATAGGGTTAACACTGGCAAGAATACGCTGCGCCAGGCTTTCGCCCTGATGCAGACTGCTGCTTCTGAGGCGATGCTGCGCCACGCACACAAACACAGCCTGAATATCTTCCGGCACCAAAAATTGCCGTCCGGCGAGGAAGGCCCAGGCCTTGGCACTGGCCAGCAGTGCCTTGGTTGCCCGGGGGGACAGACCATAGCCTTCGCCCTGAGCACGGGTTTCTTCCACCAGTGCCAGCAGGTATCCAAGCACGGCATCGGATGCACTCACCTTATCGACCTCGGCCTGCAGCTGCATCAGCCCCATTGGGCTGACACACTGTGGCAGGCTGCCGGCAGGATCTTCGCCTTTGCCTTTGAGCATAGCCAGCTCGGCTTCACGGCTGGGGTAGCCCAGGGAAATCCGCATCATAAAGCGGTCGAGCTGGGACTCCGGCAGGGGGAAAGTGCCCGATTGATCGGTGGGGTTTTGAGTGGCAATCACAAAAAAGGGTTTTGGCAGCGAATGGGTGTTGCCATCCACCGTGGTTTGACCTTCGGCCATGGCTTCCAGCAGCGCACTTTGGGTTTTGGGGCTGGCGCGGTTGATTTCATCGGCCAGTACCATTTGTTTGAACAGCGGACCTGGATGAAACACAAATTGATTGAGTGACTTATCGTAAATCGACACCCCAAGAATATCGGCGGGCAGCATATCACTGGTGAACTGGATGCGCTGATAAGACAGCCCCAGGCTTTTGGCCATGGCCTGACTGAGACTGGTTTTGCCCATGCCGGGCAAGTCTTCGATAAGCAGGTGGCCCCTTGCCAACACGCAGGCCAGTGCCAGGCGGATCTGCCGGGACTTACCAAGCAGTACCCGTTCGAGTTGCGCGATGAGGTTTTCAAGCTCGGTGGCGTTCTTGGCGGCGGTATTATCCTGCATGTGATTCCTTCAATCCTTAATAACGGGATGAGTGTGCACTCTTATATCGGGATGAGTGTGCACGCTAACCCGTTTGAGCCTTGCATTAACTATAACTATGCGCAATTTTAACTATGCGCAATTTTGGCCGGTCATTCCAGCTTGGCAGCAGCCGTGGTGGCAAATGTGCCCTGGCACTTGTTTGCCTAGGGAAGGTGCGAATAAGTCCCGTGCTTGTTCTGCGTGTGCTTAAAGTGGATAGATGCAAGGCACAGTTCGCAGCGAATGGCCCTAGTCCTTCGCAAGAGCTGTAACGCAGCAGATACCGCTGTAAGCCACGCCCTGCGGGGCTTTGATAGCAACACCATTTCGGCGTTATTCAACTTCAGCAGGCCTCAGCATGCCCTCAGTTGAATGCCTTGAACTGTCGCTGCTATCAAAGCCAGAGCTGTGCGACGACTTGTTCGCACATTCCCTAGAGCTTGGCGTGCTTGTCGCTTTGAGCTTGGCGATTTGGCGCTCGCCTGGTGCTTACCGGCTGGTTTGTTCCTGGGCGAGGTCAGCCAGAAGCCTGATCACTTTATCCGAAAGTAATTCTTTTACCACGGGTTTTATGAATTGGGCCTGAAAAAGGAAGCCTTGTGCCAGGGTAAAACCAATATCAGCTACCGCTTGTCGCTGCTGCTCGGTTTCAATGCCTTCGATAACGGTGAACTTACCTGTGCTGTGGGCGTAGCCGACCAGCGACTCGAGTAGCTTACGCTCGGGGCCAATATGCAGCCGGTTTAGCCAGTGGCGGTCGAACTTTATCCAGTCCACCCGAGACAGCAGCTCCAGCGACAGCATGGCATGGGGGGCGCCAATGTCATCCAGCGCAACCGCAACTCCCGCCGCCTGTAACGAGGATTGCAGCGATAATGCCATTAGCGCATCACTGATGCAGGTGTTCTCAATCAGCTCAACCACCAACTCGCCCCGCGCCTGCAGCATGGGCAGCAGCGCCCCCTGAAGCTCTGGAGTCAGGCTATGAGGGTCGAGATTAACAAACAGCGGCGCCCCTTTTGGCGCCAGTGAAAGTTGCAGCCGCTTGGCGGCAAATTCGGTTTCGGCCAGCGCGGCCGGGCAGGCGTGCAGGCAGTCAAACACCCGATTGGGCGCTATGGATGAGCCATCCTTGGTATAAAAACGAGCCAGGGCTTCATAGCCTCTGGGCTTGCCGGTTTGCAGACAGACAAGCGGCTGAAATTCACAGCCCAACATCAGGGCAGTTGCGGGAGAGCTCATGGAAATCAACAAAAGTTGCAGAGTTTGGAATGGTAATTATTATCATTAATGACGATGGCGCAACCCAAGACAAAAGTTTTACGGTTTGAGGCGCGTTGATTGCGCTAAAACTGAACAGGGAGCCGCCTGGCTCCCTGTCTGAGATGGAAAGTGACTTCGCGATTGCCGCTTTAATAACTGAAGTTCAGCTCCGCATCGGTAAAGAGTGGTGTGGGCTCGCCTTTTCTGTGCTCATAAATCAACCGGTAGCTGAATACCGCCTGCACATATTCACGGGTTTCCCTAAAGGGGATGGACTCGATAAAGGCCATCACGTCCAGCTTTCCCTGCGTGCGGGCAAGCCAGGCATCGACCCGCGAGGGGCCTGCATTATACGCCGCCGTGGCCAACACCCGGTTGTTGTTGTAACGCTCAAGCAGGGAAGCGTAATAGGCGCTGCCAAGGCGAATGTTGTAGGCAGGTTCATAGAGTCCCGCTTCACCCTTGTACTTAAGCCCTTGCTTTTTAGCGGTTTGCTTGGCGGTGGCGGGCATCAGTTGCATCAGGCCGCGGGCGCCCACGCCAGATACCGCCGCAGGGTTAAAGGCACTTTCGCGGCGGGCAATGGCTCTAAGCTCCTCTTTATTGAGCTTATGGGCCTTGGCTGCCTTGCTGAACCCCTCGTCTTCGGCATTGGGGAAGCGCATCGACAGATCATCCCAAAACTTGCCCTGAATAGAGGCGTCTACCGCCAGCGCGTACAAACCTTTGGATTCGGCCCAGCGGCCATACTCGGCTTTGCGCTTATCGTCACCGCGGCCCAAAAGCTGCAGCCATTCACTGCGGGCCTGTTTGGGGCGATCCAATGCCAAAAACTCCTGCATGCGGGCAAAGCCCTTATCGCTTTTCAGGCTTGGCAGATCAAAGCCGGTTGCAGCAGGGGTGTGGTTCAGACTTGGGGCGCTTTTTTGCCGGTCGGCGAGCGCAAAACCGTAAAAGCTGCGGTCCGCCAGCAGGCTTGCCTTGGCGTTGGCAATGGCGTCTGCGTCCTGCCCGAACAGGGTTTGCCAGTACTGCCAACGGTCTTTGCCAGCGGTGTCAGCGCTCAGCAGCGGCAAAAAGCGGCTGAAGGCGTCTTTGTCGTTATCACGCAGGGCCCAGCGAAGCCGCATCTCGGTTAAATCGTCGGAGGCCAGGGCGGGGAGGTGTTTATCGCAATATGCCTGCAGCGACTCCTCCTGACGGATCAGTGCCCGGCGCACGAGATACGCATGCAGCTCCTTTGCCTGGGTCTTACTGAAGCGGCCGGCCTTTTCATACTTAGCCATTAAGGCTACGGCTTCTTCAAGATCTTTACGGGCCAAAGACTTAAGCGCGAGCTCCACCATTTCGGCCATCACAGGGGCCTTGGCGCGATAGCGCTCGGTATGGCGCAAGTTACGAGGGTCTTTATAGAGTGCCAGTAACTTTTGCGCTTCCTTGGGATGATTGGTGACCTTCTGGGCAAGATAGTTCAGCAATTTGCCTTCACGGGCCTCGAAGGCAAGGAACATCCGGCTCCAAATCATTTCCTGGGTGCGATAGCCCGCCTTGGTCCACAGGTTGAAAAGGGGATCGCACTCTTCCGGACGGGAGCGGCCATCAAGCCAGAGTCTGCGGGCGCCATCGTAGCCTTCGCTGGTGGCACCTGTGACGATTTTGGCCTGATAGAAGTAGCACTGCAGCACGGTATCGCGGGGAGCATCGGGGCTCAGGGTAAGAAAATCGCCCCAACGGCCCGCGGCGCCAGCGGTTTTCAAGTAGCGATAGCGGGCGCTGCCCAGCAGCGGGGTATTTTCAAATTCGCCTAAAGCTTTAAGCGCCTGTTTTCCTGGGGCTTTTACCAGTTCATCCATGTTGGTGTTGAAGTCCAGATACACTGTCAGCGGATAGTCATCCAACTGCTTGCGAAGGCGCTTGAATGTGCTGTTATCGCCCGCGCGCAGGGCCTTTTCAGCCTCTACAAACTGGCGACGTTGCTCCTGAATGTCTGCCTTGGCGGTGGCCGAAAACAGCACCAGAGAGCTGAGACAAATGCCGTAAAACTGCTTCAGCATGGGGAATAATCCTCCGTGATCCTGATGTCTCTAATTGGGTTGCAACCGGGGCGCCGAAGCGGCGCTTTCCTGCACGGGTGACTCGGTCAGCTCGTCTTCCAAATCGTCGAGGGTCTCATCCAGCGCCTTGTCCAGCAGCTGTTTATCGAGCTGCTTGCTGCTTTGCACCCCTAGTTTGTGCATCTGGTGTGCCTGACGAATAAGGTTGCCGCGCCCGGATGCAAGTTTCCCCATGGCGGACTGATAGCTTTTTTGTGCCGTCTCGAGCGAGCGGCCCAGTTTTTCCATTTCATCCACGTAGTTGCACAGCTTGTCGTAAATGCGGCCAGCGGCATTGGCAATCTGCTGGGCGTGCTGATTTTGGTACTCGTAACGCCAGATATTGTGGATGGTGCGCAGCGCCACCAACAGGTTAGTGGGGCTGGCCAGCATGATGTTGTGCTCAAGGGCAAAACCCACGAGGGACGGGTCTTGCTCCAGCGCCAGCAAAAAGGCGGGCTCCACTGGAATAAACATCAGTACGTAGTCGAGGGTTTTCAGGCCATGGAGCTTGTGATAATCCTTTTGAGACAAAAGCTTGATATGGTTTCGTACCGATTGTACATGCTCTTTGAGTGCGCCCTGGCGTTCAAGCTCGTCAGTTGTATTGAAGTAGCGCTCATAGGCGGTGAGGGACATCTTGGCGTCTATCACCACGTCTTTGTCGCCGGGCAGGTGAACCACCACGTCGGGTTTGAACTTCTGACCGTTGTCGGATTTGAGCTCCTGCTGGGTGTGGTATTCGTGGCCTTCACGCAGGCCGCTTTCTGTCAGCACCCGTTCCAGAATCACTTCGCCCCAGTTGCCCTGTTGCTTATTGTCACCCTTAAGTGCGTTGGTGAGGTTAATGGCATCCTGACTCATGCGCAGGTTAAGCGCCGCCAGTTGTTCAAGCTGATGCTTAAGGGTGCTGCGCTCGGCCTGCTCGATTGAATAGGATTCACTGACTTGCTTTCTGAATCCGTCAATCTGCTGCTTTAATGGTCCGATAACGGTATCGAGTTGCAGTAAATTCTGGCCTTTTAACTGTTCAGCTCTTTGTTCAAAAATTTTGTTGGCAAGATTTTCAAATTGCAACTTAAGCCGCTCTTCGGCTTCTTCTAGCAGCGCCAGTTTCTCTTCAAAGCTTTTACGTTCAACCTCGAATTTGGCACTGAGACTCTGCTGCATGGCCTGGGCTTTGGCGGTTTCGAGCCGGGCTTCCATGAGCTGGCGACCACTGTCGGCCAGGTTTTGCTCAAGGGTTGGTAAGCGGCTGGCCTTGGCATTGGCTTCCCCCAAACGCTGGCTGACGTCTTCTAGGCGGCTTTGGAGAAAATTAACTCTGTCTTCTTTGTCATCGAGCTGAACCTTGGCTTCTTCAAGCTGGGTTTCCAGGGTATCGATGGCGGCTTGATGCTGGCTTTGACGCATGGCATCCAGGCTGTCCCAACGTCTGCGGGTAAGAATTTGATTTCCCAGGGCGCCAATCATCAAAAAGAGGCAGGCAATGGCGGCGATGGCAATCCACTGGGGAACGGAAAAAAGCTCAAGCGGGGTCATGGCGTTCCTAAATCGGGTCCGATGGCGCTAAGCTTGGCATGGGCGATTACCCCCTTCAAGGGTCTAAAGCATGATAATTGTCCAGACGGACAAAAAATTGACGAGCCCATGAAAGAAGTCCGACCTTTTTCTTGTCTAATCCTCTGTGGTAGGTGACTTATTTTGGAGTAGCAGCAGATGAAATCCTTCTCCCGTCGGCGAAATCCGGTGAAACCTTCATGGCAATTGAGTGAGTCAGAGGTGACTCCTGAGTCCCTGTTTCATGACCGCCGGGCACTCATAAAGGCGCTTGGCCTTGGAGCCATTGGTGCGAGTTTGCCAGGCTCGGTGCATGCCGGACTGTTTGATGTGTTTTCCAGTAAAGAAACCAGCGCATTTGTGCGTGAGCCGTTAAGTTTTGTGAAAGCACCCGGATTTGATGGCGCAGGAGAAGTACTGACGCCGGAAGATAAGGTCATCAGTCACAACAATTTTTATGAGTTTGGTACCTCCAAGTCAGACCCTGTTGCCAATGCCCAGGGGCTGAAAGTGGATCCCTGGCTGTTGTCTGTTGAAGGTTTGGTGGATACGCCGTTGCAGCTCGATTACGACGACCTTATCAAGTCGTTTGGTCTTGAAGAGCGCATCTACCGGCTGCGCTGTGTTGAAGCCTGGTCGATGGTGATCCCCTGGGTTGGTTTTCCGCTGGCGGCGCTGCTTAAAAAAGCCGGAGTGAAGGCGGGGGCGACCCATGTCGCATTCGAGACACTGTTTTCCCCTGACGAAATGCCCGGCCAAAAGAGTCGTTTGATGGGCGGTGGCATTCATTACCCTTATGTTGAGGGGCTGACGCTTGCCGAGGCGATGAACGATTTGTCGCTGCTCAGTGTGGGCCTGTATGGCAAAACCCTGCCACCACAAAATGGCGCGCCTGTCCGGCTGGTGGTGCCCTGGAAGTATGGTTTTAAGAGCATCAAATCCATCGTCAAAATCCGTGTTACCGACAAGCAGCCGCCCACCAGCTGGAATCAGTTGGCGCCCCATGAGTACGGTTTTTACGCCAATGTGAACCCTGACGTGGATCATCCGCGCTGGTCCCAGGCCAGTGAGCGGCGCATCGGCCCCGGCGGGCTTTTTTCTGCCAGCCGCATCCCCACCTTGCCCTTTAATGGTTATGGCGAACAGGTGGCGGGGCTCTATAAAGGGCTGGATTTAAAGAGGTATTATTGATGAAACTGGGCAGCCGCAGCCTGCTGGTATTAAAAACCCTGTTGCACCTGGGCTTTATGCTTCCTCTGCTGTGGCTGGTGTGGGGGGTAATGACAGAGCGCCTCGGCGGCGATCCTGTGCAGTACCTTATCCATTTTACCGGTAAAGGGGCGCTGCACGGGCTGATGCTTACCTTGCTGGTTTCGCCCCTCGCCAAGTGGCTTAAACTGGGGGCGCTGATGCAATGCCGGCGCCTGCTGGGCCTGTGGGCATTCGCCTATGCGGTAATCCATTTGGCACTGTTTTTAAGTCTGGATCTGCTGTTTGCCTGGGGATTGCTGCTGGCAGAAGTGATCAAGCGGCCTTATCTGGTTGTAGGTATGATATCACTGCTTATTTTGCTGGCGCTGTCGCTGACATCCCCCAATGGTGTGCGCCGCAGGCTTGGGCGCAGCTGGCAGACGTTACACAATCTGGTGTATGTCGCGGCCATTCTGGTGCCGGTGCATTACCTGTGGTCGGTCAAGTCGGAAGTGATTGAGCCGGGCATCTATCTGGCGCTTTGCATCGGGTTGCTGTGGCTTAGGAAAGATAAGCTGATGCGAATGCTGGCCCGCTACTTACCTCAGCGGGGGGAGCTGGACACATAACCCTTGGGCGCGCCCCGTTTGCAGGCGTACATGTTCTTGTCGGCCACTTCCAGCAGGGCTTCGATATTGGAGCCATCTTCCGGGTAGAAGGCCACGCCAATGCTCACGTCTATCAGCAGATGCACGTTTTGAAAACCGATATCCTGATGCAGCTTGTCCAGTAGTTTCTCGACCACCACATCAAGCTGCTTTGGTGATTCAATAGGTTCAAGCCACACCACAAATTCATCGCCGCCGAGGCGGGAAATCATGTCCGACTGGCGCAGGGTGTAAGCGATGCGACGGGCCACAGTGATCAGCACGTGATCGCCGATGTTATGGCCGTAATTGTCATTGATGGGTTTGAATTTATTGATATCGATAAACAGCAGGGCGCCTGTGCCGCCGTTGCGCTGCAGTCGCTTGAGGCTTTGTTCGAGAATACGGGCGAAGGCATTGCGACTGTAAACCTGGGTCAGGGGATCGTGCTCGGCTTCGTACTTGAGCTTTTCTTTTTGCAGCTGCAGCAGTTCGGTGCGCTTGTTTACCTCATCCTGAAGATCGGCGCGGCTGATGGTAGAGTCTTTAAGCTCCTGCTTCATGCGATTGAAGTGCTGACTTAAGGTGGTGAACTCGGGATTCTCGACTTCTTCCGGTACCTTGCTTGCCATATCACCGCTGGCAAGCTGGCGAATGCCGCTCTCAAGGTTATCCAGGCCACGGCGGAACAGCTTGAGGGTATTGAGGTTAAACAGGATCACCACGGTTTTGGACATAAACAGCAGCAGGGCAATCACCACCAACATCAGCTTTTTGGCTTCGTGCTGGCGCGCCACCAATTGATGTCGCAGTTCGCCCACTTCGTCCTGCATCGACAGCAAAATGGTGTTGATGCGGGCCATCAACATATTCAGATTTTCGCTGTTCAGCGCGTCCTGTGTTCGTGGATAAAGCCCCATCAGGGTTCTGAGGTTGGTGTTGGCCTTTTCTATATGGCCAAGCCTGGCATTCTGATGTTGGTTGAGTTCCAGTAGCTGAGCATCCAGGGTTAACGATAAATCAATCGCCCGTTCCAGCGCCTGAAAGTCTTCGTATTGGCGCAGCTGCCACAGCTCGCCTGAAAGCTGAGACAGGGTTATTTGCAGCTCCTGATATCGGTAGCTGTTGTTGTAGCCCTGATTATCGAGGTACATGATGTAACTCAAAATCCCCATCATCACCACCAAAAACAGTGATGAGATAATCACCGCAAGCTTTAAGCGTCCTGCCAATGTCATGGTGTGCCTCCCGGGCCGCCCATTTGTCCGTGCAGCGCATTGAGCGCTGTGTCATCGATAAAGTCGCGAAAATCCGGCGCCACTGACTGTTCAACATAGCCCGATGAGATGGCCCAGTGGGCCTGGGACAACAAATCCAGCTGCAATGTTTTATCCAGCGTCAGGTGAAAGTGATAATCGGGCCAGTAGCTATCGATTTCACTTGCGGGGATCTTGAGATAGTCACTCACTACCGCCCGGGCTTCGTCCGGCTGGTTATGAATAAGCTCAATGGCATCCTCAAGGGCCTTCAGTAGCGCCGTGTGCACACTGTGTTTGGCCTGCACATCATCGCGCTTTGCCATCAGGTTAAACGACAATCGATACAGCCCCTTGGTGGGTAGCTGGAAACCTTCGTCCTTCAATGATTGCGCAACCTGATTGGCGTAGGGCTCCCACAGCGACACCATATCCACTTCATTGTTTTGCAGCGCAGGTCCCAGCTGCTCAGGCGGCAGATACACAGGGATAATGCCGCTTGGCTCAACCCCGTGCAGCATCAGCGCCGAGTGGAAAAAATACTCGCTGGCACTTGCCTTAATCATGCCAACCCTGTGTCCGGCAACATCCTCAAGCGACTCAATGCCGGTGTGGCGGCGCGCGGTGAGTTTGACGTCATTATCAGAGGTGACAAAGGTGGCAATCAGTGAAAAGTCGTTGCGTTTAAAGGCGTTGTACATGGCCACAGATTCTGAGCTGGTGGCCAGATCCACTTCACCACTTACCAGAGCTTCGAAGCAGCGGTGGCCGCCATGGTAGAGCTTTATCTGTACTTCGAGCCCTTGCTTTTTAAACAGGCCGTACTTGTCGGCTAAGATAAAAGGACTGGATAGCGGCGTGGATGAAACCGCAATGGTTAACGGGGCTGAAAACACAGGTTTGGGATTGCCCATTACTATCAGCAGGTACAATCCAACTGCCAGTAGTGAAATCAGCCCAAAACCAATCGGTCTCATATTTCCCCGCGCCCCTGAAAACCCATACTAAAGTGTAGTGTGCTTTATCGGAACACGCATTAACATGGAGAAAATGTGTCCAGTTCCGGCGGGAAGGAGTAGTGCTTATGTTGAGTCAGATCCTGAGAAATATTCGAATATCCCGAAGAATGTTGTTGATGTTGGTGTTGTCTGTGGTTGCCACCCTGGCGATGTTTTTCTATGCCTTCAGCAGCATGAACACTGTATTGGTGCAGGAAAAGGAGGCGCGGCTGCGATCCCTGACCGATTTGGCGGTCAGCATGATTGATGGCTACCACCAGCAGGCCAGCAGCGGCGTTATCAGTGAAGAAGCGGCCAAAGCGGCAGCGCTGGCGGCCCTCGATGGTCTGCGCTACGCCGGCAACGAGTATTACTTCACCATTAATCGTCAGGGGGAGATGATCCAGCATCCCTTCGCCAAAAAGTTGGTCGGCACCAATGTGCGTGAAATGGCCGATCCCAACGGCGTGAAGCTCTTCAGTGAAATGATCCGCCTTACCGAGCGCAGCGACTCTGCGCTGGTGCATTACATGTGGAACAAACCCGATGCCAAGGCGCCAAGCCCGAAAATGAGCGTGGTCAAACGCTTTGACGACTGGGGCTGGATTGTGGGAACCGGCATATATGTGGATGACATCGCCGCCCAGGAGCAGGCCTTCGCCTGGCAATACCTACTGATATTTGTATTGGTGTGGGGCCCTGTGCTGGCGCTGCTGCTGGTGATAAGTCGCAGTGTCACCGAGCCGCTCAAACAAACGCTGACCGCATTCAAAGACATTGCCGAAGGCGAGGGCAACCTGACACTGCGCCTGAAAGAAGATGGCAAGGATGAACTGACCCAGGTGGCTGCCTACTTTAACCTCTTTATTGCACGCATTCAGGAGCTGGTAAGCTCGGTGCGCGACTCGGTGGAAGACAGCCGTACCCTGGCGATGGGGCTGTCGCAAATTGCCCATCAGGCCACAGATGTCACCCAAAGTATGCAGCAGGAAACCGAAAGCGTTGCCACGGCCATCAATGAAATGGCGATGACGGCATCGGAAGTGGCCTCAAATGCCCAGTTGGCGGCGCAGTCGGCTGTGAATGCTGACCGTCAGGCCGACAGCACAAATCTGGTGGTGAATAATGCCATGGAGCATATTCGTAAGCTGTCGAGCGAGCTGGAACTGACCACTGAGGTTGCAAGGGAGCTGCAGCTAAGCTCGGGCGAAATCGGGCAGATCTTGGATGTGATTGTGGGCATTGCCGAGCAAACCAACCTGCTGGCGCTGAACGCTGCCATTGAAGCGGCCCGTGCTGGAGAGGCCGGACGCGGCTTTGCGGTGGTGGCCGACGAAGTGAGAACCCTTGCCAGTCGCACCCAGGATTCAACCCGTGAAATCAATGGCATTATCGAAGCTATCCGCGCCGCGGTGGACAGAGTCAATGCCTCGGTCAGCCGTGCCAAGGATCAATCGCAGGAAACCGTGGGCGAAACCGCCCAGGTAGTGGATGCCCTTGGCGAAATCAAACAGGCGATTGCACAAATAAACGATATGAATACCCAAATAGCGGCAGCAACGGAGCAGCAAAGTGCGGTGATTGCCGAACTTAACCTGAATATTACCCGCATGAATGATATTTCCCGGGATAATCAGGCAAAAAGTGAAGCTGTGGGTGAAACCAGCGATCGTATTGAGCAGGACTCACGACAAATGGAAGCCATCATCGCGGTATTCAAGGTATAACGGGAATATAAAAAATCAGGCCGCATTGGCGGCCTGATGAATTATTTCTTGCGGCTATCAAGACCGGCCATAATCTCCAACACTTCGTTATACGACAGGTTTAATTCTTTGGAGAGATTAATGACTTTGGTTTTATAAGTCTGGATGCTTTCTTTTTGGGCCAGATCGGCCTTTTTATCGGCAACCCACTCGTTTACTGCCTCTTGCAGCAGCTCCATACGGCGCAGGCTGTAGTCGAGTGAATCCAGATACTTACGCATTTGCTGCTTGTTTCTGGCCTGTTCCAGATCCGTGGACAGTTTCTTTTCGTAGCCGTATTCATCCAGAGCGGCAATTGCTTGTTGTAAATCGATTTCGGTTGTCATCTTAGCTTCACTTTACCTGTACAGATTACAGTACAAACCGACCGACCCGGGTGACGGGTCAAAAAAGGAACGTCGATTATAAAGAATAGACCACAAGAGATAAAGGAGAGTCGTCTTCTTGAGCCACAATATTCAGCGCGTTACAGTGGTACGATGAGATGAAAAAGTGAAATGCGCTGTGGCAGGATAATCACAGCCTTAATCGAACAAAGGGTTTTGCCAGTAGGTAAGGCTCAATAAATCGCAATATCAGGGAGATAACCCATGCACGACCTGTTACCGGACTTGTTTGATGAATTCAGTGAACACCTGCAGTTATTGGCTGCAGATTGGCGCCAGTTTGGCGGCAAGCGCATCTTCTATGGCGAAGTTGTCACCGTCAGCTGTTTTGAAGATAACTCCCGGGTGAAGGAAATTCTGGCCACGGCCGGTCATGGCAAAGTATTGGTGGTGGATGGCGGCGGCTCGCGCCGAAAGGCTCTGCTTGGCGACTTAATTGCCAAATCAGCGGTGGACAACGGCTGGGCAGGGGTCATTATCCAGGGCGCTGTGCGTGATGCGGGCACCCTTGCCACCCTGCCACTGGGGGTACAGGCACTTTTTGCGGTACCGATTAAAACAGAACGTCGTGGTTTAGGCGATGCAGGTGTTACCATTAGCATTGCCGGCGTCACCGTTAATCCCGGTGACTGGATTTATGCCGACGACAACGGGATAGCCATCTCCCACGATGCCTTGCCCATTATTGAACAGGATTAAACAGGACACGCAGGATGAAACTGATTAAATGGATCTTGGTTGCCATTGTACTTTTAGTGGCACTGCCGGTGATTTACATCACCCTGATTTTTGACCCCAACGACTTCAAACCCATGCTGGTGGATGAAGTGAAAAAGCAAACCGGCCGCGAGCTGGAGATCACTGAGCCGCTGTCATGGCAGCTGTTCCCCTCTATTGGGATCCGTCTGGCTGGCGTAAGTCTGTCAAACCCACAGGGCTTCAGTGAAAGCCGAATGATGGCGGTGAATGAAGTGGTGGCAGAAGTGAAGTTGCTGCCGCTGCTGAGCCGCGATGTGCAAATCGATCAGCTGAAAATTGATGGTGCCAAGCTGACACTGATCACCACCAAAGATGGCCGCACCAGTTTCGATGGCCTGAGCAAGGGCGGTGATAAAGCGCCCAAAGCCGAAACCACCGAAGGCAGTGGCCCGGGCCTCAGCGCCATCGCCATTGGCGGGATCAGCATTACCGACACCGGCATCACCCTGATTGATGAAGCCGCTGGCAGCCGTCAGGAATTCACGTTGGAATCCCTCACCCTGGGTGAATTTACCCCGGGCAAGGCCACACCACTTGAGATAAGTTTCCGCGCCGATACCCCGGATGTGAAGCTTGGCGGTGAAGGCAGTGCCACCCTTACCGTGAATGACGCGCTGAATGCCCTCGATTTGGCAGGCTTTAAACTGGCGCTGGATGCCAAGGGCGCCTCTCTGCCCAAGGGGGAGGTTAAGGTGCTCTTTAACGGCGGCGTGAAGGCCGACCTTGCCGCTCAAACCGCAAGCCTTGCCGTGGATTCATTGAAGGTGATGGACGTGGAAGGCAAGGGCAGCATCGATGCCAACTATGGCCGCAAGGTGCCGCAGGTGAAAGTGAAACTGGCGCTGGGTGCCATCGATGTGGATGCGCTTTTGGGTACTGATAAGGCCGATAAAGCAGCGGACGCCAAGGCGAAAGGCAATGAAAGCGCCCAGCCCGCCCAAACTGAACCCGATTTAACCGGCATGAAGGCCGTTGACGCTGCGCTTGATTTAAGCATCGCCTCTGTCAAGGTGTCGGGGTTGTCGACCCAGGACTGGAAACTCAAGGCCAATCTCAATGGCGGCGTGCTGAAGGTCGATGAACTTTCGGCAGGGCTTTACGGCGGAAAACTGAGCGCCAGTGCCAGTCTTGACGGTCGGAAAAAAGTCGCTTCTTACAGCTTTAATAAGGTTATCAGCGGCGTACAAATTCAGCCGCTGTTGAAAGATGCTGCTGAGGTGGACTTACTGGCCGGTACCGCCAACTTCAATATTCAGGGTAAGGGCGTGGGCCTGGTGCCTGAGCGCGCCAAGCAAAACCTCGTTGCCAACGGTAAGTTTGAAGTGGCAGACGGCGCGCTTTACGGCGTGAACGTGCCGCAGATGATCCGCGGCGCCCAGGCCAAGCTCAAGGGTGACTTGAGCACAGAAGGGAATGTGGAGCAAAAGACCGACTTCTCCAGCCTGACCGGCTCGATTGCCATCGCCAACGGCAAGGCCAACAACCCGGATCTGCTGATGCTGTCGCCATTGCTGCGGATTTCCGGTAACGGCGGCGCCGATTTGCTGGCTGAGACCCTCGACTACAAGCTGTCTACCAAGGTGGTGGGATCGCTCGAAGGTCAGGGCGGTAACACGGCGCTGTCGGGCGTGGATATTCCCCTTGCCATCAGCGGCAGCTTTACCGAGCCCAAGTTTGCGCTCGACACAGAAGCGCTGATGAAAGGCCAGCTCAAGCAGGAAACTGACAAGCTGAAAGACAAGCTCAAAGATTCGCTGTTCAACAAGCTGGGCGGTAAATAATGCACCCGCGTTGGCAGACAGGTGCGCTGCTTGTGTTTTTGCAGCTTGGTGCCTTTACGGCAGTTGACGCCTGGGCGCTGGAACTAAATCCAGCCCAGGATTCAACTCGGGACGCAACTCAGGACGCAACTCAGGACGCAGAGCAGGCTGCAGCGAACAAACCGGCGGCAACGGGCGAAACCCAGGGAGTGGCTAAGATGCAGGACGCACAGGCAACAGCGCCTCTGCAAGGCAGTTTAAGCCTGATAGAAGTGAGCGCCGAATATCAGCGCTGGCAGTTGGATGTGAGCCATAGCGGCAATGGTAGCATCAGCGCCCACTTTCGCTCAGGTATGAGTGCCGACCTTAAGCTTAGCGGCGCCAATGGTGAGCTTATCTGGGCATGGTCTGATGAGATGATGTTTACCCAGGCGCTTCGTGAGGAAACCATCAGTGCCGGCGGCATTCTGCAATTTCGCTTCGATGTGCCAAGGCGCCTTTTGGATGGCTGCGGCGGTGAGTGCCGTTTAACCGCCGAGTTTGCCGGGCGCAGCGCAGATGGCCAGGAGTTGATGCTCCCCACAGTTATCAGCTTATAGCAGTGCTTATATAGGATGCATTGCCGCATCCGCCAACAAAAAAGCAGCCCTATGGCTGCTTTTTCATTTTGATGAATGTTTGAACGTGAAAGCGTTCGGATAACTACTTAACTGCCGCTCAGCATCACCGTCAGGGTTTGCCCTGGGCGAATGGCGGCGCTGGAAAGCTGGTTCCAGCTCATCAGCTCGGATACCTTTACCTTGAACTTTTTGGCAATCACCGACAAAGAGTCGCCACTTTTCACCTTATAAGTGGTGGATTTAGCGGCCTTTTTGCTGGCAGGCCACACGGTCAGCAGCTGGCCTTTTTTGATAACAGCCTTGCTGCTGAGATTATTCCAGTTGGTCAAATCATCCACGGTAATGCCATGGGCGTTGGCGATTTTCCACAGGCTGTCGCCATTTTTTACCTTATAGGTCTGGGCTTTTTGCGGCGTACCGGCAATGGCCAGATTTTCGGTCACGGCGCTGGCGGGCACCACCAGCTCCTTGCCGGCAATCAGGTTATTGGACTTCATGTGGTTCACCTGCTTAAGCACCTGAGGCGTGGTGCCAAAACGGCGGGCGATAACCGATAACGAATCACCACGCTTGATTTGGTAGCGGCGCCAGTTCACCCGGCTGTCTTCCGGGGTTTGCGCCAAAGCCACAACAAAGTTTTCTACTTTGTCCACGGGGACTATCAGGGTATGTGGGCCTTTGGGGGCGGTCGCCCACTGACGGTAGCCGGGGTTTAAGCTTTTAAGCTCATTCACCGACACGCCTGAGAGTTTGGCGGCCAGACTCAGCTCAATCTGGCTGCCTATGTCCACAACGTCGATAACTGGCTCGTTTTTGATGGCAGGCAGTTTCACCTGATAACGGTCGGCATGTTTGACCACATCTGCCAGCGCCAGCAGGTTAGGCACATAATTGCGGGTTTCTTTGGGCAGTTTCAGTGCCCAGATATCCGTTGGCTTGCCCTGACGCTGGTTGTTTTTTACGGCGCTCAGAACCCGGCCTTCGCCACTGTTGTAGGCGGCAATGGCATAGTGCCAGTTGTTACCTGTCCGATCGTAAAGGTACTCGAGGAAATCAGCAGCGGCCTTGGTGGAGGCGGCGATGTCGTTACGGCCGTCGTACCACCAATTCATTTTCAGGCCAAAGTAGCGCGCCATGGGTGGGGTGAGTTGCCAAAGCCCTGAGGCACTGGCGTGTGACAGCGCATCGGCATCGAAGGCACTTTCGATGGCAGGCAGCAGCGCCAGCTCCAGCGGCAGACCACGGCGGTCGAGCTCTTCCACAATCAAATACAGAAAGGGCTCGGCGCGGCTGAAGATCTGCTCAAGATGGCGCGGATTGGCCAGCAGTCGCTTGCGATAAGGGGCCACGTAGGCTTCGTTGGGGGCTTCCCAATGCATACCATCCTGCAGCCGCTGCCACAGATTTTTCACCTCAATGACGACTTCGTCATGGTGCAGATCCTGCGGCTTTGCAGGTTCGGTGGCCAATACCAGGTTGGTGTCGGTGTCGTCATCGGCAGCCGGACTATTGTCGGGCGTCAGTTGACAGCCGGACAGCAGCAAAAGACCGCCGGCAAACAGTAAGTTGTAGTGTCGCATCAAAAACAGGCAACCCTCATTGTTATTGGTTTTAGCCCTGCCTGGCAGGCATGTTACGCATCTTGGTCAAACAAACGACCGACAAATCATCCGTGGAGTGCGCAAAAAGGCGGATATGGTAACCCAAAGATCAGAAATTGTCTTTCCAGCGCCGCAAAAGGGCGAGGCAGGTCACTGCATCTGTGACTGCTTGCTGCCAATGTGCCGACACGGCAGCGGCTAGCTGCGGCTGCTCGGTACGCAAAAACGGATTGATGGCAAGCTCAGTGGCAAGCACTGTGGGAACGGAAGGCTTACCCAGCTGGCGCCTGGCGTTGACGTCCTGGATGTAGTCAGCAAGTGCCAGATTGTCAGGCTCGACTACGGCGGCGAACTTCAGGTTACTTTGGGTGTATTCGTGGGCACAGTACACCTGGGTATCGGCGGGTAGGGCTTTGATTTTGGCAAGAGAATCAAATAGCTGCTTGGGCGTGCCCTCAAACAGACGGCCGCAGCCTGCAGAAAACAGGGTATCGCCACAAAAGAGGGCGTTATCGATTACAAAGGCCAGATGATCCAGGGTATGACCAGGCACTGCCAACACCTGCATGCTGGGCGGCGCCGCGGCAAGCTCTGGCAACATCAGAGTATCGCCATCGTAGCAGGGCACATCGGTAAACTCCGACGTTGCTGCGCCATACACTTTAAAAGATTCTCCGCGGCTCGATGCCCATTGGCGCAGGTCGCTGATCCCGCCGCTGTGATCGCCATGGTGGTGAGTCAGCAATACGGCGGCAATTCGCAGCCCCTGTTGCTCCAGGGTAGCAATCACAGGTGAGGCGTCACCCGGGTCAACCAGCAGTACGCCATCGCCACCATCAATGGGGCCAAGCATCCAGATATAGTTGTCATTGAAGGCAGCAATAGGTGTGATGGAATACATGGGGTTGCTCGGTAATTAGTTGGACCAGGGCCGAGTGTGTCACGGCATTACGATGAAAGTACAGTGAAAATCCCTTCACTTTCCCGGGGGCTTGATTAAGCCCAATTAATGGTTTTTGCGAACCGGCCCGGGGGCTTATCAGTGCCATCGGCGCAAAATTTGCGGTATGCTGTTGCTACATTACGTCTTTTTCGACACGCCCATGACCAATGCCCCGGGCCCTTGGCAAGCACTGCCAGCCCACCCACAGCTAATGACATCGGTAAACCAGACCCTGGCGCCCTGGTGGCCCAAGGTGTTTGGCTATCATTTGCTGAAACTGGGGGCCTTATCGTCGGCGCTGGATACCTCGGGTTGTAAAATCGGCCATCAAATTACCCTCGACTGCGCCGAAGGCCTGGGGGTTCAGGCCGACTTTCATCAGTTACCCTTCCAAAACGCCTGTATCGATGCGGTGCTGATGAGTCTGCTGCTGGAATTTGAAGGCGATCCTTACCGCATTCTGCGTGAAGTCGACCGGGTGCTTATCAGTGGCGGCTATTTGTTTATTGTTGGCTGTAATCCGCTGAGCAGTCTGTTTTTGGGCAAGTTGCTGCCTTCTCTGCGGGAACAGTCGCCCTGGGATGGCCAGTTCTTCTTACCCTCGCGGGTCCGCGACTGGTTGGGGCTGTTGGGATACCAGGTGGTGAGCGACGAGCGCTTTTTCTACCATCCGCTGATTGGCTCGCCTGAACGTTTTGGCTTCTGGCAGGATGTGCTGCAGGCCTGGCTGCCCGGTGCCGGCAGCTTTTATCTGATTGTGGCGCGTAAAATCGATATTCCTCTCACACCGGTGGGGGCCAAGTGGAAACTCAGGCAGCCCAAATGGTCAACTGCTACCAGCGCAGGCCGCGCCGGACGCATGAGCAAAGCGGGCAGTCAGGGGCAGGGCCGCTGACCCATGAAGATGACCTTAAGACAGCTTGAAGTCTTTGAAGCCGTGGCCCGTCAGGGGCAAGTAAGCCGCGCGGCTGATGAACTTGGCATGACAGGCCCTGCCGCCTCAATGGCACTTGGCGAGCTTGAAAAGCAATTGTCGGTGCGGCTGTTTGAGCGGGTGGGCAACCGGCTTAAACTCAACGCCCAGGGCGCGCAGCTGTTGCCCCTTGCCACCGAGCTTTTACATCAGGCGGGTAAAATCGAGGGGCTTTTTACTGCCCGATCATCAGTGCTTGCCGGCGAGCTTAAAGTGGGCGCCAGTACCACCATAGGTAACTTCCTGCTGGCCAAGTCGGCGGTGGCCTTCGGTCAGCTGCACAGCGAAGCCCTGGTGGATGTCTCGATCCACAATACCCTTAAAGTGATTGAGCAGGTGGCGAACTTTGACGTGGAACTTGGCTTTATTGAGGGCCACTGCGTCGACAGGCGCTTAACCGTTACCCCCTGGCATAAAGACAGCCTTAAGGTGTTTTGCCACCCGGCCCACCCCTTTGCCGGTAAACGGGTGTCAGTGGAAGAGGTGCGTGGTCAACCCTGGGTATTGAGAGAAGAAGGCTCGGGTACCCGTGAAGTGTTTGTGAATGCGGCCCACGATTTGGGGCTGCACCCAGAGGCGCGATTTTGTTTCTCTACCGCCGATGCCATCAAGCTTGCGGTAAAGCAGGGCGCGGGGCTTGGGGTATTGTCGCAGCTGGCGCTGGAGCGTGAGTTCGCCCGGCGGGAGCTGGGCTTGGTGGAAGTGGAGGGCTTGTCGCTCACTCGTCAGTTCTTTCTTATTCGCCACAAGAGCCGCCAGCCAACGGCATTGGCGGAGGCCTTTGTGACGTTTTGCCAGAGTTTTTTCGATATCCGGCCTTAATCCGACTTTTTAGCGTAAGCGGCTTTGTGTTAGCGGCTTAGTGATTCAGCCATCTCAAAGGGACGCCAGGTAGCCTTCGTCAGCTGTGGTGGGTTTGGCTTCGGCCGCTTCGCGGGCCAGGGTGTCGCAGCGCTCGTTTTCTTCATGGCCTGCGTGTCCCTTCACCCAGCGCCAATCTACCTTATGTTTGGCCGCCGCGGCATCGAGGCGTTTCCACAGGTCGACATTTTTCACCGGGGTTTTACTGGCTGTAACCCAACCTTTTTTCTTCCAGCCGTGGATCCACTCGGTGATCCCCTGACGCATATATTGGCTGTCGCTGGTGAGGATAACGTCGCAGGGCTCTTTTAAGGCCTCCAGCGCCAGAATGGGGGCGAGCAGCTCCATGCGATTATTGGTGGTCAGCGCGTAGCCGCCGGCCATTTCTTTGCGGTGCTGTTTGTAAATCATCACCACCCCGTAGCCACCCGGGCCCGGGTTGCCAAGGCAGGATCCGTCGGTGTAAATGCGGATCTGTTTCCGTTCGCTCATCAAGTTGTTACCATAGTCGTGATTCCCGGCGAGTATAACCGTTTTTCGCCTGTTAAAGGCCAGAATTTCCTATGAATATCATCTCAAGTGCCGAAAGGCAGATCATTCTCGATACCGAAACCACAGGTATGAATCAGGGGGCCGGTGCCGTGTACCTTGGCCACCGGATCATTGAAATTGGCTGTGTGGAGGTGATTAACCGCCGCCCGACCGGCCGCACCTTCCACCAATACATCAACCCCGGTCAGCCGATTGATGAAGAAGCCATCGCGGTTCACGGCATTACCAACGAGCGGGTTGCCAACGAGCCACGATTCCACGAAGTGGCCGCCGATTTTATCGAATTTATCCGCGGCGCTGAATTGGTGGCACACAACGCATCGTTCGATATGAGCTTTATTAATCACGAGTTTTCTATGCTGAACCCACGCGGGCCAGTGGTGGACGACATCTGTGATGTGCTCGACTCCCTGGCGGTGGCCAAGTTTTTACACCCCGGACAGAAGAACAACCTCGATGCGCTCTGTAAGCGTTACGGCATAGATAACTCGCGCCGCACCTACCACGGCGCTTTGCTCGATGCCGAGATCCTGGCCGATGTCTACCTCATCATGACCGGCGGCCAGACCAAGTTTAATTTGAGCGCAGATGAAGGCGGTCGCTCCGATGGCGGCATCATCCGCCTCGATAGCAATCGTCCTGCCCTTAAAGTTGTCAGCGCCACGGCCGATGAACTGGATAGTCATGAAAAACGGCTTGATTTGGTAGGCAAATCGGGCAAATGCCTCTGGCGGGGATAACCACCTTGTTCAAAGCCTTGCAACTTCTGCTGCTCAGCTGTGTGTGCTGCCTGTTGGCGGCGCCTGTGTACGCCGAAACCGTGCCTGTGGAGCAGGCGAGGGAGCTTAAAAACCGCTTTCGAATCGACCATATGGTCGATAGCCTCACACTGGTGATACAGCGCGATTATGGCAGTGCCCCAGTGGTGGTGGTGCTGCCCGATGGCTCCAAGTGGTATGCCAATCGTCACCCTGATACGGTGCGCTGGACCGATGGCGTCACCGGCGACATCATCACCATTGAAAACCCTGAGCCTGGCCCCTGGCAATTGGTGGGTAAGGTTACCGAAGGCTCTAAGCTGCTGATGCTGAGCAAGTTGTCGGTGCAAATCGATCCCTTACCTCAGCCGCTGTTTCAGGGCGAGCGGGTAAAAATTACCGCGAGACTGATGGGGGATAACGAGCGTCTGCGGATGCCGGGGCTCGATTACCTGGTGGAATGGACAGCGCGCTTTATCAGCGATCACCAGCCAGGCGATGAAAACTTTGCCACCGGCACAGTTACTGTCGGCAGCTACAAAGATGATGGTGAAGGGCTGGATGGCCGCCCCGATGACGGCATTTTTACCGGCAAAATCAACTTAAATCAGCCCTGGGGCCATTACAAGTTTCTGGTGCGGGCACGCAACAACGTGTTTGAGCGGGAGCAGGAAACCGACATAGTGCTGTCGCCGCACCCGATTGAGCTCAAACTTATTGAACCGGAAGACCCGTTAACCGGCCGCTATAAGCTCGGCATTCTGGTCAATACCGAGTCGCTGTCGCTGCCGGAAACCCTGCTGGAGCTGGAATTGGTGGGACCTGCCGGTTTGCAGCTGCCGATGACCATCTCGGAAATGGCAGAAGGCAGCACCGAGTTTGTGCTGCCCGAAGTGCATGAGTTTGGCAGTTACCGCATTAAGGGTGACGCCTTTGCCACCACCCTCGATGGTCGCGAGATTGTGCTCAGTCTGCCGGAGCAGTTCTTCAACCTGATTGAACCGCCGGCGCCGCCACCAAGCCCAGAGGAAATTGCGGCCCGCGAAGCCGCCATCGCCGCCGCCGAAGAAGCCAAGGCCAAAGAAAGTGCCATGTACCTGCTGATTGGGGTGAATGTGGTGCTGCTGCTTTTGGGTGTTGGTGCGCTTATCTTCTGGCGCAAGCGTCAGGCGCTTAAAAAAGCCCTGGCTGCCGCGGCAGCAGAAGCGGCCGCCAAAGATGCACCTGAAAAGGGCATGAAAGAAACCCTGGATGATATCGACCTGACCCTGCCGGACGACTGAGTCCAGCAGAGGTAAACAGAGGCTGGCGGATTTTTAACCCCTTGGTTTAAAAAGTGTAAAAAAGCCATTGACCGAAATTCGCGCTCTGGGTAATATGCGCAGCATCAATTGGGGAGCGGTAGTTCAGTTGGTTAGAATACCGGCCTGTCACGCCGGGGGTCGCGGGTTCGAGTCCCGTCCGCTCCGCCAATGTCAAATTAGCCTTGTCTGTAAAGACAGGGCTTTTTTGTTTTTGGGCTTTAGACTTGCGCCGGCTGATCAGATATTGATGCTTTGTCCCGCACTTGCTGCGGCTGGGCTATGAGGCACATCAATAAAAAGAGCGCCCGGGGGCGCTCTTGCAATCAGGGGGCGGCAGTTAATTAAAGGTCACGCTGGAGATGTCGGAACAGTTTCCTGTGCCATCTTCGCAAATGTGATAACTGTAGATGCCATAGGGGTTATTGAGGGTGTCAACGAAGTTTCCATCATTGGCAGTGGCACTGATGACCACCCCATTTCGATAAACATTGACCTTACGGGTGCTGGCGCCGGACCAATTCAGCTCGACCTGTTCACCGCGTTTGCCGGAGTAGCTGGAGCTGGTCAATTGAATGTCCACTGTGGGAGTTGCGCTGCAGCGCTTGTCCAACAAGTATTGGTGCGCATCAGCCACTTTCACGATACCGTAGCCAAAATAATCATCCCTGCCCGAAGCGCCTGCATCATAGGCGGTCATTTTCAGTGCTTGACGAATATCCGTGCCGTTACATTCCGGATGATTTGACCACAGCAGTGCTGCCAAACCACTGACTGCGGGTGTAGCCATGGAGGTTCCGCTCATCAGGCCATAATCTGAGCCGCCGATTTCGACCGTCAACATGGCTGCGCCGTGAAGTGTGTCCCTGTCTTCAAGGGCTGCGCCAACGGCGGGGATTGTGGTAGTCGTTTCGGCTCCCAGGGTGCCATACAGCATGCCAGCCACATTGTTAACTATCACAGCAGCGATACCACCCGAGGCTTCGCAGTTTATCACCTTGTCGTTAAAGGAAATTTCACCCCGGTCAATCAAGCACACCTTGCCGTTTGCCATGGGATCTACCGTTGAACCCAGCCCCATGTAATATGCATCGCCTGTGACATTGCCCTTGGCTGCATAGCTCATACCGCTGGAGCCAATGACCTCTGCGCCAGTGCTGAGCAGTGATGCCAGCGCCATGTCGGCGGGGTAGGTGGACAGGGTGTTTACCCCGCCGGCCGTGACTTCGACACAGGTCGTGTCGAGGATTTGCTGGCTATTCTTATTGCCCTTGCCTGAATAGACAATGGTACAGGCGGGAAACTGGGAAAAGCTGGCAATCTCGTCGTTAGCGTCATTGGCACCAATCATCATTACCGATTCATAGCCCGCCGGATAGCTTCTGACGCTGTTGCCATCATTACCTGCAGCAGCAATTACCAAGCCGCCATTTTTGGTGAATTCCTTAAAGGCGTTCTCCTCGGTGCTGTTAGCGCGGCCACCGCCAAGACTCATGTTGATGATATTTGCCCCGGCAGCAGCACACTTCTCGGTGGCGACAGCCAGATCTGACGAATATCCCCAACCGTTTGAGTTAAACACCTTGATGATGTGCATTTCTACACCGGGTGCCATACCAATTACACCAATGCCATTGTCCGCTGCACCAATGGTGCCGGCCACATGGGTGCCGTGGGGGCCTCCGTTTTCATCCCAGGTTCCGGTGCCGGGGTCATTATCACCGGTGATATTTTGCCAGAGGAAGTCTTCATTTGAGCGGTCAAGACCCGAGTCGATTACGCACACTTTGACGCCAGTATTGGCCTGCAATGTCAATTGATCGGCCTGGGATTGATACACAGCATAAGGGGTAAGCTGAGTAACACGGGGATCGCCAATGTCGTCGCTGTATCCCAGAGGCTCGCGCTTGGCATCCTCTTCAATCAGTTTGATGTGAGGATTGTTCAGCAGGCCCTTCACGGAAGCGAGGTCTTTTCCGGAAAATGTGGCAGAAAAGAATGCCTTGCCTTCGGTGTTGATGTTTGCACCAAGTTTTTTGGCCAGGGCTTTTACGGCGCCTTTATGCTCGCTGTCCACCTGGATAATGTATCTGTCGTCTGCGGCATTGGCGTTGAATACCAGCCCGATACCAACGGCAAGCAGGGTTTTTGTGATTGTTTTCATATCTGTTCCAAAAATAATTTGTACTGTCTCAGTGCCTGCGGTGCCTGCCTTGGGCAGTGTTCAGGCAGTGAGCCACGTCGCGAATGATGAAGGCCACCGGCTTGAGAACTGAATGCATCAGTCTCGTACTGATGTGCCTTGTTTTGAGCCAGTTAATTCATGGGGCTGATAAATGGGGCGAGGGCAGTTGGTGCACCACGCCCAAAGCCTTATCAGTCAAGGTGCTCACAGCGGCCAAAGGTTGCACCGGACTTCACTTTGTTAATCAGTCCATTCGGGAATCCGGTTTTGACAGATTGTCCATTCTCACAGACATAAACCTCACTCATGTCCACGTGATACGACACCATGGCTCCCGCAATGCCGCCGACCATTTTGCTGCCGGAGGCACTGAGAGACAGCGGGTTATTCATGGACGTATTGAGTGCTTCCATCACGCCCTGCTTGCTGAAGAACTCATCCAGCGTCATCCATCCCAATTCCTTGATGTAAATGGCGCCGACAAAACCTGCCCAGAAGTCACCGGCACGCCCGACGATGACGTCGCCGTTATCGCTCATGTCAAAAGGCACCAAACCTGCGTATTCGCCAAACAAGCTGTGAACCCAATCACTGCCCATTTCTTCGCAGGCATTTTGGCCCCAGAGCATAAAGGGCACGTCTTCACACCACTTGAGTCCGCCCATGTCGGTAAAGGCCGCGTCTCCGCTCTTACTGTGGTCCCACATCATCACGTTGCCCTGCAGTGTGCCCAAGGCTACTTGCTTACCGTCGTAAGATGCAGCATTGGCTTCAATGGCACCGACCTGCTGGTACAGGTTGATCATTGGGCCTTCGTTTACCCAGGCTACTGCTTCCCAACCGTCGAGGGAGCCCATCACCACTTCACCATTGCCGGACACAGCGTGGGCGCGGACCCATGAACTCCAGCTCCAATCCACATTGCGGGTATCGAGTTCATGCATGCCTTTTTTGGGCGTCCAGATAAAAGGCACCAATTCGCCTTTGTCGTACTCGTAACACATGCCATTGTTATCGACATCTTTGTAGGCCAGGCCGACTACAGTGTTGCCTGCATCGTCGATATCCCACGCCGAGGCTGCCTGGGTGCCACTTTGGGAGCTGCCACCGCAGCTGTTGCCGGTAAAGTCACCCAATGGCATCACGCCCTTTGAGTCAGACCAGATTGCCGGCTCGCTGACACCATTGCGGTCATGATCTGAATTGACCAGCAGCTTGGTGCCATTGCGATTCATGCGCCCGGTATCGACAGTCACGTAATCGGGCAGCATCTCGAAGCCTTTGTTCTCATCCCAGGTAAAGCCATAACCCATGATGGTGCCCATGGATGAGCGGCCGTTTTTGGCAAGATCGGTCAGGAAGGCGTTCACAATCGGACGAAAATTGACACCATCATCGTAACCGTTGAAGGTCAAATCGGCCTGTTTGGTCTTGCCCGCTTCAGCGACAATCGGGGTAAAGTCGCACTTGTTATCTGAGACAGGATTACTGCCTTCATTCTCGTTCCAGTACTCGGCGACAGAGACTATGGGCATCTGCTGGGTTGGATAGCCGCCCACATTAATTTCTTCGGTATAAAGCACATAGCTTTGACCTGGCGTCAGGCCGTTGATTTTGAAGTAGCCATCGGGGCCGACTTTTCCCTGGGTCAGGTAGCCTGACTGGGCAGATACCGCATCCATCAAGGGGTTATTTAGGTTACGGGCGATGATATTCACGCCACTGTACTCGGTTTGGCCATCTTTAAGGCGCAGTGTGCCTTCAATGGAGCCAAAGCCGGTTTTGTAGGCTTCAGTTGGATAGAGGTTGGAAATGGCGACTTTATCATCCAGCACATTCACGGTGCTTTGAGCTACACCGCCGGCGCCATTGTGGCTGATAAAGGGAAACATGGTTTCAATGATTTCTGGATCAGCCGGATTGGTAGGGCCGTACCAGTCAGGCCAGTTATAGGCGTGTATCGGCTCTACACCGCAACCGGCAACGCCTGGGTAGAGTGGGGCAAAGGTGTTGCTGATGTAGCCCAGCTGACCATTTGTCTGCGAGTGTGACAGGTTAATCGCATGGCCAAACTCGTGAGTGAAGACACCGGCAACCTGGTTGCCTTCGGTATCGTTAACGTAGACGTTCCAGCCGTTAAGCACGGCAGTGGCTTCAATAATTACATTGTTGGCATCGGCAATTTCAGGGAAGGCAATGCCCAGTACAGCAGTCTTGGGTACGCCGAAGAAGTCTTCGAGGATGCTGCCGTCGGTATCGTACAATACCCAGAAACCGTAGCCATTTTCCTTGGTATAGATCTCGGCGGCGTTGGCGCCGGTCACGTCGGCAATGCCGGTTTGTTGCTCGATGGTTCCCGCTATTTCGGCGCGGAAGGTGGAGGTTTCGACATTGTTCCACTGATCAAAGGCAAATTGGGTAATTTCCTGGGCCCGCTCAATTGAGAGGAACACACTGCCGTCGTAATCATAGGTGAAGGCATTGCCACCATCGACATAAACGGGAATCGCACCTTTGGAAGTATCCCACAGTAATGGAGTGGGAGTGCCATCGTCTGTGGTTAATAAAGGACCTGCGGCCAATGCTGTGCCTGCGCTCAGCAAACCTATGATGGCAACACTTAATTGTTTGATTTTCATTATTTCATCTTCCCATTGCTAATCCACTGCTCAGAGACGGCTTTGCCCACCAGACTCATAAAGTCGGCAGCGCTTACGGCGCCGCTTGTCTTCAACATGGTATTTTCGGACTCTGACAAAAGCCCCTGAGTAAACTCGATTCCGTCGAAAATGCCGCGGTTGTTAAACTCGTTACTGACTTTGCCCCCCTGAATGACAAACTTGCCATTGGCCATGCCGGCAGTGGTTCGAAGCCCCGTCAGTTTTGCCGCCTGATGCATGAACACAATCACGGTTTCATTGGCGTTCCAGCGCGGAAACCCTTCAGGCGCGACCGCCAGCATTTGCTTGCCATTGGCCATGGTGCGGGGTTTGGTCAATCCAAACTGGCGGAAGGTGTAGAGCGAGTTCTTTTCATGCTTCCCTTTGGCGGCGCTATTCACCTTAATGGTGACCTGGGTGTAGGGGAGCCCCTGCTCGGTGACGCCGTCAGTTACGCTTTGCACCTGTCCGGACAAAATGCTTTCAGACTCGGAGATCAGCTGTTTTAAATTTTGCGGGTTGAGTTTTGCGGCATGTGATGCCGGCACAAGCAGTATCAGCGCAGACAGCAGCGCCATCAGATGTGGCTTGAGTTTCATAGAGTATCCTTGTTGTGACATGTTCAAGTTTTCGGTAGAGCGACTACCTGCTGTCACGCTAGCAATTCGGATTTTGCTCAGATATCAGGGAATCCCTGATTTTTCGAAACGGCAAAACAGGATCTGGGTAGTAGAGTGAAATGCTGTTTTTTGTGAATGTTTTGCTCTGGGTGATTCGGTGGGATTAGTCTTGCGTAGTGGTTAGATGTGGTGGCTCAGCGTTGGATTTGTGGGTGTAGATGCTTAAGTGTGCCGTCATATTGGTGCTTGGCCTGGTTATTGTGATTTTTATGTTGCTCCAAAAAAGCTGTTTTAATTGCGGGTCTGAGTCGCGTTTATCTCATAATGCAGACGAATAAACCTTTAAGTGTTTCAGTTATTAAGAATTAAACTCACATAATTTCAATCACATATGCTGCTCTGCATTTGTTGGCATAATGTTACACAGTGTATCGGGGAACTGATTTATACGTAGGTAAACAGCCATCGGTGAAAAGCAAAAATGGACACAGCAAATGGCCTGCGGACTCAGGTTGAAGCTTATGGAATTTCGCAGCATCTAACTCAGGGGATCAGTTTTTCCTTTAAAGCAAATCGAACCAGACCGGCAATATCAAAGATTTGCAGCCTTGCCATGATATGGGCTCTGTGTGTTTCCACCGTTTTGATACTGACACAGACAGATTCAGCAATTTGTCGAGTGGAGTAGCCTTCGGCAATGAGCCGCAGGATTTGTTTTTGCCTGCTGGTTAAGAGTTCAAGCAGGGAGGGGATAAGCTGATTCGTGGCTAATAATTTATCCAGCAAACTGATGTCGATTTCTTTGCTGATGTAGTTGCCACCCTGTAACACCTTTCTGATGGCCGGCTCCAATTCATCCACGGCGGCGTCTTTAAGCAGATATCCATCAGCGCCGTCTTTCAGGCATTTAGCCACATATTCCACATTGTTGTGCATCGAGAGGATAAGGATTTTCACCGGTATGGACTGGGCTGAAATCTGCTTAACCACCTCCATGCCACTTAAGCTTTTGATAGAGATATCCAGCACCAACAGATTTGGCTGCAATCGCTTCACCATGGAGATGGCGTCCAGGCCATCACCACACTCACCTATAACTTCGATAGCATCGATGGTGTTCAGCAAGGTTCGAATGCCTGCTCGAACCAGTTCATGGTCGTCGACCAGGACCACGCTGTTATTAGTGTTCATAGGGAAACTCAACTGAAATGAAAACGCCGCTATTGGGTGCAGCCTTAATGTGTAGATGACCTTGCATTGACTTGACCCGCTCTTCAATCCCAAGCAACCCAAGATGGCCGCCCTCTGTGATTTTGGTGTTGATATCATCGGGGTTAAAGCCAATGCCATTGTCAGAAATTTCCGCCGTCACTGTGTTGTCCCTGGTGTAAAGCCGCACAGCTATCGTTGTGGCATGTGCGTGACGAATGGCATTGGTAACAGACTCCTGGATCACCCGAAACAGGGTGGTAGTCAGTTCGGGATTGAGTTTTGGGAACTGCTCATCGGCACTAAACGCAATAGGCCTTGGCAGCGACGCTGACATATTACTCAGCTGCCGGTTGAGGCCTGCCACCAAGCCGACGTCATCCAGAAGACTTGGGCGTAAATCGAACGAGATGGCACGCACCTGTTTGATCATCGATTGGATAGTGCCAATGCAGGTGTCAATCAGTCCGCTGTCGTTGGGGTGCTGACGCCTGAAGAGCTGCAGGCTTATTTGGGTGGCTGTGAGGGATTGACCAAATTGATCATGCAGCTCGCGGGATATGGATTTTCGCTCTTCTTCCTTAGCGTGTTGTAAGCGGGTGGCCAGACTGCGCATACCTTCAAGGGCCGACTTAAGGCGCTGCTCGTTTTGCTCAAGCTGCGCGATAACAGCCAGGTTCTCTTCTTTTAATGCATTGAGACGACGGCTATACCGCTCCCACTTTGCCATACGAAACCTGTGATAGCTGATGGCAATCAATGCGATACACACCAATATCAAGCCGATATAGCTTGTATTGCGCCACCAGGGCGGGACGACAGTGAGATCCAGTCTTGCAGGCTGGCTCCAAATCTGGTTTCGACCTTTACCACGCACCTCCAGCTGGTGGACTCCGGGGGCGAGTCTATAGAAGTTGAGTTGATGCATATTGCTCAACGCTATCCACTCGCTGTCTCGGGACATACGGTATTGGTAACTGTGGTTTGATGAGCCATAGTCCAGCAGCGAAAATTCCAGGTTCAGCCAGCCGCCCCAGGGTACAGAAAGCGCAAATGGCTCTTGAATCGCTGAGGAAAGGAGTGGGTGTGTCAAACTGTCTGAAAGTATGCGGGTAAAACGGATGGGAAAGCGCGTCTGAGGCTCAGGATGAAGAGAGCCCGAAAATAGGTACAGCCCATTATTGGTGCCAAACAAATTGACGCCGTCTTTGCGTGAGCGAGCACGCTGAGAAAAGCCACCGGCACTGTTGAGGTTAGTGTCCTGTACACGATGAAAAACTTGCTCGCTCAAATCAAGGTTATACAGGCCGTCGCTGCTGGCAACCCAAACCTCATTTGATGTGCCTGACGAAATGGATTTAATTGAATCGGCAGCCAAAGCGGGCTCTGGAGTCACCTTCACCTCTATGACGTCGCCGCTTTGCTGGAACTCCGCCTTATGTAGGCCGCCGCCATCGGTGCCCACCCAAACGGTACCTTGGTTATCCTTTGCAATATCAGTAATGTAATAGTGGCTCAGGCCAGTGTTGCTGACCTGCAGACGCTGGCAAGCCATGGTGACTTTCTGGCACAAATTAAGCCCATTTGAACGGGTACCTACCCAAAGGTAGTCGCCATCTGCCAATAGTGCGGTGATGTAGTTGCCACTGATGGAATGGGGGATGGCCGGGTCGTGCTTAAATGCTTTAAAACTGGCTGTTTTTGGATGGTATTGGTAGAGGCCGTCACCGCCAACGCCTACCCAGACTTGGCCATCTTCGTCTGGATGCACGACCCTCACAAAACCCTTTCCGATAGAATCTGGCCGCTCTGAGTTATAGGAGAAATGGCCTTTGACCGTGCCATCGACAGCCAGGTGCCACAGGCCTTCGGATGTACCAACTAAAAGCTCGTCTTCTGCGATTGATGCCAGACTCGTTACGCCGTTAAGGTGTCTTGCCGCTGTATCCGGCGTAAAGGGGTGCAGGGTTTGGGTAGAAAAATCCAGCCAATGCAAGCCATGGCTGAAAGAGCCTACCCAGGCTTTTTGGCCGCCGGGAGGTACATGGACCGCCGTGACATTGGATAAGCCGTGCCAGGCGCCGCTTACCGATGAGCTGGGTACGGTAGCGTCGAGTTGGTATGCCCCCCGTCCCCAGGTCGCGTAAAACAGCTGGCCGGAGCCATCCCTGATGATGCTGGTTACAGTATCTGCTGCGCTTGCGGTTTCTTTGCGGACAAGCTGGTTGCTGTCGGTGTTATAAAACTGCAATCCATGACCGAAGGTTCCCATAGCCAACTGATTGGCATCGAGATGCAGTGCGATAATCATCCATTCCTCTTGGTCGGTACCAAGGAGTTGCACCCGGCTGACGTCCAGAGTGTCCAGACTTACTTTCAGCAACCCCTGACGAGTGCCAACCCAGAGATATTGTCCGGTTTGCTCAACAATGGCGAACACATCCTTGATCCCATCCGGGAGTGCCACGCTGACAAAACCCTGCTTGTCACCGGCCCAATATGCCAGGCCGCCGCCAATGGTGCCCAGCCAAAGCCGCTGCTTGCTGTCGACAAAAAGTCTGTAGATGTAATTTGAGGGCAGGGAACCTGTGTCGGCATCGTGTTTCATATATCGACGGATTTCGCCGCTCGTCGGTTGCAGCCGGTTCAATCCAATCTGAGTCGCAACCCAAAGGCTACCATCAGGGCCATCTATCACGTCATAAACACTGTCATTGGAGAGGGAGTGGCTATCTTCTGAATTGTGTCGGTAGTTGGTAAAGGTTCGACTATCAGCATTGAAGCGGCTCAGACCACCGCTATTGGTAGAAACCCACAGGCTGTTGTCGCGGCTGAGATAAAGATTGCGGATATCCAGTGCGGCAATGGCGCCGTTTTCGTTGACATCTGGCCTGAATTTCTCAATTTGATAGCCATCGTAAAAGTAGAGTCCATCCTGGGTCCCAAGCCACATAAACCCCTGTTTATCAAACAGCAACGCAGAAATGTTGTCTGCATCGAAGTCCAGATGTTGGGCTATTTTTTGCGGGGAGGCGAACACAAGTACCGGGTGCAGACCAAACAGTATCAGGTATACGATGATTCTTGTTACCGCTGACATATTCTATTTACCGCGCGCCCCCCGCAAAAGTCCCGGCAACGCTACCATCCAGCGCCTTGAATTACAACATGCTGATAACATCGGCAGGTGCTCGACGATTTAAGGCCTGAAGCTGACTGAGGCGGCTAGCGCAATGGGTTACAAGGTCGTGCACTTTGCCGCAGCCTTCACCGGGCAGTGTGATGCCATTTGCCGAGCTGCTCGTTTACACTTCCTGCCCAATCAGTCTGTTATGACTGATGGCACTCTGCTTAAAAACAGATAAGATGTGATTGGCACGTTTAGCTGTTAACGTGGTCTTAATTCTCAGGGATATTCCGTTCAAGGACTAATACATGGTTGAACATATCACCGGCATTCTGGCGCTCATTGGGGTGCTTTCGTTGTTTTGCCAGTGGCTGGGTTGGAAGCTGAGGCTCCCGGCTATTTTACCTTTGCTGCTCTGTGGCCTGCTGCTTGGGCCGGGGCTTGGTTTTTTGAAACCGGACGCGATTTTTGGCGATCTGCTGTTTCCGATGATCTCACTCGGGGTAGCCATCATTCTGTTTGAAGGCTCACTCACACTTAACTTTAAAGAAATCAAAGACTATGGCCGAATGGTGACCCACCTGGTGACCATAGGCATGGCCGTGACCTGGGTGGCGATTTCTCTGGCGACCCATTACTTTATGGGCTTTGATTGGGCGCTGGCATGGTTATTCGGTGCCTTGGTGGTGGTAACAGGCCCCACTGTGATTGTGCCTATGCTGCGCAGTGTGCGGCCCAAGTCACAACTTGCCAGTATTCTTCGCTGGGAAGGCATTGTGATAGACCCCATAGGCGCGGTGCTGGCGGTGCTGGTATTCGAGTACATTGCCGCTTCGCAAAATGCCACCAGCCATATTCTGATGTCATTCGGCTCCATTCTGGCGCTGGGTTTTGGCTTTGGTGCTGCTATGGGCTATCTGGTTGGCTGGGTGCTCAGGCGCGATCTCTTGCCCCATTATCTGAAAAACACCGCGGTGCTCACAGTGATGCTGGGCACCTTTGTTGGCTCGAACCTGCTGCAGGAAGAGTCGGGGCTGCTGACAGTTACCGTGATGGGCATCTGGCTTGCCAATATGCGCGGTGTTGATATTGCCGATATTCTTGAATTTAAAGAAACCCTGACGGTGCTGATGATTTCGGCGCTGTTTATTTTGCTGGCGGCCAGGCTTGATTCGTCGGCGATGATGGACCTTGGTTGGGGCGGCATTGGCGTATTGGCGATTGCCATGCTGGTTGCCAGACCGCTCAGTGTGTGGCTGTCGGGGATAGGCACCAATCTGACGGCGCCGGAAAAGTGGTTTTTAAGCTGGGTGGCGCCGCGGGGGATTGTGGCGGCGGCGGTGTCGTCACTGTTTGCCATCAAGCTTGAAGAGCAGGGCGTGGCCGGGGCCGAAAAGATAGTGCCGCTGGTGTTTCTGATCATTATCGGTACCGTGGTGGTGCAGAGCCTGTCGGCAGGCACCTGGGCGCGCATTTTGAAAGTGAAAGCCGATTCTGCCCAGGGCATTTTGTTTTTCGGCGCCTCTGCATTTTCCCGCGAGCTTGCCAAGCTATTGAAAGGCAAAAACATCAAGGTGATGTTGGCCGACACCAACTGGGACAACATTCGCCTGGCGCGGATGGACAATATTCCAGTGTACTTTGGTAACCCAGCCTCAGAGCACGCCGAAACCTATCTCGATTTAACCGGCATCGGTCGGGTGCTGGTATTGTCGCCATACCGCCAGCTTAATCCTTTGGTCAGCTTCCATTTCCAGGACTATTTTGGCGCCGAGAAGGTGTATGGCCTGAACAACATGGAAGGCTCCAGCGCCCGTCATCTGGCGTCTGAGGCCTACATGAAGCGCCTTTGCCTGTTCGGTGAAGGTGTCTCTTACGCCAAAATTGCCAGTCAAATGGCAAAGGGCGGCATTTTAAAGAGCACGCCGCTGCGGGAAAACTTTACCTTGGTGGAGTTCACCCGTCGCTATGGCGAAAGTGCTTTGCCGCTGGTGTACCTGCAGGATGAAAAGCTGCGTATAGTCACCGCCGGCAGTGAAATCCCAGCCACCGGCATCGAGCTTATCAGCCTTATTCCGGTTGAGGCGCAGCAATACGCCAAAGAGCAGCAGGAAAAAGAAGCGCTTGAAAAGGCCCAGGCCGAGAAGGAAGAAGCCGAACGTGCAGCCTTTGAAAAGCTGGCCCGTGAGCAGGAAGAGGCTGCCAGGGAAGTGGCCAGTGAGGCCAATGCGGGTTTTGAAGAAGAAACCGTGGGAAGCCCGACCCTGCGTGATGAAGGCAGCGACGGTAATCAGCCGCTGAAAGCCTGATGAAATAACGACGTTACCCGCTGAGTGGCCGAGGAAGTAAACATCCTGGCCATTCAAGCGCCACCCAGTGGGTGACTTTTTGTGAAGGCCATCGACTCAATCGACAGCTATTGCTGTCTAAACCTATCCCCTCCAATCTATTCCCAGCTTGATTTATTACTACCCTAATTTATTGCTGCCCAAGTCCTGTTCTCGACATCCTGCCTCACTGAAATCAACCGTTATCAAGATGCAAGCAAGGCTGAACGCACTTCTTCGCCAACGCCCAGTTGGTTTGAGGGCTTTGGCGCTTTTCGAGTTCAGCTTAAGGCGAGTTCAGATTAAGACACATTCAATTAAATGGCGCGTGTGACTGCAAGCGTATAGCTGATAGTTGAGGTTTCGATGAAGAGAGTATGCAGTTGAATTGGCTGCAAAAGAAAAGGCGCCTGAAGGCGCCTTTTTAACTGGGAGCAGTGCTTAAGCCGCTTGCTCCTGAGACTTGCCAGTGGTGGTTTGCGCCACCAGCTCGGCTGGGTCGAAGTCGTCTACGTTGATAGACTTCATACGGCCAATCTCGGCTTTCTCCAGCAGGGCGATTTCGGCATCAGACAGAATGCCCAGAGCCTTGCCTTCGCCGGCCACCTGATCCAGCCACATGAAGGGCAGACGCTTACCAGCGGCTTTGCACACCTTGTCGTACAGTGGCTCGGCAGCGAGGATGTCCTTGAAGGTCTGCTCCTGAACACCCACAGGATTGTTGTCACAGGCTTCCCAGAACTGGCCCTGACCGAGACGCTCACGGCTGGCACACGGGGTTTGCATGATTTTGGCCACCTTGTGGTCCAGTACATCGCTTGGACGCTTCAGTGGGCGACCAAAAGGCAGCAGCAGTACGCGCAGCACGCCGCCAAGACCCGCAGGGAAGTTGTCCAGCAGCTCATCCAAAGAGGCTTGCAGCTTGAACAGGGCATCTTCAACCGCCCACTGTACCAGCGGCAGATCTTCAGTCTGACGACCTTCATCCTGATAACGCTTCAACGTGGCAGAGGCCAGGTACAGCTGACTCAGCATGTCGCCAAGACGGGCAGAGATACGCTCTTTACGCTTGAGGTTACCGCCCAGGGTGGCCATGGCGAGATCAGACAGCAACGCCAGGTTGGCACTGAAACGGTTCATGTGCTGGTAGTAGCGCTTGGTCTTGTCGCCGTAAGGGGCGTTAGAGAAGCGGCTGCCGGTCAGACCCATCCACACACTGCGAACCAGGTTGCTGATGGTGAAGCCGATATGACCAAAGAGGGCTGCATCGAAGCGGTTCAGACCCTGACGCACGTCTTTATCGAAGGCTGAGTCCATTTCGGCCAGTACATAGGGATGGCAACGAATGGCACCCTGACCATAGATGATCATAGAGCGGGTAAGGATGTTGGCGCCTTCCACGGTAATGGCGATAGGGGCAGCCTGATAACCACGGCCCAGGTAGTTGTTGGGGCCAAGGCACACGCCTTTACCGCCGTGGATGTCCATGGCATCGATGACGCATTTCTGCATGCGATCGGTAAGGTGATACTTAACGATGGCCGAGATAACCGATGGCTTTTCACCCAGATCGATACCTGTGGTGGTCAGCGAGGTTACAGCGTCCATCAGATAGGCGTTACCGCCGATACGCGCCATTGGCTCTTCAATACCTTCCAGCTTACCGATTGGCAGCTTGAACTGACGGCGGATGCGGGCATAGGCACCGGTTGCAAGGGCTGCGGTTTTCACGCCACCGGCTGAGTTGGATGGCAGGGTAATGCCGCGGCCAACCGACAGACATTCCACCAGCATGCGCCAGCCCTGACCGGCCATTTTCGGACCGCCAATGATAAAGCTTAAGGGCACAAACACGTCTTTACCGCGGGTTGGGCCGTTTTGGAACATACAGTTGAGCGGGAAGTGACGACGACCGGTTTCCACGCCTTCCACATCGGTGGGAATAAGGGCACAGGTAATGCCGAGCTCTTCTTCGCCGCCGAGCAGACGCTCAGGGTCACGCAGTTTGAACGCCAGACCCAACACAGTGGCGATAGGGGCCAGGGTGATGTAGCGCTTGTTCCAGGTGAGTTTCATGCCAAGCACTTCTTCACCTTTCCACATGCCTTTGCAGACAACGCCGTAGTCAGGAATCGAGCCTGCGTCTGAACCGGCTTCAGGGCTGGTCAGGGCAAAACAGGGCACTTCAAGACCCTTGGCCAGACGTGGCAGGTAGTGATCCTGTTGCTCGGCAGTACCGTAGTGCTGCAGCAGCTCACCAGGGCCGAGGGAGTTGGGCACGCCCACGGTGGACGCCAGCTCGCTGGAAACACCGGCCAGCTTTTGCAGTACGCGGGATTGGGCGTAGGCGGAGAACTCGAGACCACCGTATTTCTTCTTGATGATCATCGCGAAGAAGCCGTTGTCTTTCAGGTACTGCCACACGTCAGCAGGCAGGTCAGCCAGCTGATGGGATACCTGATGCTCGTTCACCATGCGGCACACTTCGTTGACCGGGCCGTCGATAAAGGCTTGTTCTTCGGCAGATAGGCGGGCGGTCGGGTAGTTGTGCAGCTTCTTCCAGTTAGGGTTACCGGCGAACAGATCGGCTTCCCACCAGGTGGTACCGGCGTCGATGGCTTCTTTTTCAGTGGAAGACATCTCGGGCATGATGCCACGGTACACTTTCAGCAGCGGGCGGGTGATCAGGCTCTGACGAATACTGCTGATATTCAGAGGCAGGGCGATAACCAAAAAGATGATGCCGCCCCAAAGGCCAACAACATCCAAGGTCCATCCTGCGGTCAACATAATGGCGGCTGCGGCAGTGGCGGTCAGCAAGGACACCCGCAAATAAGCGCAGGCACCAAGCACCACAAGCAGCGCGATACTCCAAAGTAGGGTAGTCACTCTCGTTCTCCTTTATTTATAACCCTTCTCCAGGCGGGTCATATAAGCGATCCTGATCACAAGTATAGTGTGTGGTCAGACCTGTGTCGCATTAAAAAGTAAATCCAACTGTGATCGAACACAAGCATTTTTCAAACAAATGTTTAAATTTTTTCGAGCGCCGCGGCATTCCCATCAACAAGGGGCAAAGTTACAATAAGTTAGTTGTTGTATTTGTGACCTTCAGGTGCCTTGATTATGTGTGAATTATTGGCGATGAGCGCCAACGTGCCCACCGACATTGTGTTCAGTTTTACCGGGCTTGCTGAGCGTGGTGGGGTAACCGGCCCCCATGTGGATGGCTGGGGCATTACCTTTTATGAAGGCAAGGGCAGCCGCACCTTTAAAGATGCTTGCCCATCGAGCGAATCACACATTGCCCGCTTGATTAAGTCATACCCGATTAAAAGCGAAACAGTGATAAGCCACATCCGCCAGGCCAACCGTGGCTGTGTGTCGCTGGAAAACACCCACCCCTTTGACAGGGAACTGTGGGGCCTGAACTGGACCTACGCCCACAACGGCCAGTTGAGTGACTATAAAGACAAGTTTGCGGTGCGTCGTTTCCGCCCAGTGGGGGACACCGACAGTGAACTGGCATTTTGCTGGATTTTGGAAAAACTGGTTGGCCGTTTTGGTGATGAGCGCCCCGATGACATGTTGCCTGTATTTGCTTACGTAGCAGAACTTGCCGAAGAAATTCGCACCCTTGGGGTGTTTAATATGATCCTTTCGGAAGGCAATTACCTGATGAGCTTTTGCAGTAACAACTTAAGCCACATCACCCGCCGCGCGCCTTTTGGCAAGGCCAAGTTGATTGATACCGATGTGGTGATTGATTTTGACAAGGAAACCACCCCCAATGATGTGGTTACCGTGATAGCTACCCGGCCACTAACTGATAACGAGGCCTGGAACATCATGCAGCCCGGTCAGTGGCAGCTGTTTTGTAAAGGGGAAGTGGTTGGTGGCGGCGCCTTTGTGGCAAACACGGATACAAACGAATAACCCGGGTACTGCCGACACAGCGTAAAGACTAAAAAAGCCGGGCATTGCCGGCTTTTTTGTGGCTTGTTTACCGCTTATGGGTTGGCCGCCAGCGGTGCGGGCGCGGTATCGATAAAGCGATAACCGGTCAGCTGTACATCCAGCTGTTTGTCGCCCTTTTCAAAGTGAGTCATGCGTACCGGCAGATAGGCCAGATCCGGCGCCATCCACACTACGGTTTTGCGCTTCTTGCTGTCGCGGATCACCTCAAGGCGCAGGGTACGGTACTCGGTGCCATCGATATTCAGCACTTCCTCGCCCATACGCTTGAATGAGTAGTCATCAATCTCGTTGTCTTTCACCATGTGGTATTCAAGTGCTTCTTTGCCATCAATCAGATCCTGACGGAACTGCAACTGCACCATCATGGTGTCGTAGAGCTTGTTCTCAAACGGCAGCTCAACATGCTCGCCCTTGTAGTTGCTGCGCACGATGGACTTGTCTTTCAAAAAGGCCACCTGCTCGCTGAAATCACTGCCGGTACCTGTGCGCTGATGGATAAACACCATGGGCTCAAGCCCATGGTCGGTGCGGCGGAATTTACTCTTGATACTGCGCTCATCGCTTAAAAACAGCAGGCTCAGCTCACTGGTAAAATTGTACTGGTAGTAATTTCCTTCGGGCGCCGGCAGGCTGAAATGAGCCTTGCCCAGGCCAATATCGCCGTACAGCACCTTGTAGTCGGCCTCAAAGGGCGACAGTGAGTTTTGGGCATAGGCGCTAATACTTAAAGCGCTGGCACTCAGCAGTGGCAGGGCGAGGGATAACAGAAACTTGCGCATACAGCTCCTTGGCGTCAGTAAGGCAGACTCAATATCAGGGTGGCCATATCGGGCCGCCACTCATATTCAGACAAGTTGATTTTGCCTTGGTTCACGATAACCCCCTCAAGACGCAGGCTTTCCTGTTGTAGCCGAAAGGGCTCAGTGTCTTTAGGAAAAGAAATTTTTCCCTGGCTGTTTATCACCCTGTGCCAGGGGAGTGCCAGACTGTCCGGTGCCAGTTTCAGGGCCCGTGATACATAGCGGGCGCGGCCGGGCAAACCGGCAAGGTCGGCCACTTTGCCATAACTGAGCACCTTACCCTCAGGAATGAGGGTCACTATATGCCAGATCCGGCTTGGACTCAGGCTGGACATCCGCGCACCTTCCAAAAGCAATTCATGCACCTATACTAAATGGCCTTGTCGGCAGCGGCCAGCCTTTTAAGCCGCATCGGCAGCAACAGCTTAACTTCCAACCCACCAGCTTCACTGCGCCCGGCCGAGACATCACCGCCGAGCAGACGCACACACTCCCGCACTATAGCAAGCCCCAGGCCAAATCCGCCCTGACTGGCGTGACGGGCCTCATCAAAGCGGGTAAAGGGATGGAACAGAGTTTCGAGCTTGGTGTCATCGATACCCGGGCCATCATCTGCCACTGTGATATTGAGCCAGCTATCATCGCAGTGGCTGGTTATCTGAATATGACACTCAGATCCGGCATATTTAAGGCTGTTGCGCACCAGGTTTTCCAGCGCCCGCTGCAGCAAACTTTGGTCGGTTTCAAGCTCGATATGCTTGCAGGCGGCCAAATCCTGCCATTCGATATGTTGGCGTGGCGCAGCTTCAAAACGGCAATCCCCCAGAAGTGGCTGCGCCAGCTCGTGCAGATTAAAGGGCGCGCAGCGGGCGGTCTGATAGCCACTGGCGAGGCGACTGTAACCCAAAAGGGTGTCTATCAGGCGGCTGAGTTCGCTGTTTTCCGCGTGGATCCGCTTAAGGTAAGGTGAGGACTCTGCCAGATCGCTCTCCAGCAAATCGGCTGCCAGCTTTTGCCGCGCAAGCGGGGTGCGCAGCTCATGGGACACGTCACGAATAAGGCGCTCCTGGGTGGTGAGGGTGCGTTCAATCACATCCGCCATTTCATCAAAGTCGTGGCCGAGCTGATAAAACTCAGGTTCAGCCGCCGAAAAGTGCTCGCCGATCCGGGTGCTGAGCTTTCCGCTTGCCAGGGCTCGGGTGCCCTGTTGCAACGTCGCCAGCGGTTTGATGAGGTAATGCCCCAGCAGGCGACTGAACAGCCACAGCACAAACAATCCCACGGTTAAGCGGATCGCCCACAGGCTGTAACTGAGATCCTTGGCTGGGTGCAAATTCGCATTGAGCTGCACCGCCAAAAGCAGAGGGCCGCTGTCATCGAAAGTGGCATAAATCGGCAGGCCGATAATGGGCTTTTGTACCCGATCCCCCAGCGCCTGATCCGGCCCCAGCATAAACCCCAGTTTGAATTCAAAGTGCGGATGAACAGGGCGGCCGCTAACGCCTTCAAGGCGGCTGTTAATCACATGCAAACTGAACGACTGCGCCGCCTCCCACTCGGCCAGCGCCTGAGGAGAGCCGCGTTTCACCATGGCTTCGGCCTCCCGGGCCAACACCGACAGCTGCGCCTTGGTTTCCTTTGGCAGCACCAACAGCTGATGCAGCACCATGGCTTCAATCAGACTGGCCAATAACAAAATCACCAACAGGGAGGAGCCGAAATAGCCAAACAGGCGCCATTGCAGGCGGGCAAAGGGGTGATGGCGGGACAACTTCATGACAATTGCACAGACTTATAAATAAAAATGATTCGCATTATACACCTTGCCAATTCAGATCCCAGAGGATTGGCAAGTTTGTCAGAACTGCTATACTGTATAAATATACAGTTATTGGTGATTTGAATACCGAAACCCGGTTCAGACACAGGTGCCCCGATGAAAACCAGTCCACAAGAGCTTTCCAAACAACTTGGCCGCCAGGATATCTGGCTTGGGCAACAAACCTGCCAGCAGCCCGGTTATGCCACCGGCTTTGAGACGCTGGATGCTGCCTTGCCCGACAGCGGCTGGCCGCGCCATGGGGTGTGTGAACTGAGTTGCCCGGTGCCGGGGTCGCAGTCAATGCTGCTGTTAACGCCACTGCTCAGGTGCATACAGGGCGAAAACGACACCCCGGTAATTTTGGTTGGCGCTCCCTGGCAGTTGAATCCGCAGTACTTATTGCAACATGGACTGCGGCCGGAAGGCTTTTGCCTGGTGGATGTCAACGCGCGTAAGGACAGACTCTGGGCTATGGAGCAGAGTCTGGCCAGTGGTGGCTGCCGTTTGTTGTTGGGCTGGCTTGACCGTTTAAGCCTGACCGAAGCCCGGCGTTTGCAGCTGGCGGCGGAAAAGGGCGGCTGTCTGGCCATTATTCTGGTGACTGACGCCACTGAGGGTAATCCTTTGCCGCTGCGTTTGGGGTTAACCCCGGGCGGTAACTCAGACAGGCTGGAACTCGCTTTACTGAAACGCCGCGGCGGCAAACCGCAGGACAGTTTGCAGATTGAGGGGCTTTCCCCACTGCTTGCACGCTACTTACCGCCGCAGCCATCCATGCAGGTGGTGCAGGGCCCCTGGGGCGGCGCCTGAGCAGGAGGATGATGTATGTCATTTATCCGTGATTGCCTGCGCGTCCATCAAAGACATTTGTTTCAGCAGAGCCTGTTCGTTCAGCAGCGCTGCTGTTTGGCCCGCGGGCTTAGCCGTCATCAATCTGTTTGGGTTAAGGGTTGATGCGCTGGCTTGGTGTATGGCTACCCCATTGGGAGCTGGATTATCTGCGCCATGTGCAGGGGCTGGCGCCATCCATGCCACTTATTTTGTACGATGTGGCAAAGGCGCGGGTGCTTAAAGCCTGCCCGCAGGCGGCCAATGCCGGGGTTATGGCAGGTCAGAGCATGGGCAGCGCGGCGCAGCTGTGCCCCAATGTGCAGCCATTTCCCTTCAATCTCTCGCTGCACCGGCAAGGCTGCGACTGGCTGTGTCGCCACGGCTACAGTTTCAGTGCCCGCCTGGTGCCGCCTCCTGAGCCCGATACGTTTTTTGCCCGTTGCCACGATGTACTGCTGCTTGAAACCGGCTCTATGGCAAAACTCTTTGGCGGCGAAGCGGCGCTGGCAAAAGCATTGGCCGCCGCGCTTGAAGGACTTAACTGCCACTTTGCCATGGCGTTTGCTGCCACGCCGTTGGCAGCGGGTATGCTGGCCAAAACCCGGCCCAGTCTGGCATCAAAGACGCTGCAGCCAGTGTTTGCCAGGGCTGCAACGTCGCAATCGGCTCTCAAGGTTTTCGCTTCAAAATCAGCATCAAAAGCGATTGCTGAGCCCAAAAGCGCAGCAGAGGTTTTATCACGGCAATTATCGGCGCTGCCAATCTCAACCCTGCCTGTGCCTGAGACGCTGCTTTTTCGTTTGGAGGGCATGGGGCTTGAGCATATAGGTGCGCTGCAGGCTTTACCCGCCGCCGAGCTTGGGATCCGCTTTGGTCCTGAATTTGTGCTGCTATTGGCAAGGCTTAACGGTAAGCAGCCCCATCCCCAGAGCTTTTATTGCCCGCAGGAAGAGTATCGTCAGCGGCTTGAGCTGATGTATGAGGCCGAAAGTCTCAATGCCCTGGTGTTTGTGCTTGGGCGTATGTTTGCCGAGCTTGCGCTGTTTTTACGTCAGCGACAGTTGGCGGTTTCCATGCTGGAGCTGGTGTTGCATTACCGGGCAACCTTCACAGAAACCATAGAGACCACAGAAACCTCCGAGACCACTGGTAGAGAGGCAAGTATCGGTCAGGGAAGCGTGACAGGTGCGCTATCCAGAGCTTTGGATAAAGCTGAGTCGATTCAGCCCACAGCAGAGGCTCATGAAGCGCGCCTGTCGCTGGCATACCCCTTTGCCGAATACACCGCCGATGGCCTGTTGGCCCTGTGCCGTTTGCAACTGGAGCGCTTTACGCTGGCCGCGCCCGTGGTGGCACTGACGCTGCACCGCTGTCACTTTAGCCCCAGAAGTGCGCCGCTGGCAGGAGCCATCGAAAACAGTCACAGAGCCAGCCTGAGCTTGCTGGCCCGGCTCGAAGCCCGATTGGGGCAAGACAGGGTAAAGCGCCTTGGCGCCAGAAAGGCGCTCTTGCCGGAGCACAGCTTTTGCCTGCAACCGATGTCGGCACCTGTGGCGGTTGCCCATACGGCTTTGCCTGCATCATCTTTGTCAGCCTCATCTTTAGCTGCAAAGCCTTCACGCCAGCAGTCAAAGCCAACTCCGCCCAAACTGACCCAGCCAAAACTGACCCAGCCAAAACTGACAGAGGCTAAGCCAAAAGAGCCTAAGCCAACAGAGCTTAAGCCAACAGAGCCATTCACCTCATCCATGCCAGCGCGGCAACGCGCAGCAGCTGCCGGTATCACTCCAGCAGCAGATAAAAAAGCCGCAACAGCGACGCACTTAACAGTTACAGATTTAGCAATTACGGGCTTAGCAGCGGCCAATGAGCCTGTTACGAACAAAGCTGCAACGAGCGAAGCCGCGACTGCTGTGATGGAACTGAGCGAGACAGCGACAAAAGCCGCAGCAGCCAGTAAGCCTGCGGCCACACAGGATGCTGCCACAGAAGGGCTGTCACTTGCCTGCCGCCCGCCCTGGCTTTTGGTAACGCCCGAAGCGATTGCAGAAACCGATGTCGAGCTGCTGCGCGGCCCGGAGCGGCTGCGTGAACCCTGGTGGCATGGCAGCCAAACCGTGGCGGCTCAAAGCGTAACTGAGCTTGATACAGGCCAGGTAAGCGAGAGTTTGCCAAGCGGGAAACCCATGGGCGCGGCGCGTGACTATTATCTTGCCCGCCACCATGAAGGTGGCCTGTGCTGGGTGTTTCGCCGTGAGGGCGAGCCCGGACTTTACTTGCAGGGCTGGTTTTGATGTACGCCGAACTTCATGCCATCAGTAACTACAGCTTTTTACGGGGCGCGTCGCACCCACACGAGCTGGTGGCCGAGGCGGCGCGGCTTGGCTACAGTGCCATCGCCATTACCGATGAATGTTCGGTGGCCGGTGTGGTCAAGGCGCACATGGCCGCCGTGGAGGCTGGTATAGCGCTGATTGTGGGCAGTGAATTTCGGCTGCCGGAAGGCACCTTTGTGCTGTTGGCCACCAGCCGGGCAGGTTATGGCGCCCTGTGCCGTTTGATAAGTCGTGGTCGGCGGCGGGCCCCCAAGGGGGAATATCGCATCAATCTGGACGACCTGTTATCGCCGTTGCCTGACTGCGTGCTGCTGTGGCGACCGCCTATGCCCCAAAATCCGGGGGCGGACATTGCCGCGACCGAGCGGCAGTGGTTTGCTACACAAAAGCGGCTGGCAAAACAGCTTGCAGCCTGGCAGGGGCGGCGCTACTTACTGGCGGAGCAGTGTCTTGAGGCCGCAGGCAGCCTGTGGCAGCGCTATTTGAAGCGCCTCTCTGATTTGTGCGACATCCCCTGCGTGGCAGCAGGAGATGTGCGTATGCACAGCGCGGCGCGCCAGCCGCTTCTGGATGTACTCACCTGCATTCGCTTAGGCCTCAGGCTTGATGAAGCCGAAGGGCATTTGTGCCAGAACGCTGAGCATTACTTGCGGCCCCTTGGCAGCATCCATCGCCGTTATCCGCAGGAGTGGATTGCCAATACCCAGAAGATTGCCAGCCAGTGCCGGTTTTCGATGGCTGAACTCAGGTACGAGTACCCGGCCGAGCTGGTGCCTGCTGGCTTAAACGCCAGTGAATACCTTGCCCGGGAGGTCGCCAAAGGCGCCCGGCGCCGCTACGGCTTGGCGGTGCCAGCAGCGGTAAAACGCCAGTACCTGGCCGAGCTTAAGCTTATCCATGAGCTTGAATATGAGTATTTTTTTCTCACCATTTACGACATAGTCCGCTTCGCCAGACGCAAGCGGATTTTGCATCAGGGTCGCGGCTCGGCGGCCAATTCGGTGGTGTGTTTTTGCCTTGGGATCACCGAAGTGGATCCCACCCGGGTCAATATGCTGTTTGAGCGCTTTATTTCCAAAGAACGCCACGAGCCGCCGGATATCGATGTGGACTTTGAGCATGAGCGCCGCGAAGAAGTGATCCAATACATTTATCGCAAGTACGGCCGCCACCGGGCGGCGCTGGCCGCGAGTGTGATCACCTATCGGCTGAAAAGCGCCATGGGGGAAGTAGGCAAGGTGCTGGGGCTGGACAGAGAGCTGGTGGCAAGGCTCATTCAGGGCATCGACAGGCGCGATCCGAGTCACCCCTGGCGCGAACAATTGGCCGCACAGTTGCCTGGCGCCGACATGTTTGGCTACCTTGTGCAGTCCTTGCTCGGCTTTCCGCGTCATTTATCCCAGCATGTAGGCGGCTTTGTGATTTCCGCCGGGCCGCTGGCCGAGCTGGTGCCGGTGGAAAACGCCGCCATGGAAGACAGAACCGTGATCCAGTGGGATAAGGACGATCTGGAGGCGCTGGGGCTACTGAAAGTGGACGTGCTGGCGCTGGGGATGCTGACTGCCATTCGTAAGTGTTTCGAGCTTATCAGTCGTCATCAGCAGCCCTTTGGCATGCGGTCAATCAAAGCCGAAGATCCCAATGTCTATCATATGCTCAGCTGCGGCGACAGCATGGGAGTGTTTCAGGTGGAGTCCCGGGCGCAAACGTCCATGCTGCCAAGGCTCAGGCCTGCATGCTATTACGATCTGGTTATTCAAATTGCGATTGTGCGCCCTGGGCCAATTCAGGGTGACATGGTGCATCCGTTCCTGAGGCGCCGCAAAGGGTTGGAGGCGGTGACTTACCCCAGCGAGGCAGTCAAAGCCGTGCTTGAGCGCACCATGGGGGTGCCGATTTTTCAGGAGCAGGTGATCAAGCTTGCCATGGTGGCCGCAGGTTTCAGTGGTGGTGAGGCGGATGCGCTGCGCCGGGCCATGGCCAGTTGGAAACATACCGGCAAGCTGTGGCCCTTCGAGCAAAAGCTGCTGGATGGCATGGCTGCGCGGGGCTACAGCGAAGACTTTGCCCGACAGATCTTTCGCCAAATTCAGGGCTTTGGCGAATATGGCTTTCCTGAATCCCATTCGGCAAGCTTTGCGCTGTTAGCCTATGTCTCTGCTTATCTTAAGTTTTACTACCCGGCGGCCTTTTGCTGCGCGCTGCTGAACAGCCAGCCGATGGGGTTTTACAGCCCATCGCAGCTGTTGCAGGACGTGCGCCGTCATGGAGTGGAGGTGTTTGATGTGTGTATCAATCACAGCCAGTGGGACAGCAGCCTGGTGAAAACCGCCACCGGCTTTGGGATACGGCTCGGATTCAGGCAGGTTAAGGGCTTGAAAGAGCAGGCTATGCAAAGGCTGGTTGCCGCTCGCCCAGCGGCGGGTTTTGCGCACTTGAGTGAGGTCAGCGTCTTGCTCGACAGGCACGCTTTGGAGCTGCTTGCTGCTGCCGATGCCTTCAGGTTACTCAGTGGCCACCGATTTCAAAGCCGCTGGCAATTGTCGGCCCGCCAGACAAGCCTGCCGCTGTTTGATGACTTGCCAGAGCCGCTGCTGCCAGGGGGCGCAGAGCCAAGTCTTGATGCCCCCAATGCGGTGCAGTGCCTCAAGGCGGATTATCGCAGCAAGGGGCTAAGTCTGGGGCAACATCCGATGGCATTGTTGCGAACTGCTGGTTTACTTGGAAAAACTTTGACAGCAAAAGCGCTTGAGGACACCCGTCATGGGCAGCTGGTAACTGTTGCCGGTGTGGTGACCGGCAGGCAGCGACCCGGCACTGCATCTGGCGTTACCTTTATTACCCTGGAAGATGAGACTGGCAACACTAACCTGATAGTGTGGATGGGCACAGCAAGGGCGCAGCGAAAGCCGTATTTGACATCAACAATTTTGAAAGTAAATGGCACAGTGGAACATGCCGATGGCGTGACCCATGTGGTGGCAGGTCGGCTTGAGGATATCTCGCATTTGCTCGATAGCCTCAAAGTGGCTTCGCGGGATTTTCACTAGCACTGAGCGCCCACAGAGCAGCTGGGCGCCAACAGAGTACCTTTATCAGCTAGCACACCGGTGAACAACAGGCTGGCGAGTATAGGTGTTTGGCAAACCACTGGCATGAAGAGGAACTGCATTTGCGTCTCAGTTTTTATGCCATTTGGTACTTTAACCTTTGCTTACTGGCCCTTGGGGATCACCGTGAGGTAAATGCACAGGAAGTGACTGATGGCGCCGCCAAGCACAAACAGGTGCCAAATGGCATGGTTAAAGGGAATGCGTTTAACCGCATAAAACACCACCCCCAGGCTGTAAAACAGGCCGCCGGTGAGCAGCAGAGTAAAGCCAGTGTCGGTCATGCCGGCGATCATCTTGTCGAGCACCGCCACACACAACCAGCCCATTGCAAGGTACAGCACCAGGCTGAATGCTTTAAAGCGATGTAAAAACAAAAGCTTGAATCCAATACCGCCAAGCGCAAGTAACCAGATGGCAGCCAGTACCCAATCGACACCGACGCCTTCCAGGGTAATGAGTACAAACGGTGTGTAAGTTCCGGCAATCAAAAGATAAATGGCGCAGTGGTCAAACAGTTTGAGTTTGCGCTTAAGTGCAGGTGATTTGGCCCAGTGATAGGCGGTAGAGCAGGCAAACAGCAGCACCATACTCAGGCCATAAAGGCCAACGCCGAAGGTTTGCAGCAAACTCAAATGGCCGATGCTGTCATACAACATGGCCGCTGTGCCAAGCAGCGCCGCCAGCACGCCAATGCCGTGGCTTAAGGTGTTGGCCAGTTCTTCCCGCTCGCAATAAGCGGCTTGGCTGGCGTTGCCATAAGCATCCGAGGAGGCATTTTTCGGAGCATTAACGGGAGCAGGATCTGATACGCTGCTGGCTTGCATTGACGGCATGATGAACTCTTGGGATAGGGCTTGGCATTAGAGTCGTTAATCTAACATTCACTTTCTGCAAACACCACAAAAAAGAGTACAAGTGTACGCTTAAATATTTTTATCTGTTTTAAATCAATGTATTGAATTAGGTGCTTTTGGGCAAGGCAAAATCTTCCCCCTTTAAGATAGGCAGCAGGCTGCGCGAGATGATAACCAATCAGGAACTTTTGCAGCTTGGCTCTGTTCCAATAGCGATATGGTTAATGGCGGCTTTAAGCGGGTGAATTATCAGGCGCTGCAATTTAGTTCGCTTGGTAAGTTCAGCTAATGGTTCCAGGGCAAAAGAAACGACATTGGCACCGGACTCTGGGCACAGTTCACAGTCTCAGGTGTACTGAAGGCTGAAGCTCGAAGCTCGAGAAGGAACCTAAGCCCCCAGCACAAATAAAGCAAAACCGAGCCCAGCCAAAAGGCCAGAAAATCAGGGAAAAGCTCACGCAAGAGCCCAGGGAAAAGGAAAGGCGTTTGACCAACAGCAGTAACAGCAATGACTCCAGCCGCAATCCCCAATTGAAAACACCGGGTATGCAGGATCCGTGCATTCAATCCGGTGGCCACGAAGCATGTGCTGAAGAGGATAAATCGAACGGATCGGGCTGCTCCTTGGCACCTGCGCCGCAGCCTATCCATGCCCATCGGCACGACAGGCAGGATGATGGCTACGTGGCTTCGCTGAGCTTGTTTGCCACTCGAACCCCGAAGGATGTATCTCCGCTGCACCTGGCTGCCCCCGTTTTGCCTGCCCGAGGCGGTGACAATCTTAACCTTGGCATTGAGCGCACTGACCATAACAGCGGCTCTATAGTGGTTCCTGCTTTCACGGCTTTTACGCGACAGGATGCCGGGGCGCGGCAAGAAACTGTTGAACAAGAAGAAACCGTAAAACAAGAACAAACTGCACAGCAAGATAAAACCCAGGAGCGCGACAGAATCGACGTTAGGCAGACACTGCCGCTTAAATTGCTGCTGCCCGTTACCCTGGTGCACCTTGCCGTTTTGGGGCTGCTTGCCTGGCAGTTGGCACCGCAGCTGGGTTCATTAAGCGCGGCGCTGGATGAGCGCGCCAACCAGCCCAAGGCGTTGCAATCCTATTTGGTGTTCAGCGCGCCAAAACAGCCAATTGAACAGCCGCCAGAGGCGAATCCATCGGAGCTCGCTGCAGTCAAACCTCAATCCGAACCCGAACCCGAACCCGAACAGGTTGAGCGTGAGCAAGTGAACGAGCAAAAAACGCCTGTCGAGCCAACCTTGGCTACAGCACCAAAAGAGCCTGCCCCTATCAAAGATGAACCGCCCCCAGCACAGCCTATAGCTGAACCGGCGCAGCAGGCTCGGCGGGAATCTCTGCCGCCGATAGAGACGCCCGCACCATCTGAGCAGAGTCAGCTTGATTTCTCGACTCCCGCCAGCCGTTTTATGGCGCGCCAAAACGCTCAGGCGTTGAATGCCTTATCGCAGAGTTACGCCGACGAGCAGACCGTTCACATGAATGCGGCGGGGCGTGGCATGTCAGAGCTTCTGCCCGAGATGGAAGTGCTGCTGGTACCAAGCGCCGATGATTTCTATAAACCCAACACCCTGGATTCCGACATAGATCCCAACCGTATCGTGAAATCCGGCGATACCTGCTACCGGGTGGTGAAGGTGCCAACGCCCATTAATCCCCATGCCGAAAACCTGGGTTTTCCATTTCGCTGTGGTGAGGACAGGGTAAAAAAGGCCCTCAAGGAAGGTATCAACAAGTACCTTGCATTGATGGGCAAGCAGGATTTGCGTTGAACTATTTTCATCCTAATGACTTCAAATTGACTAATCTTGTTGAAATAAAGGTAATTAATGCCTCATTGCTTTTGTGAATAAATTTCCCATTCGTGGCTATTGTCATTGGCCTTCGCTTAAGCCTATACTGCCAGCACTTGTCGGAGTGCCTTAGGGCTGAGACCGTTTATTCGGGATCCGTTGAACCTGATCAGGTTAGAACCTGCGAAGGAAACAAGCATCAAATCCACCCCAGTTAGTGTCAGCAGCCTAAGCCGGAAGATAAACCGGAAGATAAGCGGGAAAATGAGGCGAAAGCCCACCGCAAACTGATGACCAAGTGGCCAGCAACGCAAAAACTCAGCAAAAAATGCCGAGAGTGTGCCAGGCAACCGGGGTGAATGAGACGCCAGACAGCGCTGAAAACACTGCAAAAACTGTCGTCGCCGCTGATTCAACTGCTCAATTTTCTCCCCCGACAAGCAACTCCATTTTGAAACCAAAAGTGAGATTGCTGATGTCAAACCGCCGCGAAACCCGTAAAGCCGCCCAGGACTTTATCGATAACTTAAAGCCGCTGCGCCGCCCCAATTCCGAAAAGATTTTTATTGAAGGCTCCCGGCCTGATATCCAGGTGGGCATGCGTCAAATTCATCAAACCGATACCCGCATCGTGAACACCCGCGGCGAAGAAACCTTCGAGGCCAATCCGCCCATCAAGGTATACGACTGCGCCGGACCGTATTCAGATCCCGAAGCTGAAATCAATGTGCGCCACGGCCTGCCAAAACTGCGTGAGGGCTGGATTTTAGCGCGCTGCGATACAGAAGAGCTTAACAGCGCCTCATCCAACTTTACCCAGCAGCGTCTCGCCGATGAGGGGCTGGATCACCTGCGTTTTGACGTGCTGCCAAAGCCGCGCCGCGCCAAGGCTGGCAAGCGGGTCACCCAGCTGCACTATGCCCGTCAGGGTATTATCACCCCGGAGATGGAATACATCGCCATTCGTGAGAACATGGCCCGCGATGAAGTGACCGACGAGCAGCTTAACCGCAAAAAGCCCGGCGAAGCCTTTGGTGCTTTGGTTGGTAAGTCCATCACTCCTGAGTTTGTCCGTGACGAAGTGGCCCGTGGCCGGGCGATTATTCCGGCCAACATCAACCACCCTGAAGCTGAGCCTATGATCATTGGCCGCAACTTTTTGGTGAAGGTGAACGCCAATATCGGCAACTCGGCGGTGACTTCTTCCATCGAGGAAGAAGTGGAAAAACTGGTGTGGTCCACCCGCTGGGGCGCAGATACTGTGATGGACCTGTCCACCGGCCGTTATATTCACGAGACCCGCGAATGGATTGTGCGCAACTCACCGGTGCCCATTGGCACTGTGCCCATCTATCAGGCGCTGGAGAAGGTTAACGGCATCGCCGAAGATCTTAACTGGGAAGTGTTCCGCGACACCCTGATTGAGCAGGCCGAGCAGGGGGTGGATTACTTCACCATCCACGCGGGTGTGCTCTTGCGCTACGTGCCCATGACCGCCAAGCGGGTTACCGGCATAGTGTCCCGCGGCGGCTCCATCATGGCCAAGTGGTGCTTAAGTCACCATCAGGAAAACTTCCTCTACACCCATTTCCGTGAGATCTGCGAGCTTTGCGCCGCCTATGATGTATCGCTGTCGCTGGGTGATGGCATGCGCCCGGGCTCCATTGCCGATGCCAATGACGAAGCCCAGTTTGCTGAGCTCGAAACCCTTGGCGAGCTTGTGAAAATCGCCTGGGAATACGATGTGCAAACCATTATCGAAGGCCCGGGCCATATTCCGATGCAGCTCATCAAAGAGAACATGGATAAGCAGCTTGAGCACTGCGCCGAGGCGCCGTTTTATACCCTCGGCCCCCAGACCACCGACATTGCTCCGGGCTACGATCACTTCACCTCGGGCATTGGCGCGGCGATGATTGCCTGGTACGGCTGCGCCATGCTCTGCTACGTAACGCCCAAGGAGCACTTGGGTCTGCCCAACAAGGAAGATGTAAAACAAGGCCTTATCGCTTACAAGATTGCCGCCCACGCAGCCGATGTGGCCAAGGGGCATCCCGGCGCGCAAATTCGCGACAACGCGCTTTCCAAGGCACGATTCGAGTTTCGCTGGGAAGATCAGTACAACCTCGGGCTCGATCCCGATACTGCCCGAGCCTATCACGATGAGACCCTGCCGCAGGAGTCGGCCAAGGTGGCCCATTTCTGCTCCATGTGCGGCCCCAAGTTCTGCTCAATGAAAATCACCCAGGACGTACGTGACTATGCTGCCAGTTTAGAGTCTGCAGCCAGCTTGGAGAATCCTGCCAACAAGCACCCGGACGCTGTACAAACGGTGGAAGTGGGCGCGGCTGAAAGTTATTCCAAAGCCGAAAGCTATGCCAAGGCGGGTATGGACAAGATGTCGGCCACCTTCAAAGAAACCGGTAGCGCACTTTACAGCGAGGCCCACGTCGATGCGGCGCGCAAGGCCGAGCAGGAACTGGTGTAAATGGGCGAGGGCAAGGCTATGGCTGCAAATCCCTTGAATGAAAGCGAACTGGCGGCAAGGCCAGTGGTCTGGACCATCGCTGGCTCCGACAGTGGCGGCGGCGCAGGTATTCAGGCCGACTTGCTGACGTTGCATGACCTTGGCTGCCATGGCTGCAGCGTGATAACCGCCATCACAGCGCAAAACTCGGTGGCGGTGATGGCGGTCGAGCCGGTAAGCCCGGCCATGCTTGCGGCTCAGCTTGAGGCATTGAAGGCAGATTTGTACCCGGCTGCGGTGAAAATCGGCCTTATCGCCAATCAGGCGCAGCTTGAGCTTCTGGCGCACTGGCTTGGCGATAATCTGCCGGGCGTGCCGGTTATTCTTGACCCTGTGATGGTGGCCTCCTGCGGTGACGAGTTGCAGCAGGCGGCATCGTGCTCTCAAGGAGCAGCGTCTGTCAGCGGGCTCGATTTCAGTCCCTTTGCCGGAAAAATCAGCCTTATCACCCCCAACAAGGCGGAGCTGTCGCGTCTGACCGGCAAGTTGCTGGCAGATGATGATGCCCTGGCAATTGCCGCCGACAGACTGTGGCGCCGCTTTGGCGGCAGCGTGCTTGCCAAAGGCGGTGATTGCCCCTGGCAGCAGTCGAATGCCAGGGATCTGTTGCTGCTGGGTGATATCGCTACCATTTCGCCGCTCCACAGGCGTCAAGGATTTTGGCTCAGCGGTGAGCGAGTCGCGACTGTGCACAATCACGGCAGCGGCTGCACGCTTTCAAGTGCCATTGCCGCCTTTGTCGCCAAAGGGTTGGTGCTGCCCGATGCGGTGCTGCTGGCCAAAGCCTATGTATTTGAGGGGCTCAGGCAAGCAAGTGCTGTAGGTGCAGGCCCCGGGCCACTGGCCCGAACCGGCATGCCTGAGTCACTTGCCGCTATGGCATCGATTCATCGTTTGCATGAGAGCCGCAGTCACAGGTTGCCAACCAAGGCGTTTACCCGCCTTGGGCGTGATGTGGGCGTTTATCCCGTGGTGGCCGATATCGATATGCTTGAAGCATTGCTTGAGGCCGGTGCCAACACCATTCAGCTGCGCATCAAGGGCGAGATTAGCCCGGGCAGCGCAGCAGAAGCGGACATCATCCGCGCCATTGCCCTTGGCAGGCAGCATAAGGCGCGCGTGTTTATCAATGACCATTGGCGCCTTGCCATCAGCCATGGCGCTTTTGGGGTGCATCTTGGGCAGGAAGATATAGAAACTGTGCCGCTGGATGCCATCGCTGAAGCTGGCATGGCCCTTGGGCTGTCGAGTCACGGGCTGTTTGAGGCTTTGCTGGCGCTTGAGCTTAACCCGAGCTACCTCGCCCTTGGGCATATTTTTCCCACTACCACCAAGGAAATGCCTTCCAAACCACAGGGGCTGGAGACGCTGGCACTGCTCGCGAAGATTGTCAGCACCGCTGTGCCAACCGTGGCGATTGGCGGCATAGAGGCGGGTAATTTACCCAAGGTCGCTGCTACAGGCGTGGACAGCATTGCCGTGGTGCGTGCTGTGACCGAAGCAAGCGAACCGGCGGCGGCCTTTCGCGCACTCGCTGATGCCTGGGAGAAGCGGAATGCTCGCTGATAAAGACTTTATCCGCTACTCGCGGCAAATTCTGTTGCCGGAATGCGGCGAAGCCGGGCAGCTCAGATTAAGGAACTCCCACGTGGCCATAGTGGGTGTGGGTGGCCTTGGCGGTCAGGCGGCCATGCTGCTAGCTGCGGCGGGAGTGGGGCATTTGTCACTGTTCGATGGCGATAGGGTGGAGCTTTCAAACCTGCCGCGCCAGCTGCTGTTTTGCGACGCTGATTTGGGCAAAACCAAGGCTGTGGTCGCGGCCGCGCGCTTACAGTCCCGAGAACCAGGCTTAAAGGTATCTGTGTGCGGCGAGCTTAACAGTGAGACGTTAGCTCAGCTCGACAACGCCGGACTGGTGCTTGATTGCACCGATAACTTTGCGGCGCGACATCTGATTTCCGCGTACTGCGCTAAAAAAGGCAAAACGCTTATCAGTGGCGCCATTGCCGGTTTTGACGGGCTGTTGTTTGTGCAGCGGCCCGGTGAAGGCGGCTGCTATCAGTGTCTGTTCCCGCCAGGCACCACTTCGGCGCAAAACTGCGCCTCTGTCGGGGTAATGGGGCCCGCTGTGGCCATTGTCGCCACGATGCAGGCACAACTTTGTTTGAATGAACTGCTTCAATTTCCCTGCGAGGCTGGACGCCTGCAACGTTTCGATTTCAGGCATTTTCGCTGGCATGAAGCCAGGGTGCCTGCCGATCCCCTTTGCCCGGTTTGCGGTAAGGACAAGGAGCGCAAGGCATGCTGAGTATCAGTGTTAACGGACAATCCCATCCAATAGACGACGGCCAGGATCTGGCCAGCTTGGTTAAACATCACTGCGAGCGCGATAGCCATATTGCGTTGGTGCTCAACGGTGAAGTGGTACCGCGGCATCGCTGGGAACATATTCATCTTAAACACAATGATGCGGTTGAACTTTTTGCAGCAGTGGCAGGAGGCTGAAATGCTGAACATTGCAGAAACGGAATTTGGCTCCAGGCTGTTTACCGGCACAGGCAAGTTTGCTTCGGGTAAGTTGATGCAGGAAGCCATTACCGCCAGCGGCAGTGAGCTGGTGACCCTCGCCATGAAGCGGGTGGATTTTAAAGCCGGCAGCGATGATATCCTGGCGCCGCTATTGGAGCGCGGCGTTCGGCTATTGCCCAATACCTCCGGTGCCCGCAATGCCAAAGAAGCGATATTCGCAGCTACGCTTGCCAGGGAAATGCTGGGCACAGAGTGGCTGAAGCTTGAGATCCACCCGGATCCCAAGTATCTGATGCCAGATCCCATGGAAACCTTTGCCGCCGCCAAAGAGCTGGTGAGCCAGGGCTTTAAGGTGCTGCCTTATGTGCATGCTGACCCTGTGCTGTGCCGACGCCTGGAAGAGATTGGCTGCGCGGCGGTCATGCCCCTTGGCAGCCCCATTGGCTCCAATCAGGGGTTAGTCAGCCGGGAGTTTTTGAAAATCATCATTGAGCAGGCGAGCATTCCTGTGGTGGTGGATGCGGGCATTGGTGCGCCTTCCCACGCCTGTGAGGCGATGGAGCTTGGCGCCGATGCCGTGCTGGTTAATACCGCCATTGCCTCGAGTGCCGACCCTGTGCGTATGGCAAGAGCCTTTGCGCTGGCGGTGCAAATTGGCCGAGAAGCCTATTTGGCCGGGCTTGGCAGTAAAAGCCTGCATGCCCAAGAAACCAGCCCACTGACCGGCTTTTTAAATACAGACTCATCCGCCACGGATTTGGTAAGTTCAGGCATGGCGGAAAAGCTGTCATGAGCCAGGGCTATTTCTCTGAGGCATTTGCGCGCCTGAACCCCGACAGTTTGCGGCTTAAACTCTACTCGGCCACAGCGCTGGATGTGGAGGCGGCGCTGCGGGCACCGGCGGGCAACCTGAATGCGCTGCTGGCACTCTTGTCGCCTGCGGCCGAGCCTTATCTTGAGCAGATGGCACAAAAAAGCATGCAGCTCACCCGTAAGCGCTTTGGTGCCAGTGTGGGTATGTATCTGCCGCTATATTTATCCAACCTGTGTGCAAACGAGTGTGATTACTGCGGTTTTTCAATGAGTAACCGCATTAAGCGCAAGACCCTTGATGAAACCGAACTTACCCGCGAAATGGCCGCCATCAAGGCCATGGGCTATGACTCAGTGCTGCTGGTCTCCGGCGAGCATGAAACCAAGGTCGGTATGGGCTATTTCCGTAAGGTGTTGCCCGAGGTAAAGCGCGCGTTTTCCTACGTGGCGATGGAGGTTCAGCCGCTCAGTGAACCTGAATACCGCGAGCTGGTAACTCTCGGGCTTGATGCAGTGATGATTTATCAGGAAACCTATCAGCGCGTGACCTACGCTGAGCATCACACCCGCGGCAAAAAAATGGATTTTGTCTGGCGCCTGGATACGCCCGACAGACTGGCGCTGGCTGGGGTCGACAAAATTGGCCTTGGGGTACTGCTGGGGCTCGATGACTGGCGCCTGGATGCGCTTTTGATGGGTTATCATCTTGATTATCTTGAGCGAAAATATTGGCGCACCCGCTACAGTATTTCACTGCCAAGGCTCAGGCCCTGCACCGGCGGCGTGGCGCCCAAAACCGAGATAAGTGATAAAGGCTTGGTGCAGCTTATCTGCGCCTTCAGGCTGTTTAATGAAGCGCTGGATATCAGTCTTTCCACCCGCGAACGGCCTGAATTTCGTGACAATCTGTTTGCCCTTGGGATCACCCAAACCAGCGCTGGCAGTGCCACGTCGCCGGGGGGCTATTCAGAGCCGGATACCCATTTGGATCAGTTTGAAATCAGTGATGACCGAAGCGCATCCCAAATCGCCGCCGTGCTGAAATCAAGGGGTCTGAACCCTGTGTGGAAAGATTGGGAATCTCAGTGGTAAATAGGCGCTCATTCGGCCTTGACTGGGTGCATTTTTACTGGCAATTACCGCCATTTTGGCCAATAATTAACCCGATCACCAAAACCTGTTAAGGAGGGGACCATGCAAATCCCACCTGCATCTGTATCGGGTGTTAATGGCTTCAACAGCGCGCAAAGCGGTTTAACCCAGGCAACCATTGATGTCGCCCGTAGCGAACCTGCCCAGCAGAGCGCTGAGCTTAAGGCTGATGCGCCGGACAAGACCGATGCTCTGGTGAAAGCCACTCAGTCGGTTAATCAGGCAGAAGCCTCGGCCGAGGTTATTGAAACGGCCGACGAGACTATCGGTACCATCATAGATATCACAGTGTAACCGCCATGGTTTCTTCGACGCTGTCTGTTACCCAAACGGCGTCAGCTAATCAGCTCAGGAGTTTAGGCTCCGGGCGAGAAGAGGGCGCTGCACCTAACGGGGCATCTACTGCCACGCAGGGAAAGCGCGTTCTTTCATCTCCTCCCTCTGCTATTTCATCATCGTCGATTTCATCTTCAGCTATTTCTTCTCAACCCAGTGCCGTCGTTACAACCGCCGGGCCTGTTGCTGGCAGCTTTTCAAATGCTGCAAGCATGTCAGCGGCAGCAATGACGCCAGCATCGATAGGTGGTAAAGCCTTAAGCGGCGCTTCTGCTGATGCAAAAAGCGTTCTGCCGAGTCCGCGTTTAAGCTCGGGAGCAAATTCAGGTTCAGGTCCAGTTTCAAGCCTGGGCTCAAGTCAAGTCTCAAGTTCAGGCTCAAGCCCAACTGCGGCTGGCGCTGTCAGCTTTGATAGCGACTCCCTGGCCGAAGTCCCAACGGGTGTTGGTTCAGGCACTGCGACCCTGGCATCGCCATCGTCGCCAGCTGCGCCGCCTGTTTCTTTCAATCTGCTCACTGGCCCGCAATCCATCGCAGCTATGCCAGTAATGTCATCTGAGCCACGCAACAGTTCCGGTTTAGCAGATAGTGCTGGTTCAGCCGCGCAATATGCGCCCAAAACCGCTGATATAGCGCTGACAGCATTGGCTGATAGCCCATCCTTTAGTCTGGGCACTGGCCAGGCCTTAGGTACTCTCCCAGGTACAACAACAGCTGCAGTAAATGCGGGGCTCGGTGGTTCATTCAGCACTGGCCCCGGCAGTGATCGGGCCGGTGGAATGGGAGTTTCCCCGGTAACGCCCTCATCTGCAGCCGCTGTGACGTCACCTGAGTTGGTGTTTGGTGGGGCGCAAGCGGCATCAAACGGCACTACGAGTGGTTTTAGTATGGAGCCGGGCGTGCCAGATGCGACCCCCCGTCTGTCGCCGCAAACGCCATCTACATTTAATGAGCAGCGAGCAGCCCCATCTGCGGCACCAGTGGTCGTTGGCGGGGATGGCTCCACTCAAGACGCTCAAGAGACAGCTGCGGCTGATGACGTGGGCCGAGATGCCGCCAATAGAGAAGCCGCCAATAGAGAAGCCGAGGCTGCACAGCGCGAACAGCAGGCTCAGGCAGACAAACAGCAAAAAGACGCCGCCAGGCGAGAGCAGCTCAGTAAGGTGTTTGAAGATACCGCCGCGCGCAGCAGCACCGAGCCATCCCGAACTGATACTGAAGATGACGCCAGAGCCAAGGCCAATGCCCAGCGTGAGGCGCAGGCCATGGCCCGGGAAGCAATGGAAGTAAGGCAACTCGAAGCACGTCAGGAAGAAGTACACGCCCATGAACGCGCCCATGCGGCGGTAGGGGGGCAATACGCCCGTTCACCCAATTTTGAATACGAAGTGGGCCCCGATGGCAAGCGCTACGCCACCGGCGGTGAAGTCTCTATCGATATCGCGCCGGTACACGGCAATGCCCGGGCGACTATCAATAAGATGCAGCAGGTCTATGCTGCAGCGATGGCGCCGGTTAACCCTTCCCAGGCCGATTTGATGGTGGCGGCCGAAGCACTGCGTAAAATCAACACCGCAAAAGAGTCGCTTGTGGAAGAGCGTCAGGCAGCCATGCCAGACAAAGAAGCTTTGGCACCGCTGCTTGGTGCCGATAACGCCATTGATGAACTACCGGCCTTTGAGCCTGTAACCCCTACGCTTGCTGGTGGTAGCCTGGATGAAACGGGCGCGCTGGTAAAAGACACTAAGCAGGATGCCGTGGTTGAGCAAATCAGCGAGCGGGTGAGGGCGTCTTTGGCACAAACCATTTCAATCACGGATGATGACACTGAACAAACACAGGTAGGAGAGAGTTCATCGACAGCGGCAGTTTCAGCGACCGCTGACAGTACCGCTTCCAGCACAGACAACAATCAAGATGACAGCACCGATAATCCACAGAGTGCCAAAAAGGCGGTGGATATCAGCTTGCTGGGCCCACCAAGAGCGATTCTGGCTTACCTCAATGCCGTTGAAGAAGAGTCCGCTAACGAGGACGACCGACGCTCATCCGGAGTATCACTGACGGTCTGAAATACCGTGCTGTGCCAAAATCAGCTCTTCCAGCGCCCGTCCGGCGGGTCCCTGATCGTCCCTGCTGGGAATAATCAGGTTAATCGGCACGCGCCTGCATTCGCTGCCAATTAAAAACAGCCTGACTAGCTCGCCATCCCTCAGCTCCTTTTCCACCATTTCTTTGGGCAGCCAGCAAAAGCCGCTGCCTGAGGCCAAAATGGCTTTGGCTTCGTGGAAATTGCTTACAGTCCAGCGCTGCTCGGCCTTAAGCCATCCGATATCGGTGGCAGATTTATAGGCCGTATCACGTATAACGATTTGTAAATGCTGGGCAAGTGACTTGTCGTCATGGTTTTTGGGTTCGGCCGCCAGCGGGTTGGACGGATGGCAAACCAGCACCAGATCGGCGGTGCACAGTGGCTGGGCAAGAAATCCCTTAGGCGGATTGCCGCCGCACAGGGCAATATCGACCTTCTTGTCGTGTACCAGCTCGTGCGTGCCTGCCAGCACTGAATCAATCACAGTCACCCGGGTACCGCGGCAATTGGGCAAAAAACGGTTAATGGCGGCAATCAGTTTATCCATCGGGTAAATGATCTCGCGGGCGATGGTGATTTCAGGTTCCCAGCCTTTTTCGAGGTTTGATGCGAGCTGCTCAAGCTCCATCACCGATTGTGTGATGTATCGACTGCGTCTTAGCAGCACTTCACCGCGATTGGTGAGATAAGCCTTGCGCCCCCGAATTTCCAAAAGCTCCACCCCCAGCTGATGCTGCAGCTTGGCCACCGCATGGTTTAATGAGGACTGACTCTTATTGAGTGCCGCTGCGGCCTGGGCATAACCGCCATGGTCAACCACGGCCTGCAGAATGCGCCATTGCTCGAGGGTGGATTTGGCTCTGTGCATAGTCAAAGATTCGAAAGGATTTAGTTAGATACTGCACCTTTACTTCGATTTTTTGCAATAAAAAACCGCGCCTTGGCGCGGTTTTAATGAAAGCTGAGCGGGTTTGGCGTTATTTCGCGCTTTTCTCTGTCCTGGATTTGGCGTCTTTCCCCTGAGCATTTTCCTTGGCTTTCGCCGCTTTTTCGCTTACCTGCATCGGTAAATACTTCCTGGTGGCTTTGAGCTCGGCCAACATGGGGCCAGGGGTGAGCTTTTCAGGCCAGCGCAGCAACATCATAGCCAGCATATTTCTGTGCTCACCAAGGGCCAGATCTGGATTTCCTTTGGGCGAGGGAATGATATTGTGCTTTTCATCGAAGGCGTTGACGATATGGTCGCGGGTTTTGGCCACAACAGGATGGGAAGGTTTCTGCGCCAGCAGGAAGCTGACTCCGACTTCGGCAATGATGTCATCGGTGGCGTCGGTCAGGATCCGCTCGATATTGGCTTCGAAGTAATCCAGCACCCAGGCAAATTCTTTTGCATCCACCTCGGTCTGGTAATAACCACTGGCGGCAAAGATGAAGTGGGTCATGCCGTAAAGCTTGTTTCGAAACTGCGCCTTATCAAGCTCCTTGTCCCGCGAAGCCGGATACACGGCATTGAAGGCATCCCGGTACTCTTTGAGATAATCGCCCACTCCCAGCTGCTTTGCCCAATACACATAGTTGGCCAGCTGTGCAGCCCAGGCTTCAATCATGTCGGGTGAGGTCAGGCCTTTCTTTAAATCGGTACTTTTGAGCGCGGCTATCATCTGCTGGTGGCAGGGGCCTTCCAGGCCAAATTCATCGATCCTGCTGCCAAATCGCAGTAATACGTCGGTAAAAAACAAAAACTCGGGAATGTCTTCCAGCGCCTTCTTGCGGGCTTTGGCCCTTGGCCCTTTGCCCAGAACGCTAATGGCTTCCTCCGATGCTTTTTCTATAAAACCGGGTTTCTCCAGATTGCAGGCGTAAAAGCTTTGGGCCTCGGTAACGGCAAACAAGTCGACCAGGGCTGCGTTGGCGTATTTGTCATCGCCGGTCATGCGGTACATGCGAATGCCGTAATGACCCTGAACCCGTGGCGGTAATTGATACAGGTGGGTTTCAAGGTTTTGCTGTATGGCGTTGTAGACCCGGTCGATATCGGCCTGGCTGGCGGCAAATGACAGCGGGCTTAAAAGAGCGCTTCCCAGCGCTGCACCTATAAGAGCCTTAGTGAATGTCATGGGCAATGCTCCTTATCAGTTCGTCGCGGCTTATGCTGTGCCCGAGGATTTGCGCCAGTAAGGCGTCGAGGGAAAGTTGCTCGGGGTTGACCAAAAGCCGGGTGAAGATATCGTGTTCGCTAACTTGTGCGTGTTGGTTCAGGTAATGTGAAAGCCGTAAATACCACAGCCGCCGATACAGCAAAGCCCCTTCCTGCATCAATGCCGAGCTGCTTTGATATTGGCTGTCTCTGTCTTGCCACTCACCCTGAAAATGGGTTGAGAAGGGGTCAGGTGCACTGTCTGAATTGCTGAAAAAGGCCAGCGCCAGTGCGGCGCGGTAATACTCCTGGGCGAGTCCATGGGAACTTGCGAGCACTTCCCGCTCGGATTTTGGTGGTATCGCGGTGTCCAGCTTGGCAGCCAGCGTTTGAGCCAGCCACTGACTTGCCAGTTGCCGGGTTTCCTGCGAAAGGCTATCGCGGCTTAGCAGGTAATAGCGCTGGCTGCTCGCCATCTGGCTGATGGCATCGCTAAGCGTCTGAAGCAGGCGCTCGGCCTGTTCGGCGCCTTTGAGTGCTTTGGGCATACTCAGCAGCCCCTGAGCAAACTGACGAGTGAAGACTGCGCGCCGGGTCATGTCGAGGCGCGGTTTGGCGCCGTCGGCAATCATCAGTTCGCCAAGCAGACGGCCATCGAGCCACAAACGCCAATGTCTGGAATGAATGGCTTCGGCCTGGATGCCAAAATCACCGAGCGCAGCAAGTGCCTGACTCAGGAAGCTGTCGCTGTCCAGGGTGTCAGTGTGGTTTTCTGCCTGTTTGAGAGCCAGGCCAATGTTCCAGGGAGCCAGAGCTGGCGCTGGGCGAGTGCTGGCCAAAAAGTCATTTACCCGCTCCTGGGTATCAAGAAAGCTTCTGCTTAGCTGCAGATCAGCAAAACTGGCAAACCCCGCGCGCCTTGCCTGCGCCGTACGGATTTGCTGAATAAGCGCAAGGCTTGCACTGCCGCTGCTGTTATCACGCCGCTGGAACGCTTTCCAGGCAAGCTCCCGGCAGTGTGAGTCGGGCTGATGGATAAGATAGCTGGCCATCTGGCGCTCGATGGAAACCGGCGCGGTTTGTGCTTCTTCGGCAGCTGCCGTGTCGGCGCCGCTGGTGTGGTGTCCGGCAATACTGCACTCGGGAGCGGTATTGAGTGAAAAGCCCTCCCGGCGCCGGTGAGACATAAAGCTTGCTTCACCGCTATGTAGCCTTGCTTTGTCATCCTGCGGCAGTTGGCTCAGGGCCATAAAGGCCATGGCGTTGCCAAGCGCGGCAATTTCGCTGTCTTGGGTTTCACGAAAGCTTGCAGATAAGCGTGAAAACGCAGGACTGGCGACGATAGTTGCTACCTCATCGGCTAAACGGATTTGGCAGCTCAGCAGTGAGTCCCGCACCGCAGAAGGTAGGGGCTTGGCCAGGAAGTAACTCAACTGATCGGCAAGGTTATTCAGCCCAAGCGTGAGACGGTCAAAGTCTCGGGCCTGTTCGGCGCTGCCCCTTGCGTTGTTTTCAGCGAACCTTTGGCTGAAGTCGCCCGCAAAAGAGAGCTGCTGACACTGATGTGTCAGCAGCGATAAGGGTTCGGCAACAGCAGAAGAGACGTGGGCGCTAGAAATCAGCGCCAGCGCCAAAATGGATTTTCGCATAGGCGACCCTGTCATCCACTGAAGGGGTGTGGTTGCCAAGTGACTCAACGTGTTTGAGCCGTGGCAGGAGTCCCTTGCCGTTGGCGATTTGAATGGCAAGGCCAGGGCGGGCGTTGAGCTCAAGCAGTAACGGGCCTTTTTCGCTGTCGAGCACCATGTCGGTGCCAAGATAGCCAAGCTCGCACATCTCGTAGGCGCTGGAGGCGGTTCTCAGCAGCACATCCCAATCGGGCACCTGAATATCCATCAGGCGACGCCCTGTATCGGGATGAAACTCGATTGGCTCGTTAAACTGCACCGCCCTGAGGCCTTTACCTGTGGCGATGTCGATGCCAACGCCAACGGCGCCCTGGTGCAGGTTGGCCTTGCCGTCAGAGGCAGCGGTGGACAAGCGCAGCATGCCCATCACCGGGTAGCCTTTAAAGACAATCAGGCGGATATCCGGCACCCCTTCGTAGCTAAAGCCATCGAACACAGGGTCGAACTGAATAAGGCCTTCCACAATGGCCACATCGGGCTTACCGCCGAGTGAGAACAGGCCGCTGAGGATGTTGGACACGTGGCGGTCGATTTCGCTTGGGGTCACTTCATTGCCACTTGGCTTGAAATAACGGCCATTTTCGACTTTGGTGATCACCAAAATCCCTTTGCCGCCAGAGCCTTTGGCAGGCTTGATCACAAAGCCGCTGCGATCCAGCACCATCTCCGGAATATCGGCGATTTCATGCTGCTCTTTCACCACACCAATCAGATCGGGCACGGCAATGTCGTTGGCAAGCGCAAGCTGTTTGGTGGTGAGCTTATCGTCCACCCGCTTGTAATATTTGCGCGGATTATAGCGACCTATGTAGTCGATATTGCGCTTATTCATATTGAGCACGCCGGCGCGGCGCAGCTCCCATGGCCAGGCATATCGCATATTATTCTCCTGCCAGTGGCTTGAAGCGCTTAAGCTCCAGCAGGCGATAGCCGGTGTACTGACCCATCAGCATGACCAGCGCCAGGATCACCAGGTGAATACCCAGGAAATTGAATACCCAGTGCTGTACCCAGGTGGCGCTCATGGCGAGATAGGCAAGGGTAGCAACCAGCAGGCTGCCGCCGCCCTGAAGTACCACTTCCTTGGCGCCTTCTTCTTCCCACAGGATGGACATACGCTCAATGGTCCAGGCCAGAATGATCATCGGGAAGAAGGTAATGGTCAGGCCTTCGCTTAAGCCAAACTTGTACGACAGCAGGGTGAAAATGCCGATGATGCCGATAACCACAATGATCACCGCGGATATTCGTGAAATCAGCAGCAAATTGAGGTGCGACAGATAAGAGCGGATCATCAAACCACAGGAGACAATCAGCAAAAAGCCCACCAAACCGGTAACCAGGGTGGTTTGGATAAACGCCAGCGCAATCAGTACCGGCATAAAGGTGCCTGAGGTTTTAATACCGATAATCACCCTAAGGAACACCACCATCAGCACGCCGATAGGAATAAGCAGGATGCCCTTGAACAGGCTTTGCTCTTCCAACGGTAACTGATATAGGGAGAAATCCAGCCCCTGACCCAGCTCCATCATGTCGATGGAGGTCGACAGTGCAGGGCGGGTTTCCATCAGCATGGAGAAGTTCACCTGAGAGTTGTTGCCACCAATCACGTCCAGCACCGACTTGCCCTGACGCTCCCACAGCAGCAGGTTTTCAGGGCGGCCTTCTTTGCCGTTGCTGGCATCGAACAGGTGCCACTCGCCTTTGTCGTACACTTCAACAAAGCTCACCAGTTGCTGGCGGCGACGTTGATCTTCAAGGCGCAGCGCCGATACTTCACGGGCAGGAACCCCTTTGGCAGCCAGCAGATTGATAAACAGCTTGGCAGGGCGATTGGCGGTCAGCAGCAGCGCCAGATTCTGGCTCTTGTCGCCGCCAACCAGGCGTACCAGTTGCCGTGCATAGGACAGATTGGAGCCACTCTGAGCCCAGGCTTCGTCAATGATTTCTTCAGCTGCGGCTTTCTCGGTAGCGGCCCACACAGGGGCTTCGGGCGCGGCGGGCTCATCGTCATCGACCAGGCGTGTCTGACCTGTGGGTACCAGCGTGACCTTATAGTAGAGGTCCTGCTGACCGCTGACCTGGCGTTTACTCCAGATGGCGCGCCGGCCCTGCTCATCATCGATAATCGACAAACCGTAGCCCGGCGAGGTGGTGTGCTCCATCAGCACTTCATAGGCGGGATCCTGCGGCAGTGCCAGTGACACTTCACCTGCATCACCCTGGCCAACAAAGCTGACCTTGGCGTCGATGGCCCAGGTTTCTACCTGCTGCCCGGGCAGAAAGGGGACTCTGTGCTCAATGCCACGGTAAATGCTGCTTGCCAAGCCAACGACAAACAGCAAAAAAACGAGAATGTAAAAAGGCTTACGTGAGTGCATCTGCTCTCCTTGGCGTGAATTTGCCTGTTACTTGCCGTGAATGAAACGTTGGCCTACATCGACAACGGCAATGTCTTTCATAAATTTGCGGCCAAGCAGCAGCGGATAATCCAAATGGCTGCGATCGGTCAGGTTCAAATCGGTTTCGGCACTGAATTTGCCGATTTTCAGGTGGGCGTGGATCACCGGACGGCGATCGTCTGTTTCTGTGTCCTGTTTGATGCGCACAAAGCGCACCACCTTGGCTTCGAAGGTGGAGGCGGGTTTGTCTTCGCCCTGGGTGAACACATCGAAGCGTACCCATTGGGTGCCGTCGCGCTCAAACAGCAGAATGTTACGCGCATCCAGCGAAGAGCTTTCGGCGCCGGTATCAATACGGGTTTCAAAGCTGGTTTTCAGCTCTTCAACAAAGACATTTTCCACTTCACCCAGCATGAATTTATCACCAATGGCGCTGGGAGGGCATTCCACCTGAGGTTGACTCGGCGCGGCTGTGGCCTGTTTCTGCCCCAGGGTTTTAACTTCCTGATCCAGGGCTGTGATGGCTTGATCAAGCTCAGCTATCTGAGCGCGGGAGTCATCTTTTACGGCACTGATGGCGGCCAGCAGTTCAGTTTGCTGGGCAGCCATGGCCTGCTTGAACTCGTCGGCATTCACAGGTTGCGGGCCTGTGGGCTGGGGCGTTTGCGTCATGGAACAACCCGCGGTCAGGGCGATGATGGCGATGGCCAGAGTGTGTTTTAACATGTGCTTGCTTCCCTTTCGCGTTATCAATCAAAATCCTGGCTACTGCGGTTTTTAACCGCAATAAAGGTGGCCCGTTTCGGGGCGGGGTAGCCTTCTACTGTCAGGCTGACATCCTGTGGGTCGAGGTAATCGACCAGAGACTCATTTTGCATCCAACCGGTAGCACGCTGCTCTGCCAGCGAGGTGACATCCACGTTCACGCAGCGCACGTCGGTAAAATCACATTTTTCGAGCCACAGCTTAAGCGCTTCTATGGATGGCAAAAACCATACATTATTCATCTTGCCATATCTATCGCGGGGCACCAGAACTGTGTCCTTATCGCCATCGACTACCAGGGTTTCGAGCACCAGCTCACCGCCCATGCGCAGTTGATCCCTAAGCTGCAGCAGATGATCAATTGGCGAGCGTCTGTGGTACAGCACGCCCATAGAGAACACAGTGTCGAAGGCATCCAGTGGCGGCAGCTCTTCAATCCCAAGCGGCAGTAAATGCACCGGCGAGTCAACGTCAATCAGGCGTTTGATGGCTTCGAACTGGCATAAAAACAGCGCCGAGGGGTCGATACCCACTACACGTTTGGCGCCTTCACCCAGCATACGCCACATGTGGTAGCCACTGCCGCAGCCCACATCGAGTACAGTGCGGTTAGCCAGTGGGCTGATGTGGGGCGAAACCCGATCCCACTTCCAGTCACTGCGCCACTCGGTATCGATGTGAATACCGTGCACATGGAACGGGCCTTTACGCCAGGGTGAAAGGATGCGCAGCAGGTTTTCTAGCTTTTCCTGCTGGCCTTCACTGAGCTGAGCGCCGCTGCCGATAGTGACACTGTGCAGCAAATCCAGCTCATCGGGAGCCGGAAAGTTCAGTTTGGCGAGCACCTTTTCCCACTTGGGCAGGTTGCCGTGTTTGTGGCTTCGCTGCCATTCACCGAGCACGGCGGGCAGGGTTTCGAGCCAATGCTGTAAATTGGTATCGGCGATTTGGCGGTAAAAACTGGAGAAACTGATCACTTGATGGCCACCATGGAGGCAAAGTTGAAACACTGAAACCAGAGGTCGGCCTGGGTAAAGCCAGCCTGATGCAGGCGCGCCTTGTGCTCATCCAGGGTATCCGGGATCAGTACGTTTTCGATGGCGCTGCGCTTTTGGCTGATTTCAAGCTCGCTGTAACCATTGGCACGCTTGAAATCCAGATGCTGGGCATCGAGCAGCTGCTGAATGGCATCGTTGTCGAATTTGAGTTTTTCTGACAGCACCAGTACGCCGCCGGGCACCATGCCGTGCCATATCCGGGCGATAAGCGCATCGCGATCGGCAGGGGGCAAAAACTGCAGAGTAAAGTTCAGCACCACCATGGAGGCGTTTTCGATTGCCACATCACGAATGTCGGCCAGATGAAACTCTACCTTGGTGTCGCTGACATAGGCATCGAGGTTTTCCCGGCAACGGGCCAGCATGGGCTCGCTGTTATCGATGGCATGGATACAGACGCTGCGGCCTTCCACCTGACGGCGGATGGATAGGGTGGCGGCGCCAAGAGAGCAGCCAAGGTCATAAACCTGGGTATTCGGGCTAACCAGACGACCGGCAAAATCGCCAATGGTGGCAATGATTTGGCTGTAGCCGGGCACCGAGCGGCGGATCATATCGCCAAAGACACCGGCTACCCGGTTGTCGAACTGAAAATTGCCCTGATGCTCACCGGGCAGCGCAAACAAAGTATCTTGTTGATTGGTCATGTGCTGTCGTTCTCACAATATAGCCTTGTATTTTAACGAATCGCGTTTCTGAGCAGCAAGGGCACACTGGCTATTTCGGCCAAATTTATGTCTAATACGCCGTTAGATAACATTCTTTTTACGCAACTTTGACCTTTGGGTACCGGTTTGAAGCTTATTCTGCGACTGTTGTTGTGCCTGTCACTGGGTCTGTCATTTCTTGCCTACAGCGACGATAAACCCCTGACGCTGGTGATGGGCGAAGACAGCTATCCCTTTCAATTTATAGATGAAAATGGCGATCCTCAGGGCCTGATGGTTGAGCTCTGGAAAGAGTGGTCGCGGGTAAACCGCCGCCCTGTGGTGTTTGTCAGCCGGGTGTGGCGTGACTCCCTGACCCAGCTTCAGCAAGGGCGGGCCGATGTACACCTTGGCATGGCCATCAACCCCGACCGTGAGCGCCTGTTTGACTTCGCCGACACCATTTCTGAGGTTAACACCTACGTTTACCTGCACAAACAATTGCAGGGACGAACCTCCCTTGAGCAATTGCGGCCTTTCCAGATAGGTATAGTGCAGGGTTCCACCTTTGAAAACGAACTCAATGCCAGGGTGCCCGGCCTGAGCTTCAAGCGTTTCCCAACCCGGGAGAGTCTGCTTGAGGCGGCGGATAGAGGGGAGCTGGTCGCTTTTGCCGGTATGGAAGGCTACATGCGCGATCAGCGCCTGCAGCAAAAGCTGTCAGTGGACTTTCCTATCAACACCCGGGTGCTGGTGCGTCAAACCGATATGCATCCAGCGGTGCAAAAAGGCAATGAGGCGCTGCTGCGGCAAATCAATGAAGGGTTTGCCCGGCTGTCGAGCGACTTTACCCGCAAACTCGAGCGGCGCTGGCTGGGGTATCAGCGTGAGCAGAGTGGTCTTGCCATCGCCATGCAGCTGGGTGTCGAGCCTTTTGTCGACCTCGGTGTCGATGGTTTACCCCACGGGCTGTATGTGGATTTGTGGCGTTTGTGGTCAGAAAAAACCGGCGTTCCCATCAATTTTATCCCAGGCGATATGAATGGCAGCCTTGAAGATGTGCGCACTGGCCGCGCCGATGTGCACATTGGCTACCCAGAAAGCGATGATATGAATACCGGGCTGTACCGCGCCTGGCATATGTACACGGTAAAAAGCCGACTGTTTTTACATGGCAATCAAATCACTGACGTCAAGGCGCTCAAAGGAAAACGCATTGGTATTTTCCCAACGGCGCCTTATGTGGCCAAGGTGAGGGCAGCGCTGCCCGACACCCAGGTGCGCTTCTATAACGGCATGGAAGAGATGCTCAATGCCGTACATCAGGGGGACATTGTTGGCTTTGTCGCCTCTGCAGCCTGGACCCAGCACTATCTGCTGCTCAATAAAAGTTGGGCCGAATTCACCCAGGCCAACTTTTTAGAGTACGACACCGAAATCTACGCCCTGATCCGCAATGGCGATCAGGGGCTTGCCAATCGGATTGCCTCCGGCTTCAACATGATAAGCCTGAAGGAGCTTGCTGACATTGAGCAGAAATGGATGCTCAACAGCCGTGACCACGTGTTTGTGAAGTCCCGCGAGCACATCAATCTGAGCGGCCCCGAGCGCCAATACCTGACCGGTCTTGGCAGCCTGAAAATGGGCTATTTGGAAAACTGGGCGCCGATGGAGTTTACCGACGAAAAAGGCGAGTTTGCCGGAGTGAACTCCGATGTGGCTAAGATGTTTGAGTCCATGTTGGGGATTGAGATTGAGCCTGTGGCCTTCAAAGCGTGGGGCGACCTTATCAGTGCACTTCAAAGCGGGAAAATTGACCTTGCCGGCAGCGTGGCCAAAACGCCTGAGCGGGAAGGGCAAATCACCTACAGTGAGCCTTACTGGCCATCGGCATGGGCGCTGGTAAGCCCAATTGATGTGGTGTCGGTATTCAACCTCGATCAGCTTGAGGGCCAGCGGCTGGCGGTGGTGGAAGGCTATCAGATTGTGAGTCGGCTGATGGCAGAGTACCCCGGCATTAAGCTGGTGCTGGTGCCAGACAGCCAGACCGGTTTGCAGGCGGTGTCCTCCGGCAAGGCCGATTTGTTCATTGAAAAAGTGGTCACCCTTGCCAATAAGCTCAACAGTGGCCAGTTTCAGCAGCTGAAAATGTCACTGCTGGCCGATTTTGCCGATCAGAAAAGTCATATCGGTGTTACTCCGCGCCATCAGGAATTGCTGCCGTATCTGAACAAGGTGATAGCCAAGCTCGATAAAGCCAAGGTGCAGGAAATCCACTCCCACTGGATGGATTTTAATGTGGATACCGGCGTTGCCCGCTATCAGCGTTACTTGCGCAGCGTGGTGATTGCATTGTCGGTGCTGTTGCTGCTGACCCTGGTGGTCGCTGTGATTAATCGTCGGCTGAAGCAGGAAATCAAGGCCCGTCAGCGCGCCGAGGCACGAATTGCCCATCTTGCCAGCCACGACCCATTAACCGGGCTGCCAAACCGGATTTTGCTGGATGACAGACTGCGTCAGGCGGTGCTGCTCCATGGCCGCGAGCAGGCCAAGTTTGCGCTGCTGTTTGTGGATCTCGATGGCTTTAAAGAGGTCAACGACGCCAAAGGCCACGCCATGGGCGATAAGCTGTTGGTGGAAGTGGCGCGGGTATTGGATGACGCTGTGCGTAAATCCGATACAGTGGCGCGTTTTGGCGGCGATGAATTTATTGTGCTGCTCAATAAAATCGCCGATATGGACAGTGTCTGCCAGGTGGCGGAGAACCTGATTGCCAAGTTGTCCAAGCCCTTTGATATGGATGGCACCCAAATCAGTATCTCGGCCAGTATCGGCATCGCCATCTACCCAAGCGACAGTGACAATCCCATCGGTTTGATGCAAAAAGCCGACAAGATGATGTACTTCGCCAAGCAGGCGGGCGGCCACAGCTACCGCAGTGCCTGAAAGCTGTAGAAATTTTCGGCATTCGTAGCAAATTCAGCGCCGCACCCTCTGGTCTTAAACAAAAACTTGCTGGATACTTCACCGACCAAAAGTGAAGTACTTTGGCTCAGGGCATTCTTTCACTATAATGCCCAGTCACTATTTTCAATCAGCTTTCCGCCAAAGTGCAGGAAAAAGGATAACTCTCGATGCGCAGTCATTATTGTGGAGACGTTAACAAGTCTCACGTCGGACAAGAAGTCACCCTCGTCGGCTGGGTCAACCGCAGCCGCGATTTGGGGGGTGTGATCTTTTTGGATCTTCGCGACCGCGAAGGTGTGGTTCAGGTGGTTTACGACCCCGATCTGCCAGACGTGTTTGACGTAGCCAGCAGCCTGCGTGCCGAGTTCTGTGTTCAGGTTAAAGGTGTGGTTCGCCCACGTCCTGACAGCCAGGTGAACAGCCAGATGAAGACCGGTGAAATTGAAGTGCTTGGCAAAGCGCTCACCATCATCAATGCTGCCGATCCGCTGCCACTGAGCCTGGATAACCACCAGAACAACAGCGAAGAAGCCCGTCTTAAGTACCGCTATCTGGATCTGCGCCGTCCTGAAATGGCTCAGCGTCTGATTTTCCGTGCCAAGGTAACCAGCTTTGTGCGCAACTTTATGGATGGCAACGGCTTCCTCGACATCGAAACCCCCATTCTGACCAAGGCCACTCCGGAAGGTGCCCGCGACTACCTGGTACCAAGCCGTACCTATAAAGGTCAGTTCTTCGCACTGCCACAGTCGCCACAGCTGTTCAAGCAGCTGCTGATGATGTCAGGTTTCGACCGTTACTATCAAATCGTGAAGTGTTTCCGCGACGAAGACCTGCGCGCCGACCGTCAGCCTGAATTCACCCAAATCGATATCGAAACCTCGTTCATGAGCTCTGATCAGGTGATGGAAACCACCGAGCGCATGATCCGTAACCTGTTCCTCGAACTGATGAACGTGGATCTGGGCGAATTCCCGAAAATGACCTGGGACGAAGCCATGCGCCGCTTTGGCTCCGATAAGCCGGATCTGCGTAACCCGCTGGAACTGGTTGATGTTGCCGATCTGCTTAAAGCCGTTGAGTTCGCCGTATTCTCCGGCCCAGCCAACGACGAAGAAGGCCGCGTTGCTGCACTGCGTATTCCCGGCGGCGCCGAGCTGTCACGCAAGCAAATTGACGACTACACCAAGTTTGTCGGTATCTACGGTGCCCGCGGTCTGGCCTGGATGAAGGTCAACAACCTCGCCGCTGGCCTTGAAGGCATTCAGTCGCCTGTGGCCAAGTTCCTGAATGAAGACATCATCAAGGAAATCATTGCCCGCACTGGCGCCGCTGATGGCGATATCATCTTCTTCGGTGCCGACAAGGCCAACGTGGTTGCCGAGTCCATGGGCGCGCTGCGTCTGAAAGCCGGTGAAGACTTCGATCTGCTCCAGGGCGAGTGGCGTCCACTGTGGGTGGTTGACTTCCCGATGTTCGAAAAGGCCGATGGCCGTTTCTACGCCGTTCACCATCCCTTTACCGCGCCGCGCGGCGTCACTGCTGCCGAGCTTGAAGCCAACCCTGGTAAGGCAGTGTCCGATGCCTACGACATGGTACTTAACGGCGTTGAACTGGGCGGCGGCTCTGTGCGTATCCACAATGGCGACATGCAGTCTACTGTGTTCCGCATCCTTGGCATCGACGATGAAGAAGCCAAAGAGAAGTTCGGCTTCCTGCTGGACGCATTGCGTTTCGGTACGCCACCACATGCGGGTCTGGCCTTTGGTCTGGACCGTCTGGTGATGCTGATGACCGGCGCCAGCTCCATCCGTGACGTGATGGCCTTCCCCAAGACCACCACGGCGGCCTGTCCGCTCACTAACGCGCCGGGACATGCCAACCCCGACCAACTGGTGGAACTGGGCATTGCGGTTCTGCCGAAAGAGCCGAAACAAGACTGATAGAGTCACAAACAAACCGGGGCGCATGCCTCGGTCTGTTTTTACGGCCACTGCATTTTCCCCGGACGCTGTTTTTCGTTAGTCTGGACAGTGGTCATCTATCCGCATTTCAAGGAGATTTCTATGGCAGGTCACAGCAAGTGGGCCAACATCCGACACCGTAAAGCCGCCCAGGATGCCAAGCGCGGCAAACTCTTTACCAAACTCATTCGCGAGCTGGTTGTCTCCGCCCGTGAGGGTGGTTCAGATGCCGATGCCAACCCCCGTCTGCGTGCCGCCATTGACAAAGCCCTGTCTGCCAATATGACCCGTGACACTGTGGAGCGCGCGGTAAAGCGTGGTTCCGGCGAGCTTGATGGCGACAATCTGGAAACCCTCATCTACGAAGGCTACGGCCCCGGTGGCACTGCTGTGATGGTGGAGTGCATGACGGATAACCGCAACCGTGCGGTGACCGGGGTGCGCAATGCCTTCAATAAGTCCGGTGGCAACCTGGGTACCGACGGCTCGGTGGCCTATCTCTTTACCAAGCGCGGGGTGATAAGTTTCGAGCCCGGCACCGATGAAGACGCCATTCTGGAAGCTGCACTCGAGGGCGGCGCCGACGATGTGGTCATCAATGATGATGGCAGTGCCGATGTGTACACCACGCCTGAGGACTTTGGCGCCGTGAAAGACGCCCTCGATGGCGCGGGTTTTACCTCGGTGAACGCTGAAGTGACCATGGTGCCATCCACCCGGGCTGTGCTTGATGCCGAAACCGCTCCCAAATTCCTGCGGCTTATCGATCAGCTTGAAGATCATGATGATGTGCAGGAGGTTTACCATAACGCCGACATCCCCGATGAGGTGATGGAGACGCTGGAATAATCCATGGCCATTATTTTAGGGGTCGACCCGGGCTCACGCATCACAGGTTATGGGGTTATCCAGTGTCAGGGCAGGCATCAGCTCTATCTTGGCAGCGGTTGCATTCGTACCTCATCGGATGAACTGCCCGACAGGCTTAAGCAGATTTTTGATGGCCTGCAGGAAATTATCCGTCAGTACCAGCCGAGCCAGTTTGCCATCGAGCGGGTATTTATGGCCAAAAATGCCGACTCGGCATTGAAGCTCGGCCAGGCGAGGGGCGCCGCCATTGTGGCGGCGACAGTGGCAGGCTTACCGGTGGCCGAATACAGCGCCACCCAGATTAAAAATGCCGTGGTGGGCACAGGCCGGGCTCAAAAGGCCCAGGTGCAGCACATGGTGCAGCAGATGCTGAAACTCCCCGCAGCACCCCAGGCCGACGCGGCAGATGCACTGGCGGTTGCCATGTGTCATTATCACACCCATCAAAGTCTGGTGGCCCTCGGTGGGCGCGCCAGTGTCAGAACATACGGAAGATACAGATGATAGGTCGTTTAAAGGGCATTTTGGTTGAGAAACACGCCCCAGAGGTATTGATAGATGTGGGCGGTGTTGGCTATGAGCTGCAAATGCCGCTGACCTCCTTTTACGAGCTGCCACTGCCTGGCGCCGAGGTCATTGTTTATACCCATTTTGTGGTCCGCGAAGATGCCCAGCTGCTGTATGGTTTTATCCACAAGGAAGAGCGCTCACTGTTCCGTTTGCTGATCAAGGCCAATGGTGTTGGCCCCAAGCTTGCGCTCACCATTTTGTCGGGCATGACCGCCAAGGAATTTATCGGCTGCCTGGAGCGTGATGATATCGCGACCCTGATCAAGCTGCCCGGTGTGGGTAAAAAAACCGCCGAGCGCCTGCTGGTCGAGATGCGCGACAAACTCAAGAGTCTGATGGAAGCCTCCATGGGCGCCGAGCGCGAGTTTGTGCTCAAGAGCAACTTCACCCCGGCGCCCGTGGCCGCCACGGTAGAAGAAGATGCCATTGCTGCACTCTTGTCACTGGGTTACAAACCTCAGCAGGCCAGCAAGGCCGTATCCAGTGCCTTCAAGGAGGGTATGGATCCCGAGCAGCTTATCAAGGCTGCACTCAAGTCCATGCTCTAAGGTGAAAGGGGAATACCATGATTGAGGCCGACCGGCTTATTCAGCCCCAGGATCTGGGTCAGGAAGATGTGATTGACCGCGCCATGCGGCCAAAACTGCTCGATGAATACACGGGGCAGGATGACACCCGCGCCCAGCTTAAAGTCTTTATTGAAGCGGCCAAAAAGCGCGGCGAAGCCCTGGATCATATGCTGATCTACGGCCCACCGGGCCTGGGTAAAACCACCCTGGCCAATATCGTTGCCAACGAAATGGGGGTAAACATCAAGTCCACCTCCGGGCCTGTGCTGGAAAAGGCAGGTGATTTGGCGGCGCTGCTCACCAATCTTGAAGAAGGTGACGTGCTCTTTATCGATGAAATCCACCGCTTAAGCCCTGTGGTGGAGGAAATCCTCTATCCGGCGATGGAAGACTATCAGCTGGATATCATGATAGGTGAGGGGCCTGCAGCACGCTCCATCAAGCTGGATTTGCCGCCCTTTACCCTGGTGGGCGCGACTACCCGCGCAGGCTCGCTGACCTCACCGCTGCGGGCCCGTTTCGGCATTCCGCTGCGGCTTGAGTTTTACAATGTCCGCGACCTGTCGTCCATTGTCGCCCGCTCGGCCAAGGTGATGGATGTGCCCATGGATGAGGGCGGCGCCGAAGAAATTGCCCGCCGCAGCCGCGGTACGCCCCGTATCGCCAACCGCCTGCTGCGTCGGGTACGCGACTTTGCCGAAGTGAAACACGATGGCGCCATCAGCCGCGCCGTTGCCCAGTCTGCATTGGATTTGCTCGATGTCGACAGCGAAGGTTTCGATTACATGGACCGCAAGTTGCTGCTGGCGATTATCGACAAGTTTATGGGCGGTCCTGTGGGGCTGGATAACCTTGCCGCCGCTATCGGTGAAGAGCGCGAAACCATTGAAGATGTGCTGGAACCATTTCTTATTCAGCAAGGCTTTGTGCAGCGCACTCCCCGGGGTCGTATTGCCACAGCCCGTGCCTACAGCCACTTCGATTTGATAAAGCCTGAATAAAAATTGAAACAGCGCTTTGGCTTAACAAGAGACCTTCGGGTCTCTTTTTTGTATCTGCTCTGCAGGATTTGAGTGGTTCAGGTTAACAACTTCGGTGAAAACCGTTACCAAGCCCAGCTTAATCCGGTATTAACGCGACTCGGGTCACATAAAAAGTGTGATGCATATCACATTTATGCTCTTTGCATTGTTAACGGGTCGGCGGCCGGTTTGGCTGTCACTCAAGCGACTGTGACATTATGTATCTGCATATTTGAATAAATATTCAGTTTGCAACATTGGTGACACTCCGGGTTATACAAATATGAAAACAACCTTAAACAAATTGGTTTCAATGGAAATTTTTTGTTAATTTTTTGGGGGTTTGACGATTCTTCACTGCTTGGCGAGTATCGGGGCTGCACCAAATTCAAAATCTTACAGGTGCAGTCAAAATAAGCAGGGAGATAAATCATGTTAAAAACCACGAGAATTGCGTGGGCGGTCAATTGCGTCTTATTGGCTACCGGTGCTTCTGCAGTCGTGTCATCTCAGGCGTTTGCTGAAGAAGCTCAGGCCAAAGACGTAGAACGCATTGCCGTAACAGGTTCACGTATCCAACGTCAGGATATGGAAACAGCCTCACCTGTTACCGTGATCAGTGCCGATGCTATCCGTGCCGAAGGTTACACCTCCGTGGATCAGATGCTGCAGGCGCAAACCTCCATGGCAGGTGCCGCTGTAGGTTCAACCACCAACAACGGTGCAGACGGCGTGGCTCAGGTTGATCTGCGTGGTATGGGCGCCGAGCGTACTCTGGTACTGCTCAACGGTCGCCGTATGGTGAACTCAGGCTCTGGCGCTGACAGCGCGGTTGACCTGAACTCTATCCCGGTTGCCATGATTGCCCGGGTTGAGATCCTCAAAGATGGTGCCTCCGCGGTATACGGCTCAGATGCCATTGCCGGTGTGGTTAACATCATCACCAAGAAAGATTTCGAAGGCTTCCAGTTTGACTTCAACGGCAGCGGCACCGACAAGGGTGACGGTGAAACCGGCGAACTGAGCCTGCTGTATGGTTTCAACACCGATAACGGTGGCAACTACACCTTTGGCGCCGCCTATTCTGAGCGCCGTGGTGTGATCCAGGCCGACCGCGACTGGACCGAGCCAGGTTACAGCTCCTTTATCCCAACCGGCTCTCTGGGCGGTATGGTGAAAGACGCCAATGGCAATTGGGTTAAGCGTGACACAGGTTACGACTACACCCAGGACAGCTGGTACCAGACCCCAAGCAAGCGCTACAGCCTGTTTGCCAACATGGTCCAGGAACTGGGCAGCGATGTGGTTCTGAGCGGTGACATCCTGTACACCAAGCGTAAGTCTGATCAGCAAATGGCGGCTCAGCCAGCCGATATCATGCTGGGCGTGTGTGGCGAGGAAGGTATCGATCCTGCCCGTTGTATCACCCTGGATCAGGACATGCTGAATGCCGGTATCGAAGCCGATGACACTGGCCGCGTAAACTACCGTCGCCGTACCACAGATGTGGGTCCACGTATCTACAATCAGGATACCGACACCCTGCGCGCCTCTATCGGCCTGCAAGGCTCACTGGACATCAACACCGGCATGACCTGGGATGTGTCTTACACCTACGGCAAGAACAAGGCCGAGACCTGGGTTGAGAACTCCATCAACGCCGTGAAGATGGAAAACTCCGTCTACAACAACCTGGACGCATGGCTGAGCGGTCAGCCGCTGCCACAGGACATCATCAACGATATCGGTTTTACCGAGCGTAACGATGGTGGTAACGAGCAGCACGTGGTTGCCGGTGTACTGAGTGGCGAGCTGTTTGACCTGAGCGCAGGCCCTGTGGGCTTTGCTATCGGTGCCGAATACCGTTACGACAGCGGTTACTACAACCCGGATCCCGTTATCGTAGCGGGCGAGGGCACAGCGGCCCAGCAGGACCCAACCGACGGTAACTACAACGTTTTCTCTTTCTACCAGGAAGTGAGCGTGCCATTCACCGAGAAACTGACCGGTGAATTCGCCCTGCGCTTTGACGACTACTCTACCTTCGGTAAGGCGTCTACCTGGAAGATTGGTTTGACCTATGAAGCCACCGACGACCTGATGCTGCGTACCGTAGCGGCCACCGGTTTCCGTGCGCCTAACGTAGCTGAGCTGTACGGTGGTAACACCGGCTCTTACGACTACCTGGACGACCCATGGGGTAACGAGCAGGACCCACAAATTCTGGTGAACTACACCTCAGATGCGGATCTGAAGCCAGAAGAGTCTGAGTCTTACACTGCCGGTCTGGTGTACTCGCCAAGCTATATCGATGGCATGTCACTGACCCTGGACTACTGGCGTTTCCGCGTGACCAACGCCATTACCCGTCTGGATGCACAAAAAGGTCTGAACGATTGCCACGCTGGCATTCTGAGCGCCTGTGAAACCTTCAAGATCACCGCCGATGGCGATCTGTCGAACTTCACTAACCCGCTGACCAACGTGGGTAGCCAGAACACCAGTGGTATCGACTTCAACCTGGCTTACAGCTTCGAAGCCCTGAGCCTGGACTGGAAGATCAACAACGATATGACCTATCTGCTTGAGTTCGAGCAGGACGGTGTGTCCTATGAAGGCACCAGCGATGGTAACTTCGGTGGTTACGCCAAGGTACGTAACAACTTCAGCATCCAGGCCGGCCAGGCCGACTGGAGCCTGATGTACTACAACCGCTTCATCGGCGAAACCGAGTGGCTGGGCGACCCAAGCGAGACTGTGGATTCAGTGCTGTACCACAACGTGGTTGCCAACTACTTTGTGAACGATGCTGTGACTGTGTCTTTGGGCGTGAAGAACTTCACCGATGAAGAGCCATCTTACGTGCCTAACGGCAGCGATGGCGGCACCATCCCTCAGGTGTTCGACACCATTGGTCGCCAGATCTACGGCGGCGTATCGATGAAGTTCTGATAACGGTCAGACTCTGATGTAAAAAAAGCGCCCTATGGGCGCTTTTTTATTGGCTGCAGAGCATCATAGGCGGTGAATTATCTGCAGTGATTTATGCTCAGCTCAGCTCGGCCCAGGTTCGGTTAGGTTAGCCGAGGCCGTGCATGGCGGACTTCATTTGAATAAGTTCAATTTTGTAGCCGTCAGGATCTTCCACAAAGGCGATTTCAGTGCTGCCACCGGCCACAGGTCCAGGAGCGCGGGTTACTTTACCACCGGCCTTGGCGATATCTTCACAGGCCTGATAAATATCGGCTTTGCCAATTGCAATATGGCCATAACCGGTACCCAGATCGTACTTGTCAGTATCCCAGTTCCAGGTCAGTTCAATCACTGCGGCGCCGCTGGCTTCTTCGCCATAACCCACAAAGGCGAGCGAATAACGGTACTCGGGGTTTTCGGAGGTGCGCAGCAGCTTCATGCCCAGCACTTCGGTGTAGAAGGCGATGGACTTTTCAAGATTGGCAACCCGAACCATGGTATGAAGAATTTGAGACATTTGGGGTTCCTTAGACGACATGAATAAGCCGCCAGTATAACAAAAATGCCAGGCGCAAACCGACGAAAAAGATAAATCTGAGGCAACTCACAGTTTAACGGTGGAGTGTTGGCTAAAGCGTTCGCCCCGTCGGATAATGCATTGCAGGTTCACCAAGGGAGAAGAATATGAAAACTGAACTGAAAATGGCTGCTGGTACCGTGGCCGTGATTGGGCTGTTCTTTGCTGCTTTCGCAAGCTCAATGTTCTAAAACGCTTTTTTACGAAAAACGCCGCAGCTGGTAGCAGACTGCGGCGTTTTTCATTAACGGTTTCCCTGCTTACTCGTCGGGGTAAACCTTGTCCTTGAATTCGCACAAATCTTCGATGATGCAGCTGCCGCAGCGAGGCTTCCGGGCAAGGCAGGTGTAGCGTCCGTGCAGAATAAACCAGTGGTGCACATCTACTTTAAACTCGGCCGGCACCACCTTCAGCATCCGCTCCTCCACTTCCACCACGTTTTTGCCTGGGGCAAATTTGGTGCGGTTTGCCATGCGAAAAATGTGGGTGTCCACGGCGATGGTCGGCCAGCCGAAAGCGGTATTGAGCACCACATTGGCGGTCTTGCGACCAACGCCCGGCAGGGCCTCCAGCGCGTCACGAACTTCCGGCACTTCGCCGCCGTGCTTATCCAGCAGAATTTGTGACAGCTTCACCACGTTGATGGCTTTGTTGTTGAAAAGGCCGATGGTTTTGATGTACTCCTTCAGTCCCTCAACGCCCAAATCCACTATGGCCTGCGGAGTGTTAGCCACCGGAAACAGCTTGTCGGTTGCCTTGTTTACACTCACATCGGTAGCCTGAGCAGAGAGGGTGACCGCAACCAGCAGCTCAAACGGTGTGGAAAAGTTAAGCTCGGTTTCCGGCTTGGGGTTGTTGTCCCTAAGACGCGTCAGAATTTCAACACGCTTTTGATTATTCACGGCTTATCCTTACTCTTTCACACGTTTGTCAGGTTTTTATCAATGTCTTTGCGTCATCAAGGAGCTTTGTAGCTCAGCCAACCTTGGTAATGCGGGCGCGGGTAATGGCTTCGGGCTCAGTGACCTGCGGCTTTTTGGCTTCGATGCGCGCATCAATCACGTTTTTAGCGGCGATCAGCAGCCCCATGGCGATAAAGGCGCCCGGCGGCAACATCGCCAGCAGGAAGCTGTTATCAACCTGCCAAAGCTCGATTCTGAGCGACAGCGCCCAGTCGCCGAGCAGCTGATCCGCGCCATCAAACAAAGTGCCCTGACCAAGGATTTCGCGCACAGCGCCAAGCACGGCCAGAACGGCGGTAAAGCCCACGCCCATCATCAAGCCATCAAAGGCACTGGCAGCCACGCTGTTGCGGGAGGCAAAGGCTTCGGCGCGGCCGATGATGACGCAGTTGGTCACGATAAGCGGCAGGAAGATCCCAAGCGACAGATAAAGGCCATAGGCATAGGCGTTAATCACGAGCTGCACCACGGTTACCAGCGCGGCAATGATCATCACAAACACCGGAATACGGATTTCTTTGGGCACATAGTCGCGTACCAGCGACACCAGCACGTTGGAGCCGATAAGCACGGCAACAGTGGCAAGGCCGAGGCCCAGGGCGTTGGTGAGGGTCGCGGTAACGGCAAGCAGTGGGCACAGGCCCAAAAGCTGCACCAGGCCGGGGTTATTTTTCCAAAGCCCTTGCCAGGTAATCTCTTTGAAATTACTCATTGATTTCGCCTCCTGCATCGCAGCCAAGGGGTCTTTCAAACCAGGCTTGCTGCTCTTTGCTGACCAGGGTGAGGGTGCGGCTGATGGCCTTCATATAGGCCCTTGGGGTGATAGTGGCGCCGGTAAACTGATCGAACTCGCCGCCATCCTTTTTCACCTTCCAGTTGCTGTTGTTGCCACTGTCAAATACCCGGCCGTTGAAAGCCAGTACCCAGTCTGATTTACGAAGCTCAATTTTATCGCCAAGCCCTGGTGTCTCCTGATGACTGAGGGTTCGCACCCCAAGCACCTTGCCGGCAGTATCGACGCCTATGATGAGGCGGATATTACCGTTGTAGCCATCGGGAGCGTTGGTCTCAATCGCAAGGGCTACGGGGTCGCCGCTGCGGGTGGCTAGATACACAGGCATGGCATCGCTGCTGCCAAGGGCTTCTGGCGCAGTGACCAGAATGCAGCTGGCGCCAAGGTCGTTATCGTGCAGCTCGTCCGGGACGATTTGATGCAGAATGCGGGTGAGTTCAAGCCGCTGCTGCTCGGCGATTTTATCTTTGGTTGCCTCATTCACCAGCGCTACCGCGGCAGTACAGGCGAGGGCAAACCCTGCCAACAGAAGACCGTTTTTGATGATGGATTTTTGCATCCTGGTCTCCTACAGGCTGCCACGATGGCCATAGGCCCGCGGCTTGATGTAATAATCGATAAGGGGGGCGCACAGGTTAGCCAGCAGCACCGCAAAGGCCACGCCATCGGGATAGCCGCCAAAGGTTCGGATAACATACACAAGCACCCCAATCAGCGCGCCAAACAGCAAGCGTCCACGGGGACTGGTTGCCGCAGTAACAGGATCGGTTGCGATAAAGAAGGCCGCCAGCATGGTGGCACCACTGAATAATTGCATAACTGGGCTGGCGTGGGTGTCTGGCGACACACCAAAACCAAACAGGCTGCAAACAAAGAGTGCACCGAGGAAGCCGGTACTGATATGCCAGCGGATGGTTTTGGTCGCCAGCAAGAACATGCCACCGGCGAGATAGGCAAGATTGACCCAAAACCAGCCTTCACCTGTACTGCCGCCACCAAAAAGCGGCTTTTGCAGGCTCTCAGACGCAGTCAAACCCATGGAGAGATCCGTTTTCAAGGTATCCAGTGGGGTTGCCATGGTCACGCCGTCGATACCCATGGCGTAGTCAATGGCGCCTACGCCACCGAAAATAACCTGCAGTGCATCCATTACACCGGCACTCTTATCGGCAAGGGATGCAGGCGCCGCCCACACTGTCATCAGCGCCGGGAAGGAGATAAGCAACAGCACATAGGCCGCCATGGCGGGGTTAAACAGGTTCTGCCCAAGGCCGCCGTACAACTGCTTGACGATGATGATGGCAAACAGAGTGCCAATCACCACCAGATACCAGGGGGCGAGGGGAGGAATGGCCACCCCAAGCAGGATGGCGGTCAGTACTGCACTTTGATCTTTGAGGGTGTCAGCCACCGGGCGGTTTCGCAGTTTCAGCACCAGGGCTTCGCAGGCGAGCGCTGTTACGAGGGCAAGCAGTACCTGGATAAAGCTGCCCCAGCCGAAGAAATAACACTGCACGGCAAGGCCCGGCAGTACCGCCAGGATCACCCGCTGCATTACCGCCGAGGTTTGCAGCTCTTTGCGTACGTGGGGTGATGATGCAATCTTAAACGCCATAATCAGTCTTGCTCCCGGGCAGTCTTTTTCGCTTTCGCCTTGGCAACAGCGGCGGCAATACGGGCTTTTTTCAGTTCGTCGGCCGACATGGGCTCAGATGCCTGCTCTGGTGTTGTCTGAGCTGCGGCGGTTTCTGCTTCCGGCTTTGTGTCGTTACTCTCTGGCTGTGAGGCATCACTGGGCTCAGAGTCAGTCTGAACATCAGACCCGTTATCTGCACTTTGCTTTTCAGCGGCCTTTGCCTGAGCGGCCTTTTTCGCCTTGGCTTTGGCAATAGCAGCAGCCACAGCGGCTTTTTTCGGATCTACGGCAGCTGCCTCTTGTGGCTCGACAGGTGTGGCCTCATGAGGCTCGGCAGGCACGGCTTCTGCAGTTTCAACTGCGACATCAGCAGTATCGTCAGCGCTGGTAGCGACGCTGCCCTGTACCTGGGCAGCCTTCTTGGCTTTAGCACGGGCAATGGCGGCAGCTACGGCGGCCTTTTTCGGATCTGTAGGTGTTTCCTCAGGCGCTTGAGGTGTTGCCTTTGCAGCATTAACCGCGACATCGGAAGTATCGTGGCTACCGATTGCCGCGCTGCCCTGTGCCTGCGCAGCTTTTTTAGCTTTAGCACGCGCAATGGCAGCAGCCACGGCGGCCTTTTTGGGATCGGCGGCTGTTTCAGGGTTATCAGCGGCTGCCACATCAACAACATCGTCGCTGCTGGATGCTACGTTATCCTGTGCCTGTGCCTGTGCCTGGGCCGCTTTCTTCGCTTTGGCTCTGGCAATCGCCGCGGCCACACCTGCTTTGGGATCTTTATCGCCGCTGGCTGCTGTATTGGCGCTTACCGCAGACTGGGCTGCACTCATGTCAGTCTCTTGGGTTGCAGCCGCCTTTTTGGCCTGAACCCGTGCCAACGCAGCGGCAATGGCATCTTTCTCGTTGCCAGCCATGCTGGCCTTGCGCTTGTCGGCCGCTTCTTTGGCTTTGGCTTCGCGGGCGGCTTTTTCTTCTTCCAGACGGGCCAATCGCGCCTCGAAACGGACCTTGGCCCGTTCGGCTTTTTGCTTTTCATCGGCCTGCTGGCGAATTGCCGCCTTGGCTACCCGGTAGTATTCCACCAGAGGAATGTCGCTTGGGCAGACATAACTGCAGCAACCACATTCGATACAATCTTTGAGGTTATAACTCTCGGCCTTGTCGTACTCTTCGGCCTTGGCATGCCAGAAGAGTTGCTGTGGCAACAACATGGCCGGGCAGACAACCGCGCATTCGCCGCAGCGGATACAGGGCTTTTCAGGCGGCATCTCGGTGATTTCAAGACCATTGGGCGCAAGAATACAGTTGCTGCCTTTGAGCAGCGGCACCTGGGTGCTGGGCAAGGTGTATCCCATCATAGGGCCGCCCATAATCACTTTTTGTGCTTCAGCTGCGCGAAAATCACAGTGTTCAAGCACATCCTGTACCTGGGTGCCAATCAGTGCCCAGTAGTTGCCGGGTTTGCTGACGGCATTGCCGGTGACTGTGACCACCCGCTCAATCAAAGGCTTACCGTCAATCACTGCGTCGCGAATGGCAAAAAGTGTACCCACGTTGTGGACCAGAATGCCGAGCTGTGCCGGAATGGCGCCTGATGGAACTTCCTGGCCGGTAACGATTTGAATAAGCTGCTTTTCACCGCCGGACGGATATTTGGTAGGTACGACAGTTACCCGGGCTGTGCCTGCGGGCAAATGGCTGCGGCTGATTGCGGCGCGCACTGCGTCGGCGGCTTCGGGTTTGTTATCTTCAATGGCGATGATAATGCGCTTGGGGCCAAGAATGCGGTGCACAATTTCGGCGCCGCCCAAAATCGCATCGGCATGTTCGCGTATCAGACGGTCGTCGGCGGTGATATAAGGCTCGCACTCAACGCCGTTGACGATAACCAGTTCGATATCGCTGGCGGGGCTTAATTTGATATGGCTTGGGAAGGCCGCGCCGCCCATACCGGCAATGCCGGCTTCCTGCACCTTTTTCACCATCTCCGCAGGGCTGAGCGAATCCACGGCTGCGGGATTAAGCTCACACCAGCTATCTTCGCCATCGCTTTCCAGCACCAGCGACAATACCGGTAGCCCTGAGGCGTGATTGCTGGGGTGGGCCTCGATGGCCTTAACCTGGCCAGAGGTTGGCGCATGTACCGGCAGATAACCAAAGCCCTGACCTCTGGTCAGCACCTGGCCTTTCAATACCTTGTCGCCCGGGTTTACCGCAAGCGTTGCTTGTTCACCCACCTGCGGCAGTGGGATCAAATACTCGTTAAACAGTGGCAAACGCGCAATGGGCGTGCCGCTGGAGAGGGTTTTCATTTCTGGCGGATGGATACCGCCGGGAGAGCGCCAAAGCGTACCTTTATCCAGTTGTTCCAAAAGCGTCAGCACGGTTTGTCCTCTTCGAGCTGCATAACCGGAATGGCACTGAGTTTCCAATTCCAGGTTTTAATGTCCTGAGCCACGGGGATCATGTCGATGCAATCTACGGGGCAGGGCTCAACGCAGAGATCGCAGCCGGTGCAGTCCTGGGTGATCACCGTGTGCATGAGCTTACCGGCGCCAACAATGGCATCCACAGGGCAAGCCTGAATGCACTTGGTGCAGCCAATACACTCATCTTCACGGATATAGGCGACTTTCTTTACCTGCTGCTCTTCGGAGGCAGACAGTGGCTCGGGTTCAACGCCCATCAGCTCGGCGAGCTTTTCCATGGTGGCGGTGCCACCGGGAGGGCACTTATTGATTTTATCACCGCCGGCAATGGCTTCGGCGTAAGGGCGACAGCCAGGGTAACCGCACTGACCGCATTGGGTTTGTGGCAGCAGGGCTTCGACCTGATCGACCAGCGGGTTGCCTTCAACTTTAAACTTGACGGCTGCAAAGCCCAGAATGGCGCCGAACACCAACGCCAGCACCCCAAGCACAACTATGGCTAACATAACTCCCGACATTATTTCACCAGCCCAGTAAAGCCCATAAAGGCCAGCGACATCAAACCTGCGGTGATCATGGCGATGGCGCCGCCTTTGAAAGGCACAGGCACATCGGCGGCTGCCAGGCGCTCACGCATGGCAGAAAAGAGCACCAATACCAGCGAAAAGCCCACCGCAGCGCCAAAGCCGTAAATGGCTGACTCGAGGAAATCGTGCTGCTCGTTGACATTCAGCAGTGCCACCCCGAGTACCGCACAGTTGGTGGTAATCAGCGGCAGATAAATGCCCAGCGCACGGTGCAGAGTGGCGCTGGTTTTTTGCACCAGCATCTCGGTAAATTGCACCACAACGGCAATCACCAGAATAAAGCTCATGGTGCGCAGATAGGTTAAATCGAAGGGCGCCAACAGATACTGGTTCACCAGGAAACTCAGTATTGACGCCAGGGTCAGCACAAAGGTGGTCGCCATCGACATGCCGATGGCAGACTCGAGTTTGCCTGATACCCCCATAAAGGGGCAAAGCCCAAGGAATTTTACCAAAACGAAGTTGTTGACCAGCACGGTACCGATCAACAACAGAAGATATTCACTCATCGCGAAAAAGCATTAGCGGTCGGTGCCCGGTATTATCGGCTTTTTGAGTGGCATTAACAACATATCAAAAGCAGGGTTAACCGGGCCGGGTTGATTTTTATTCAGTCGGTTACTCACCGGCTTCGCCAGGACCCATTTGTTGGGGCTGAGCGATGTAATAGCCTTGCAAACCATCCACCAGCAGTTTTTCCAGGGTCAGCTTTTCTTCCTGACGCTCAACGCCACAGGCGATAACTCTGACACCAATGCGGCGGGCGATGTCGATAATCATCCGCACAAAAAACTTGTTGTTGGCGTCCTGATCGATGGCTTCGCTGTAGGTGGCGTCGAGTTTGATGTAATCCGGGCGGATTTCACGGAAGAACTTGAACGAGGTAAAGCCCATACCAAAGCGCTCGATGGACACCCGGGTACCAACGCTGTGGACTTCACGAATAAACTTAAAGCAGCCGTGCATATTGGTTTGCAGACCACTTTCATTGATTTCCACCACCAGGCGGCTGGCGACACTGCGCTGTTTTATCAGCAAATCTTTAAGCCAGCTGACAAAGTTTTCGTTGGTGGCGGACGCTGCGCTGATGTTAACACCAAAAGAGCCGCTGAGGTTTTTGTTGTCTATCAGCATTTTGATAGCCGACAAAATTACCAGCTTATCCAAATCAATCGACATACCGTGGCGCTCAGCCATGGCAATCACAGTGGCGGTGGGCAGAAATTTGCCTTCGGGGTTATAAAAGCGGGCAAAGAGCTCGCGATACACTTCCACTTCGGCGCGGCAGGGCTGAATAGGCTGCTGGAAGAAGCGCACTGCGCGGCGTTTGATAATGTCGTTAATTGCCAGCTGCCAGCGGTTATCGCCGATTTCCATGTCATCACTGAAATCTTCCAAGGTATGGAAACTGTTCGGTCCCAGGGTTTGGGCAATGCTGAGGGCTGCATCGGACAAGCTGAGCAGGTTCACCGGGTCAACACCGCTCTTGTAAGGTACCAGCCCCGTGTAGGCCACTGAATCGGTTTTGGTGGTGCTTTGGTATTCATCGAGCAAGGTTTTCAGTGGCTCAAGGAAACGCTCAGCTTCCTTTATCACCAGATTGGGCAGGAAGATGGCAAAGTCGGAGCTGCTTATTCTGAAACATTCGGCATCGGGAAACTGGCCGCAGGCACGGCGAAGACAGTTTGCTACCTTGGCGAGGTATTCATCGCCTGCTGTGCGCCCCTGTAACTGGTTGATATTGCCAAGTTCGGTGGCCTGCACCATGGCAAGGCAGCCGAGCAAATCTTTCTGGCTTTTGGCAACTTCATCGAGCTTACGGGTGAAGCGGGCACGACTGCCAAAGCCGGTGATGGGATCTTGAAAAGCCGCCCGCGACAGCTTTTCATTTTCCTGATTCAAACTGTCGATTTTGCTTTTAAGGCCTGCGCGGCTTTCTTCCAGCGCCTGAGCCAGCGGTCTTAATTCGGCTCTGAGTCTGGATTGCTCTACCGGTGCAAAGTTAAGTGAAGGAATGGCGCGGATATAGTCGGCGGCATAACGGATATTGCGTGACAAAAACGCCTGCAGCAGCCAAAACAGCAGCAAAGCGCAGCCAAGCAGACCGCCAAGGATAATTAGCTGCTCGGTAAAGGCCGCACTGGCGGCGCTGCGGGCATGGCTGACATCGAGCTTAACCATCATCCGGCCTTCGGGCAGATTGCGGGTATCACCAAGCTCAAGGGGGAAGAGTTGCATCACCGGGGAGTCGGCCGAGGCCTGCAGTTGCCCCTTGGTGAGATTGCGGGCGCCATCGGTGGCGTCGGTGTACTGGAAAAACTGCAACGAATTATTATTGCTCAGCGCCTGATACAACGCTGCGCCGTCACCTTTCCAATCGGCAAGTTGGGTAACGCTCTGCTGGTAGGCTGATAAAATCCGGGCGCCTTCATCCTGAAGTTGACCCTGACTTTCCTTATACATCCAAGCGACGGCAGCGCCGAAGAGTAAAATAAGGACGATTGGAAACGTTCTGCTCAGACTCATGATGAATTCCGTTTACGCCATTTACTGGATTTTAGTTTAAAGAAACTGCGAACAGGGCAAAAGTTTAACCAGTTTTGGCCAAAAACAAAATCCAAATCAACGGGATTTGCGCGCACAGGCCATATTGGAGCAGGGCAGAGATAGCGAAAAAAAGAAGGTGGCTCCCCTGACTGGACTTGAACCAGTGACATACGGATTAACAGTCCGCCGTTCTACCGACTGAACTACAGGGGAATCGAGAAGTATTGCTGAATGGTGCGAAGTGGCTCCCCTGACTGGACTTGAACCAGTGACATACGGATTAACAGTCCGCCGTTCTACCGACTGAACTACAGGGGAACAGATTTTCGCTTTTGAAGTTGGCTCCCCTGACTGGACTTGAACCAGTGACATACGGATTAACAGTCCGCCGTTCTACCGACTGAACTACAGGGGAACAGATTTTCGCTTTGAAGTTGGCTCCCCTGACTGGACTTGAACCAGTGACATACGGATTAACAGTCCGCCGTTCTACCGACTGAACTACAGGGGAACAAATTTTGCGAGTAACTTCATGCCTTTGCAGGCGTGTTTCAGTGAGTGGCTCCCCTGACTGGACTTGAACCAGTGACATACGGATTAACAGTCCGCCGTTCTACCGACTGAACTACAGGGGAATCGTTGTAAAACAACTGCTCGCTGAGAACGGAGCGCATAGTAAAACGGGCAGCGGTATGAGTCAACGGCGGATTTCAAAAAAAGTGTGATTATGCTGTTAAGTGCTCATCTAATGCACATCCTGATGTGAAAATCGGCATATTGTCCATGTTTCACACAGCAAGTGGCTGTTTTAATGCAGTAAAGTGAAATGTCAGCCGTAAGTTTCCTTGTGCTCAAGTGATGGATTGCAGTATGGATCCCTGGGCCGACTTTCATCTGTAGTTAAATTACAAACAGTTGCCACAGCCAGGGCAATTTTGCACACCCCGACCAAACCCACAGCCCGTCTGGCTTTGCGAGACTTTTCCACAAATTCTGTGGATAAGCCTGTGGGCTATCGCAAAAATGGCCCTGCAAACCCGCGTGGTTGTGGGATTTGTGTTAAATTGTGCGGGATTGCTCGAAAAGAAAAATCTTCAATAAAATCAATGTCAAGACTTTTCTTTCTGTTTTGTTGTTCCCCCCGGAAGTCGTTGCAAAATTGTAAGCGCGGAACATCATCTGCTTTGTGTATGATTTTGTGTTCAGCGGTGGAACAAACGTGCCAGTTAGCGCGAATCCACTGTCTTGTGGCGCTCTGACAGCCAGTTACAAATCCAAACCTGCCATCCTCAGTAGGATATCTTGTCCGGCGGCAACGACAACACATTGCTGGGACCTTGCCGCCGACATGCGGTGGTGTCCCTAAGCGGGCTGGTTTACACTATCGGCCGGTGAATTACAGGATGGCTTTCACGTGACCGAACAAGTTTTTCAGCTTTCTTCCCACTATGCCCCCGCTGGCGATCAGCCAAAGGCCATTGCCAAGCTGCTTGATGGCCTCGAGTCGGGGCTTGCCTGTCAAACCTTGCTCGGGGTAACCGGCTCGGGCAAAACCTTTACTGTGGCCAATGTGATAGCCACCATGGGGCGGCCGACCATTATTATGGCGCCCAACAAGACCCTGGCGGCGCAGCTCTATGGTGAGATGAAGGAATTCTTCCCCAATAATGCGGTGGAGTATTTCGTTTCTTACTACGACTACTATCAGCCAGAAGCCTATGTGCCGGCATCCAACACCTTTATTGAGAAAGATGCGTCGGTAAACGCCCACATTGAACAGATGCGCCTGTCGGCCACCAAGGCCTTGCTTGAGCGGCGTGATGTCATCATCGTCGCCTCGGTGTCCGCTATTTATGGTCTGGGGGATCCCGACTCCTATATGAAGATGTTGCTGCACTTGCGCCAGGGCGATTTTATGGGCCAGCGCGACATCTTAAGACGCCTCAGCGAAATGCAATACAGTCGCAACGATATTGATCTGCAGCGTGGTACCTTCCGGGTGCGCGGCGAGGTGATTGATATTTTCCCGGCGGACTCCGAGCGCGATGCCATCCGGGTTGAACTGTTCGACGATGAAATCGAGCGCATCAGTGAATTCGACCCGTTAACGGGCCAGGTCACCAAACGCCTCGCCAGGGCGACCGTGTATCCCAAGACTCACTACGTGACCCCGCGGGAGAAAATTCTTGAAGCTATCGATCAGATTAAAGTGGAGCTTCGTGAGCGCAAACAGCAGTTTCTCGATACTCACAAACTGATTGAAGCCCAGCGGATCACCGAGCGGGTGCAATACGATTTGGAAATGATGACCGAACTGGGTTATTGCTCCGGTATCGAAAACTACTCCCGCTATCTCTCTGGCCGAGGTGAAGGAGAAGGGCCACCAACGCTGCTCGACTACCTGCCGGCGGATGGCCTGATGATCATCGATGAGTCCCACAATACGGTGCCGCAAATTGGCGCCATGTATAAGGGCGACCGCTCCCGCAAAACCACCCTGGTGGAATATGGCTTCCGCTTGCCCTCAGCGCTGGACAACAGGCCGCTGAAATTCGAAGAATTTGAATCCCTGATGCCCCAGACTATCTTTGTCTCGGCAACCCCCGGTAAATACGAGCTTGAAAAGAGCGGTGATGACATTGCTGAGCAGGTGGTGCGGCCCACCGGTTTGATTGACCCCGAGCTGGAAGTGCGCCCGGTGGCGATACAGGTGGATGATCTGCTCTCAGAAGTCGCCAAACGGGTGGCGGTGAACGAGAGGGTGCTGGTAACCACACTGACCAAGCGGATGGCGGAAGATTTGACCGAATATCTGGACGAGCACGGCGTGAAGGTGCGCTATCTGCACTCGGATATCGATACCGTTGAGCGGATGGAGATTATTCGCGATCTGCGCCTTGGGGTGTTCGATGTGCTGGTTGGCATCAACCTGCTAAGAGAAGGTCTCGACATGCCGGAAGTGTCGCTGGTGTGTATTCTCGATGCCGACAAAGAAGGCTTTTTGCGCTCCGAGCGCTCGCTTATTCAGACCATAGGCCGCGCTGCCCGTAACGTGAATGGCAAAGTTATTCTTTACGGCGATCGCATCACCGACTCCATGGCACGCGCTATGGCGGAAACTGAGCGACGCCGCGCCAAGCAGATGCAGTTTAACGAAGAGCACGGCATTATCCCTCGCGGCGTGGTGAAGAAGATCACCGATGTGATGGATGTGGGTGAGAGGTCTGCTCCAAGCCGTGGCGCCAGCAAGGTGTCAGCGCGCGCCGGTGCCGCCAAACCTGTGGTGAAGCAAGATCCGCATCAGATTGCTGTGACCATAGATGCGCTTGAAAAACAAATGCATCAACATGCGCGGGATCTGGAGTTTGAACAGGCCGCTGTGCTCAGGGATGAAATCCATGGGCTGCGCCAGCAGTTGCTTCAGGCTTGAGTGGTCTGCACGCCCGCAATGAAAAACGCGCCCTAAGGCGCGTTTTTTTGTATTCGCGTTTTTTGAATTTAAGAAAAGCAGCATTCAGCTTTAGCCAGAAGCCTTGGCCTGTTTCAATTTACTGAAGGCAAGATACGCCGTGCCCAGCGCTGTACCCAGCACGGCGCCCACCAGATGCGACTCGGTGGCGACTCTGGCACCAATCAGGCTCGCCACATCGGTGCTGGCGCCAAAAAACTGCTCGTAAGCCACTTTTAAAGCCAGGCCAATCAGTAGCAGCCAGCCAGACTTAAGCCCCCGCTTGATATCCATGATTGCACCAAAGGCAAACAGGCCGTGCAGGATCCCGCTAAGGCCGACGTAGGCGTGCATGCTTGGGTAAAAGAGATACAGACCAATACCTTCGCCCAGGCAAAGCGATATCAGCAGCAGCAATAGCCCAGCGGCGCGGTAATGAAAGTGGTGCAGACTTAAGATGACCCAGAAGCCCGCCAGGTTCATCAGCAGGTGCCAGTGGTTGGTGTGCAGCAAATTGCCACTGATAAGGCGCCAATATTCGCCTGCGCCAATCAGCTGCCTTTGCCAGTTCAGCTGCCCATCAACAGGCAAAAAAAACAGCGCCGTGCAAAGCAGTGACAGCGCAGCGCCAACCGCCAGCACAGGCTTGTCTATGGAGGGCAGCAGGCTTAAGGGCAACTTGCCCGATGATTGCTCGCTCAATTGGCGGCCGACTTGTTGGCAAGTTCGGCGTTTACCGCATCCCGATTATCGAGGTAGTCCTCAAGGCCGCGGCGGCGCAGCAAGCAGGCGGGGCAGTCGCCACAGCCGTCACCTTTTATGCCGTTATAGCAGGTCAGGGTTTGATTACGTACAAGCTCAAGCTTGCCGTAACGGTCGGCCAGTGCCCAGGTTTCAGCTTTGTTGAGCCACATCAGCGGGGTGCGAATTTCAAGCTGCTTGTCCATTCCCAGGTTCAGTGCCTTCTCCATAGCTTTGACAAAGTCATTGCGGCAATCCGGGTAGCCGGAGAAGTCGGTTTCACACACACCGGTGATCACCGTATCGGCACCAAGCTGATAAGCATAGATACCTGCCAGCGTGAGAAACAGGATATTGCGCCCAGGCACAAAGGTATTGGGCAGACCGTTTTCCATCAGCTCGTGGGAAACCGGAATGGCGTCGCGGGTGAGGGCGCTGATAGCAAGCTCGCCCAGCAAAGAAACGTCCATGATTTTATGGGACGCACAGCCAAGCTCGTTTGCAAGTGCCTTGGCCACTTCAATTTCTTCACTGTGGCGCTGGCCATAATCGAAGGTGATGGCATGCACTTCATCAAACTGCGACAGGGCCTGCACCAGACAGGTAGTGGAATCCTGACCACCACTGAAAACGACAACTGCTTTGGACATGGAAAAACCGATACTGAGTTAAACTTTTGGGGATATAGTGTATCCCAGCAGCCGGGCCGCATCAAAGTTAGCGGCATCAAAGGCGGAGTCGTGGTTGAAAAGTTCCCTTGAATCCGTGGCTGAAATCTTCTATAAAAGCCGGCCGAATTGAATGTCCGTCGTTAACCAGCCATGGCAGCGACACCAACTGAGCGAGTGCTGATGAGCGAGTATCCCATCAACGAAGTATTTGAAACCATTCAGGGTGAAGGCAGCCACACAGGTTTGCCCGCCATCTTCGTGCGCCTTCAGGGCTGTCCGGTTGCCTGCCCCTGGTGTGATACGGCCCAAACCTGGGGTCTGCTTGAGCAAAACAAGGTCGCACCTGCGGATGTCATTAAGGTGGACGGCAGCATTGGCCGCTGGGCTATGCATACGTCGGCATCGCTTATCGAGGCGTTCAATCAAAAGGGCTTCAGCGCCAAACTGGTGGTGATCACCGGCGGCGAACCCTGTATGCACGACCTAACGGATTTGACCCAAGGCTTTGAAGCGGCAGGGTTTCATTGCCAAATTGAAACCAGTGGCACTTTTGAGGTGCGCTGCTCAGACAGCACCTATGTGACAGTATCACCCAAGGTGAATATGAAAGGTGGCTATCCGGTGCTGAAACAAGCGCTTGAGCGTGCCAATGAAATCAAACACCCGGTGGCCACCGATGCACATATCGATGAGCTCGATGCACTGCTCGATGGCATAGATATCAGCAGCAAGACCATTTGTTTGCAGCCAATCAGCCAAAAGCCCCGTGCCACCGAGCTTGCGATGAAAACCTGCATTGCCCGCAACTGGCGTCTGTCCATTCAAACCCACAAGTATTTGAATATCGACTGATTTGGTAATTCACTCATTTAAGTCGTGCCAATAAAAAAGCTCCCGAGGGAGCTTTTTTAGTTAGGGCATCAGGCACTCACAGCCTGCCACTTTCACTGAAGGCAGCAAGCGCCGCGCTGGCAGCGGTGATATCGCCAATGTGCAGGCTTACCCAGTCGCTGTTGTAGTAGGTGTCGAGATAACGCTCGCCCGGATCGCAGATAAGCGTCACTATGCTGCCGGTTTCGCCGCGGGCCTTCATTTGGGAAGCCAGTTTCAGCGCGCCAAACAGATTGGTGCCGGTAGAGGGCCCGGTTTTACGGCCGATTAGCGATTCGAGCCAATACATGGTGGCGATGGAGTCCACATCCGGCACTTTCAGCATCTCATCCACCACGCCCGGAATAAAGGAAGGTTCCACCCTGGGGCGGCCAATGCCTTCAATACAGCTGCCTTTTTCACAGGTAATGGCGGCATCGCCGCTTTTGAAATAGTCGTAAAATACCGAGTGCTGCGGATCGACCACCAACAATTTGGTGGCAAGACGCTGATAGCGGATATAGCGGCCAATGGTGGCCGAAGTGCCGCCGGTGCCCGGGCTCATCACAATCCAGCTGGGGATGGGGTGTGGTTCGCGCTCCATCTGGCCAAAAATCGCATTGGCGATATTGTTGTTGCCGCGCCAGTCGGTGGCCCGTTCGGCGTAGGTGAACTGATCCATATAGTGGCCGCTTAACTCTTTGGCGAGTTTCTCTGACTCGGCGTAGATCTCGCTGGAATGCTCAACAAAGTGGCAGCGGCCGCCGTAAAACTCAATCTGTTCGATTTTGCGTTTGGCGGTGCTCTTTGGCATCACCGCAATAAAGGGCAGGCCGAGCAGACGGGCAAAATAGGCCTCAGACACCGCAGTGCTGCCGGATGAGGACTCAATAACCGCCGTGCCTTCTTTAATCCAGCCATTACAAAGGGCATACAGGAACAGTGAACGGGCCAGACGATGTTTGAGGCTACCGGTCGGGTGGGTGCTTTCGTCTTTTAAATAGATGTCGATGCCGTCCAGCATCGGTAGTTCGAGTTTAATCAGATGGGTGTCGGCGCTGCGCTGAAAGTCGGCTTCAATTTTACCGATGGCGTTGGCAACCCAGCTTGTGCAAATGGGAAGGCTCATGGGGAGTCCTGTGTTTTGCGATACGAGCTTGGATAATATGCAAAATCAGCAGGTTTTCACAGCGTCAGCATCAAAGCAGATACAGGCCGATACAAATTAATGCGTTTGGTATGACGAGATATAGAAAGTGTGTTGATTTACAACAGCAGCTGCCCGCGAGGGCAGAGAAGATGGTGGAGGGAGAAGGATTCGAACCTTCGAAGGCGGAGCCGTCAGATTTACAGTCTGATCCCTTTGGCCACTCGGGAACCCCTCCATCATGGCGTAAAGTGAAAGAAACAAGTGGTGGAGGGAGAAGGATTCGAACCTTCGAAGGCGGAGCCGTCAGATTTACAGTCTGATCCCTTTGGCCACTCGGGAACCCCTCCACGAGTTTCTTGCTTTACATTTTTTGCGTTGCTGAAGTGGTGGAGGGAGAAGGATTCGAACCTTCGAAGGCGGAGCCGTCAGATTTACAGTCTGATCCCTTTGGCCACTCGGGAACCCCTCCTCATCAGCGGCGGCCATAGTAAGCAGAATCGATTGTCATGTAAAGGCCAATTTTGCAAAAAAGGCTAAAGTTAGTCGCCGATTGGTCGATTAAATGACAACGACCTGTTTTTGTGATGTTTTTTTATGCAGATTGCTGCTGATTTAGTCAATGAAAGCCAAGTAGGTGACCGCCTTGCCCGTGCCGTTGAAGACGGCCGTCGGGGCGACTTTGGCTTGATATTGGCAATGTTGTCCCAGGATGCCCGTGATTTTGCAGAGTTTTGCCTGTCTGCCGATGAGTCGGTTGAGCAAACACTGAGCAAACGATTCGAATTACCGCCCAAACAGCCTCTGGTTGCATCCCCTGGCAGTGAAGATTGCATGGACAACAGCGGCGTGTTCAGAACCTTTGGTCATACCGCGTTTCGATTGAATCAGGCATTGCTGCCTGAACCTGTGCTTATTCGTGGTCAGCAGCCTGCCGATATGGTGATTGCGCTCAATAATTGTGAAGCCAATGTCAGACACCGCTTTTATGGCGCGGCCCCGGCACCGGCCGAGGCACTGATGCACTTTAATGATGTGCTCGAGGCGCAGCGAAGCCTTGGCAAAATGATGGCAGGAGCTTGACCCCGGGCAGGTTTTGCGCCAATAAACTGCTCTATACTTGAGGTTTCTCAAAAGTAAGGAGCATGCAGATGAAAGCCATTAAAGACAATCAGAGCCATCAGGTTAACGATACCTGCACCGACTGCGGCAGCTTTGTTGATATCGGCGCGGTAATAGGTGAAGAAGATACCGAGCTGCTGCTGACATTTGGCGGCGATGATGCCTTTGAGCAGGCCAGAGCGCTGCAGGAGAAGGCGGTGGCACGCTTTAGCGAGGTGCATTATGAGATTGCAGAAACCGTCGATGGGGTTGTGCTTAAACTCAACTTTGATGTGGCGGCCGAGAAGATGATTTTTCAGTTGGAGCAGGGGATCTGAAAAAATTTACATAAACTGTATATTGCCCCCTAAAACCAAGCTGATGTACATTCGAACTTCATAAAATATAAGAATAAAAATACCCGGTGGCTTGCCACTGCAGTTATCCCATACCCTGGGATTTAGGGACATGCGTGAAACGGCGTAAACATCAACTTTTGGTCGAACAAATTGTGCTCTCTGCTGCAAAACAGCAGGGAGACTTTGGCAAAACGGCTGAGCTGGCCACAGAACTGCTGTGCCAATCGCTCAGTTTGTCCAGTGCCTGCGTCTGGGCATTCGATGCCGAACTCTCCAGCCAATATCGGGTGGCACATTTCGGCAATGCAGCCCTCGGCGCGGCCGTGCAGCGGCCGTCACAAATCTCAGATTGTCCTTTCTACCTTGAAGAGCTTGGCAGCCGCCGCCAGATTGATGCCGCTGACACCGCGTGCGATCCCCGCCTGACTGAACTTAAAGACAGCTATTATCTGCCTGCCGGAGTGTATTCCAGCCTCGAGGTGGCTATTCGTATCAACGGCCACCTGGAAGGGGTACTGTGTCTTGAGCGCAGTGAAACCGGCAACTGGACCGACAGTGAAATTCATGTTGCCAATCAGGTGGCCGATCAGTTGGCTCTGGCCCTTGCTACCCGCAACACTTACGACAGAGAAGAAAAGCTGTCGCTGTTCAAAAGCGCTGTGGAGCAGTCTGAGCAGGTGTGCATGCTGATAAACCTGCACACCGAAACCGTGGAATACGTTAACCGTGCCCATGGGCAAATCACGGGTGTGCCACGGGAGAAAGTCATTGGCCGCTCACTGAGGCAACTGGATTTCTTCAAGCAGCACCCCAGGCTGGGTGAAGAGGTGCTTGGCAAAATTTTCCGCGGCCTCAGTGCTCAGGGAGAGATCCAACTCAAGCGCTATGATGGCAGTGATTACTGGCTTAAATACCATGCAAGTCAGTTTGTTACCGAGCGCGGTAACTACTATGTACTGGTGACCTGTGAAGACAGCACCGAGCAGCATTGTTATCAGCAGGAGCTGGAGCGCCTCGCCTGGCGCTGTAATCTGACCGGGCTTTATAACCGGCTGCATTTCAATCGGGTGCTTGAGCGTACCCAGCAGGGGCAACTGCTGCTTATCGACCTTGTTGGCTTTAAACGCTTTAACGATACCTACGGACACGAGCAGGGCGATGCGCTGCTTATCGAGATGGCCCGCCGCTTGCGGCATTTCTCCGACATCAATAAAGCCACCGAAATCGCCCGGGTGGGCAGCGACGAGTTCGCGATTTTGCTGCTTGGCGAAAAGCACAGCAGTGAAGTGGATTTCATCAGCAATAGACTCTATCAGCATCTGGCCATGTCGGTGCAAATTGGCCGCGAGCAGGTCGACCCCAAACCGGCGCTGGCCATTGTCGACATTGCGTCGGTAAGCAATCTGGTAGCGCCGCTGACCTGCGCCGATATTGCACTGCAATACGCCAAAAAGAAGCAGGGCACCGCCATCCAGGTGTTTAACAGCACCTTGCTCAGCGCTTTTAAAGATGATGCCCAAATCGAGCGCGATCTGCATTCCGCCATTCGTGGTCGCCAGTTTGAGCTTTACTATCAGCCACTTCGTGACTTACAGAATGAAAAATACACCGGCGCCGAAGCGCTGATCCGCTGGCATCATCCCAAAAAAGGCGTGCTGTATCCGGGCGCCTTTATCGACATCGCCGAGCAGTCCGGACTTATTACAGCCATTGGCAGCTGGGTGCTGGAAGCGGCCTGTCGTCAGCTCAATCTGTGGCAGCACCACAATATCGATATCTCGATGCATGTGAATGTGTCGGCCAGGCAGTTTTTCTCAGGCAATCTGTACGAGCAGGTATGGCAATTGCTGACCCGCTATCGGTTAAAGCCCAAAACGCTGATTTTGGAAATCACCGAAACCGAGCTGATGGAAGATATTCGCTATGCCACCAACCTGTGTCAGGAGCTGGCCGAGCTGGGTGTGGGGCTGGCGATTGATGACTTTGGCACCGGCTACAGTTCGATGCGCTATCTTAAGCAGTTCCCGATCAGCAAAATTAAAATCGACCGTTCATTTATTTCCGATCTCACCATCAGCCGCGAGAGCCGCGAGATTGTCAGCGCCATTATCGCCATGGCCAAGGCGCTGAACCTGTCGCTGACCGCAGAAGGGGTGGAAACGCCCGAGCAGGAAGCGTTTCTGGCGGCCAATCTGTGCCATCAGGCCCAGGGCTTCCTTTACAGCCCGGCGCTGCGAGAGGCCGAGTTTGCGCGCTTTATTGGCACTTTAAAACCGCAACTGGTTCACTGATGCATGATTCACGCTTAGTAAAAAAGCCAGGCTGAATTGCCTGGCTTTTTCTTTTGTCCGATTCACTTGCCGCAACACTGCTTGAATTTCTTGCCGCTGGCGCAAATGCAGGGATCGTTGCGGCCGGGAAGCTTCGCTCGAAACTGCTCTCCCTCGGTGTAATACCAGCGGCCACCCTGCTGTACAAATGATGACCGTTCACAAATGGCGTCGAGCACCCGTCCCTCTTTATACCAGGCACTGAAATGCACCATGCCATCAGCGCCATCCATTGAAGATTCGTGTACCTGTAATGAAGCCCAATTGGTGTGGGGGCCATTTGCCAGCAACTCTGCGGTCAGGCCATTTAAATAATCCGGGTGATGGGTATCTATCAGGTATTGCCACAGCCCCAGCACAAAAGCGCTGTAACGTGAACGCATCAGGGCTTCTGGATGAGATGGCAATGCGCCTTCATGATATGGCTTGCAGCAAGTGTCATATTGCCCGGCGCCGCAGGGGCAGGCCTGAATATCCATGGGTTTATCCTGAGAACAGAAATGTTGGCCGATTTTGGCCCCGGAACAGGGTTTAATTCAAGCCTGGTTTGCAGTGATTAAATACAAAAACGGCAATCCGATGAGGGACTGCCGCTTTAAGAGGAACCCAAAAGGCAAACGGTCAGGGCATATCCTGCTTTACCGGTTCATCAAAGCGTAAACCGTAGTAGAGCTCGCCAACGGGTTTGGCCGAGTAGTAGAACCTGGGTTCTGCGCGATTACTGGAGTCCAGTGTCAGCAACCATTTGCCATTGGTTTGCTTTTTGGCCACGGTAACAAACTTACCGGCGTATTCGCTCACAGGCTCGCCGGTATCGGCCGCCGGGTGAAAACGGATCAGGTAATAACCGACGTCTGTGACCGAATCACCGCTGCGGCTGCGGTCGATAACCCGGAAATCCACTTCAATTCTGGCGTTCTTTTTACGAATTTTGCCGAAAAACTTATCGTAAAGCGCCACTATCGAATCCCGGCCACGGACAATTTCTTTATCGTGCCGCTCCGGGATATAACAGGCGTTGTCGGCATAGATTTCGGCAATGAGTGCAACGTTCAGCTTATCAAAAGCTTCGGCAGACACCTGGTAGGTGTGATTGATTGCCAGGTCGTCACTTTGCTGCGCCGTGCTGCTTGCCAAAGCAGCAAACGATAACAAAAGGCCTGCCAATATCGGAAAAATTCTCATCTGTGTTACTTGTTTAGCGCTATTATGGGGCAAATATAATGTATGAGTGGCCGTAACCCAAGCGGCATATCTTTACAAAGTGTGTTACTTCCCAAACAGGAGGCAGCAGCGTGCAGTGTGAAGACCTGAATTTGTTCTTTGCTGAAATGGCGGATGTCAGGCCGCTGAAAACCGACGATAAGTTGCATTTCGGTGTCTCAGCTACCGATGATGAAACCGCCAGGCTAAGGCGTGCCAACGCTGATACCGATGAAAGGCTGGAGTCATTATCCATAAATCCGGCTGAGCTTGAGCCGTGCCGCGCAGACGATGTGCTCGAGTTTGCCCGTGAAGGGGTGCAGGACGCAGTATTAAAGCAGCTGCGTCTTGGGCGCTATGAGGCGAAAACCCGTGAAGACTTTCGAGGCCTAAAGCTCGCTGATGCGCGGGCAAGGCTGCTCGAGCTGATAGACGCCGCCATGTATCGCGGCGAGCGGAATCTGCTGCTGATTTCCGGTAAGGGCGGCGGCAGCGGCGCGCTGGTCGCACTGATAAAGTCTGCACTCAACACTTGGCTTAAGCAGCTCCCCGAGGTGCAGGCGTTTCACAGCGCCACGCGGGAAGAAGGCGGCAGCGGCGCCTTTTATGTGATGCTGAGAAAGTCTGAGGCGAAAAAAATTCACGACAGAGAAACTCACCGAAAAGGCGCCAGACGCTAAAACCTCAATCATGGCGTCATTTAGGTGGATTGCCGTGCCGGGTTGCTGTTAAATCCCTTGAAGGGCGAATGGGATTTATATTTACCGATACAGATGTGTTTTGGCACTCGCCGCAAAAGAGCAAGTGCTGAGATGTGTTGGTGAAAAATCACGTCAGCAACACATACAAATAAGCATACAAAAAAGCATAAAAAAGCCCGGACTCGCCGGGCTTTTGCATTTCAGTGATTTACCTTACCAGCCGCAGGTACGGCCGGCGTCGGTGTTTTCATTATCGAGCCAGGTTTTCAGCGGCGCAAAGTAATCCAGCACGGCGCTGGCATCCATGTCCTTGCTGCCGGTAACCACTGCAAGGGCTTCCGGCCATGGCTTGCTGGCACCCATTTGCAGCATCTGATCCAGCTTGGCCCCGGCGTCCTGGTTGCCGTAAATGGAGCAGCGGTGAACCGGGCCCTTGTCGCCGGCGATATCACACAGCGAACGGTGGAACTGGAACTGCAGAATATGCGCCAGGAAGTAACGGGTGTAAGGCACATTGCCCGGTACGTGGTACTTGGCACCCGGATCGAAATCAGCTTCAGTGCGTTCAACCGGCGCCATCACGCCCTGATATTTAAGACGCAGATCCCACCAGGCCTGGTTGTAGTTTTGTGGCGTGATTTCACCGTTGAATACTTTCCAGCGCCACTGGTCAATCATCAGGCCAAAGGGCAGGAAGGCCACTTTATCCAGCGCTTGTCTGAGCAGCAAACCTATGTCTTTGGAAGCATCAGGCACCTGTTCAAGCAGACCAATCTGCTGCAAATACTTGGGCGTGATAGACAGGGCTATGGTGTCGCCAATGGCTTCATGGAAACCATCGTTGGCGCTGTTCTTAAAGATAAACGGCTGATTTTTATAGGCGCGCTGATAGAAGTTATGGCCAAGTTCATGGTGAATAACGGTAAAGTCTTCAGCGGTTTTCTGGATACACATCTTGATGCGGATATCATCTTCGTTATCCAGATCCCAGGCCGAGGCGTGGCAAACTACGTCGCGGTCTTTGGGCTGCACAAACAGTGAGCGGCTCCAGAAGGTGTCGGGCAATTTGTCAAACCCAAGGGAAGTAAAGAAGCTCTCAGCCTGCTCCACCATCTTGTGCTCATCGTAGCCTTTAGCCGCAAGCAGTTCAGTCACATCGTAACCTGGGTCGGCATCTTTTGGCGCCACCAACGGGTAAACTGTGCCCCATTGCTGGGCCCACATGTTACCCAGCACGTGGGCTGGAATGGGTCCGGTTTTCGGAACCACCTCATCGCCGTACTGCTCGTTCAGCTCACCGCGAACGTAACAGTGCAGCGAGTCATACAGGGGTTTAACCTGACCCCAGAGGCGGTCAAGCTCACCGGAGAAGGCATCGGGTGCCATATCGTACTGGCTGCGCCACAGCTCAGACAGGTTGGCATAACCCAAATCCCTGGCGCCTTCGTTGGCAAGCACCACTTCACGTTCAAACAAAGGCCGCATGGGTTTGGCAATGTCGCGCCAGCCTGCCCAAATTTCTTTAAGCAGCGCCGGATCGCGGGATTCAGCCATCAGCGCCGACAGCTCAGGCTGGGTCAGGCAGCGGCCGTCCGACAGACAGTATTTGCCTTTGCCGTACAGACCATTGAGCTCAGCGACAATCCCGGCAAGCTCTGCGTTTTTGGCCGGTTCCATAGGCGAGGGCAGCACTATGGCGCTTCTGAGCATATTCAGCTTACGGGCGTTGACCGCATCAAGCTCCACGTTGGCGAATTTTGCCGCCTCGGTGGCCAGCCGCACCGACGTGGCAGTGACTTTCTCGTTCACAGCGGCCGACAGTGAGGCGGTATCTTCGGTAATAAAGTTGCTGTAAATCCACTCGGCACGGTTGGCTTCGAGTGACAGCGCGGCAAGTTCAGCCTCTGCCTCGGTAATAAAGGCAATGGCGTCAGCGGCCGTTACCTGCGCAGAAGCAGCTGGAGCGGCTACGGCAGCTTTGGTTTCAGTAGCCTTGGTTTCAGCAGCCTTGGTATGGGTGGTTTTGGCGTCTTCCTGGCAGGCGCTCAAACTGAGCGCCAAGGCAATGCCGAGCGCCAATTTGGCGGGGCGCAGCTTGGTGTGCATCATTTTCGTTGCTTCCTTGTTATTATCAATCGACAAAAGTCTAACGAGAGCGCCGGCAAATTACCATTGGCGCGGTGGAATTGGACTTTGAAAATGCAAACACCTGTTCATATTTCGTTTGACAAGCCGTTTACCTGTGATTAATTTAAACGAGTGTTTTAAATAAATCATAGGTCACGGAATGGCGAATCGATCCGACACCAAAACCCGAATTCTTGATGCCGCCGAAAAGCTGTTTGCCGAACGCGGCTTTTCAGAAACCTCTTTGAGGCTTATCACCAGCAAGGCCGAAGTAAACCTGGCCTCGGTGAACTACCATTTTGGCTCTAAAAAAGAGCTTATCCGTGCCGTGCTTGCCCGCTATCTGGATGTGTTTATGCCAGCGGCATCGGCGGAGCTGGTTAAGCTGTCGCAGCAAAGCACCCAGGCATCCCTTGAAACCATTTTCTCTGCGCTGGTCAGGCCGCTTTTGGATCTGAACAAGGTGAGAGTTGAAGGGACGCGGATTTTCCTGCAGTTGCTTGGCCGTGGTTATATCGAAAGCCAGGGCCACCTGCGCTGGTTTATCACCACCCATTACGGCGAACACCTTGACCGTTTCGTGCAGGTTGTCAGCCAAAGCGCGCCCCATATACCGCCAGCAGAAATGTTCTGGCGACTACACTTCACTTTGGGGACTGTGGTCTTCACCATGGCATCGTCCGATGCCCTGATGGAAATCGCCGAAGCTGACTTTAAAGAGCAGAACGACATCGAGTCGGTGATCCGCAAAGTCATCCCTTATATGGCTGCGGGCGTCGCCGTGCCACTTAATCAGGCATAACAGGAGTCATTGCCATGATCACATTGTTGTTATTGTTGGTGGCAGCCGTCATTGTGCTGTTTGCGGTAAAAGATTTGCGGATGAAGTTTATCACTCAGCCGGTATTTGCGTTTTTTAAACGGGTACTGCCACCGCTGTCTGATACTGAACGTGAAGCCATGGAAGCGGGCGATGTCTGGTGGGAAGGGGAGCTGTTTCGCGGCAAGCCTAACTGGGATGCGCTGCATGCCTACGGCAAATCATCCTTAACCGCAGAAGAGAAAGCTTTCCTCGACAACCAGGTGATGACCGCGCTGTCGATGATTGATGACTTCGACATTGTTCATAACCGTAAAGACCTGCCTCCAGAGCTGTGGGATTACTTCAAAAAAGAAGGCTTTTTCGCACTTATCATCCCGAAAAAGTATGGCGGTAAAGGATTCTCCGCCTATGCCAACTCTACCATTGTAGCCAAACTGGCTAGCCGCAGTGTCAGCGCAGCCGTTACCGTCATGGTGCCAAACTCTCTGGGCCCGGGTGAGCTTCTGACTCACTATGGTACCAAGGAGCAAAAGGACTTTTGGCTGCCAGCCCTAGCCAAGGGCGATGAAATCCCTTGTTTTGCACTGACAGGCCCTGAAGCCGGTTCTGATGCAGGTGCCATTCCCGATGTGGGCGTGGTGAAAAAAGGCGAATTCAACGGTGACGAAGTACTCGGCCTTGAGCTTAGCTGGAACAAGCGTTACATCACCCTGGCGCCAGTGGCGACCGTACTGGGTCTGGCGTTCCAGATGCAGGATCCCGAAGGGTTGCTTGGCGACAAGAAGCACATTGGCATTACCTGTGCGCTCATTCCGACCAATCACCCGGGTGTTGAAATCGGTAACCGCCACAACCCGCTGAATATGGCGTTTATGAACGGCACTACCCGTGGCGATAAGGTGTTTATTCCGCTGGAATGGATCATCGGTGGCCCGCAGTATGCCGGTAAAGGCTGGCGTATGCTGGTTGAATGTTTGTCGGCCGGCCGCGGGATCTCCTTGCCTGCGCTGGCAACGGCTTCCGGCCATGTCGCCACCAAAACCACCACGGCTTACAGCTTTGTGCGCAAGCAGTTTGGTATGTCCATTGGTCACTTTGAAGGTGTGCAGGAAGCGCTGGCGCGCATCATTGGTAACACCTATCAGCTGGAGGCGGCGCGCCGTCTGACCACAACAGGTATCGATTTGAAGGTGAAGCCGTCAGTGGTGACTGCCATCGCCAAATACCATATGACCGAAATGGGCCGTGACGTAATGAATGACGCCATGGATATCCAGTCCGGTAAAGGCATTCAGCTTGGCCCGAAAAACTATCTGGCCCACGGCTATATGGCGAACCCCATCTCCATTACTGTGGAAGGGGCTAACATTCTGACCCGCAGCCTGATGATTTTCGGCCAGGGCGCAACCCGCTGCCACCCTTACGTATTGGCAGAAATGGAAGCGGCCGGCATGGCGGACGTGGATGAAGCGCTGGAGCGTTTTGATGATCTGCTGATGGGCCATATGGGCTATGCCACCCGCAACGCTTTCTCGAGTTTGTTCTCGGCACTCACTGGCAGCCGTTTTGCCCAGTCGCCTGTGAGCGGTGAAACCAAACGTTACTATCAGCATATGGGTCGTATGTCTTCTGCGCTCGCCATCATGACCGATATGGCCATGCTTATCCTGGGTGGTGAGCTTAAGCGCCGTGAAATGCTGTCGGCCCGTTTGGGCGATGTGCTGTCCGAGCTGTACCTGGCGTCTGCGACCCTGAAGCTTTTTGAAGACAATGGCCGTCAGCACGATGATTTGCCAACCGTTCACTATGTGATGCAAACCCGTCTGATGAAGGCCGCCAAGGCGCTGGATGATGCCCTGCGTAACTTCCCAATGCGCCCCGTGGCCTGGCTGCTGCGTGCACTGGTGTTCCCTATTGGCAATCACTTCAAAGGACCATCGGACAAGCTGGCCACTGACGTGGTGGAAGCCATGCTCAAACCCGGTCCTGCCCGCGATCGTCTGACCTTCCTGTGTCCTTCATTTGAAGGCGACAAGGGCGGCATTGCCGAAGTGGAAGAAGCCTTTATTGCCCAGTTTGAGTGCCGCGGAATTTACAAGAAAATCCGCGCCGCCCAGAAAGAAGGCAAACTGAAAGGCAAGGGTATGTCTCCTACTATGCTTGAGCAGGCGCTGGAAGCCGGTGTTATCAACGCTGATGAACTGGCAAGCCTTAAGAAAGCCGATGAGCTGCGTCTGGCTGCCATCAACGTGGATGAGTTTGCCTCGCTGTAACTGATTGAGCAGACAATAAAAAAGGCACGCATTGCGTGCCTTTTTCTTTTAAGAGATTTGCTCTTGCTGTTGTCTGTCATGATTGCCTGCGGCTGGCGAGGCAAATCAGACGAACAAATATTAAGGCAGGATCAGTACCTTACAGGTGTTGGTGCCACCGATGGTTTCCATGGCATCGCCTTTGGTCATCAGTACCAGATCGCCAGAGGTCAGATAACCTGCGCCGCGAACGGCTTCCAGCGCCTGAGCAGCTACTTCGTCAGCGCGGAACGCAGTTGAGTCGAAGTAGACTGGCTGCACACCGCGGTACAGTGCCATTTTCGCCAGTGTGGTTTCGTGGCGTGACAGGGCAATGATAGGCAGAGAAGAACTGATACGGCTCATCAACTGGGCAGTGGCGCCAGACTCGGTCAAGGCAATAATTGCCTTCACACCGTCGAGGTGGTTGGCGGCATACATGGTCGACAGGGCAATGGTTTCTTCCACTGAGCTGAAACGCTCATCCATACGGTGCTTGGACACTTTCACGCTTGGATGCGCTTCGGCGCCCAGACACACGTTGGACATGGCACGTACGGTTTCTTCAGGGAAGTCACCGGCAGCGGTCTCGGCAGACAGCATCACAGCATCGGTACCATCCAATACGGCGTTCGCCACGTCCATCACTTCGGCGCGGGTTGGCATTGGGCTGGTGATCATCGACTCCATCATCTGGGTCGCGGTGATCACAACGCGGTTCAGCTGACGAGAGCGGCTGATAAGTTTCTTCTGCACGGCAACCAGCGCTGCATCACCGATTTCCACACCCAGGTCGCCACGGGCAACCATGACGGCGTCAGAGGCCAGGATCACGTCATCCATGGCTTCGTCAGTGGCAACGGCTTCGGCGCGTTCAACCTTGGCAACAATCATGGCATTTGAGCCAGCGGCTTTGGCCAGATCGCGTGCGTAGTTCAGGTCGGCACCGGTACGTGGGAAAGATACCGCCAGGTAGTCCACGTTAATGCGGGCAGCTGTGATGATATCGGCCTTGTCTTTTTCGGTCAGCGCCGCAGCAGACAAGCCACCGCCTTTTTTGTTGATGCCTTTGTTGTTGGACAAAGGACCGGCAACGGTTACCGAGGTGAACACCTTACGGCCTTCAACGCGTTCCACTTTCAGCTGCACACGGCCATCGTCGAGCATCAGGATGTCGCCAACAACCACGTCATCGGGCAGCTCTTTATAGTCGATACCAACCTGAGTTTCGTCACCTTCACCTTTGGCAAGCTCTGCGTCGAGGGTAAATTCCTGACCCAGTGCCAGCTGAACCTTACGGTTGTCTTTAAAGGTAGATACGCGGATTTTGGGGCCTTGCAGGTCGCCGAGGATGGCAACGTGAACACCGAGCTCTTTGGCAAGGTTACGTACGCGGGTGGCACGCTCAAGATGATCTTCGGGGGAACCGTGGGAGAAGTTGAGTCTTACTACGTTAGCACCAGCCGCGATAATGCGGCGAAGGTTATCGTCACGGTCTGTGGCAGGGCCGAGGGTAGTAACGATTTTGGTTCTGCGGAACATGAGTTACTCCGTTAAGTTTCAAGTTAATCTGAAGACTATATTAACAGACATTGGCGCATATTATGTAGGAAAGTTACAAACAAAATGATCTATCTCAAGCTTTTATTTTTGTGAGAAACCGCCAACTTTTGGCGGTGGAATGGCGATCAGAGTAGATTCTGACCGCCGGGGAAGTCATGGAATCCAGTTACAGGTCCGGATCTTTATTGATCCTGGACTCCTTCAGGGCTTCCTTCACGCGCTTCAGGCTGTCTCTGAATCTTGGACCGCGGCGCAGGGTAAATCCAGTGGCAAGCACGTCAATAATCACCAGCTGGGCCAGTCTTGACGCCATGGGCAAGTACATATCTGTATCTTCCGGCACTTCCATGGTGACTGCCAGTGTACATTCGACTGATAAAGGCGAGTTACGGGCGGTAATGGCAATCACGGCAGCGCCGTTCTCGCGTGCAAGTCTTGCTATATCAATCAATGACTTGGTACGACCAGTGTGGGAAATCAGCACCACAACATCGCCTTCGTTGCTGTTAATACAGCTCATACGCTGCATCAACACATCATCGAAACAAATCACAGGTACGTTAAAACGGAAAAATTTGTTCTGGGCATCGTGGGCCACGGCGGCGGACGCGCCCAGGCCAAAGAAAGAAATGGTCTTGGCCTGGGTCAGTATATCCACTGCTTTATTGATGGCCTGCATATCGAGGCTTTGGCGGGCAGTGTCCAAAGAAGCCATTGAAGATTCGAAGATTTTCGTGGTGTAGGACTCAGGGGAGTCATCTTCTTCAACGTGGCGGCTGACGTAGGGCGTGCCATTGGCAAGACTTTGGGCCAGATGTAATTTAAAATCAGGAAAGCCTTTAGTATCGAGACGACGACAAAAACGGTTGACGGTAGGCTCGCTCACATCGGCCATCTTGGCCAGGGTTGCGATACTGGAGTGGATCGCAGTCTGTGGAGAGGCCAGGATAACTTCTGCCACTTTGCGTTCTGACTTGCTGAATTGGTTTAGACTTTTCTGGACCTTTTCTAGGGTATTCATACGCGTACGTCCGCTATTGATGAAGGTGTTATTTTTTTATTTTCTGATCACAGCGTTTCAATTTGCTGTCTGGATCACAAAGTGGTTTGCCGCTTACAGTTTTAGCGGTGATTTCACACCAACTTACTACTGCCAACAGTAATTTAAGCACAAAAATAATAACAGATTTCGTCTTTGGCTGCCTAGCATGGCGGTATCGACGATTTTTCAAATTATGGATGCATTTAACAAAATCTGTTGTTATATTACAACAAAAGGGCTTTCAACCGTCCATCATACGGTGAAGCCGATGACAAAGGAGAGCTTGCAGCAATGGGCAACACTACAACCGGGGCGAAGGCCTGTGATTTTGTCCTCTTCGGTACCAAGGGCGATCTCGCGAGACGTAAACTGCTCCCTTCTTTATATCAGCTGGACAAAGCCAAGCTGCTTCATAACGACACCAAAATCATCGGTGTCGCCAAAGACCACTTTTCCACTGAAGAATTCAAAGAGCTGGTTAAGACCGCACTGACCACCTTCGTTAAAGAAGCACTGTGCGAAACCACCCTGGCCCGATTCATTGAGCGCTGCCATTATGTCGGCACCAATTTCACTGAGTCAGAAGGGTACGGCGCCTTCCACGAGCTGCTTGAGCCGGAAAAGCGGGTGATGGTGAACTACTTCGCGACCCCACCGGCCATTTTTGGCGACATCTGCCGCTGCCTGCACGAACAGAATCTGATTTTCCCCGATACCCGCGTTGTTCTCGAAAAGCCCATCGGCTCCGACCTCGAATCTTCCAAAGTCATCAACAATCAGGTTTCTGAGTTCTTCAACGAAAACCAGGTGTACCGTATCGACCATTACCTGGGTAAAGAAACCGTTCAAAACCTGATTGCGCTGCGTTTTGCCAACTCGCTGTTTGCCTCTAAGTGGGATAACCGCACTATTGACCATGTGCAGATCACCGTGGCCGAGGAAGTGGGTATCGAAGGCCGCTGGGGTTACTTCGATAAAGCCGGTCAGATGCGCGACATGATCCAAAACCACCTGTTACAGGTGCTGACCCTGGTTGCCATGGACCCGCCGGTAAACCTGGATGCCGACTCTATCCGTGATGAAAAGGTGAAAGTGCTCAAATCACTGCGCCCTATCAATATGGATAACGTCAACGAGAACACGGTTCGCGGCCAATATTCTGCTGGCTTCCTTAAAGGCAGCCCTGTGCCTGGTTACCTCGAAGAAGAAGGCGCCAATGTGGACTCGAACACCGAGACCTTTGTGGCGCTGCGGGTTGATATCGACAACTGGCGCTGGGCCGGTGTGCCATTTTACCTGCGAAGTGGCAAGCGCATGCCGTTCAAGAGCTCAGAAATTGTGGTGTATTTTAAAAACCCACCGCACAACCTGTATCGCTCCAACTACCGTAATCTGCCGCCCAACAAGCTGACCATTCGTCTGCAACCACACGAAGGCGTGGAAATCCAGATGATGAACAAGGTGCCGGGGCTTGAGCAGAAGACCCGTCTGCAAACCACCAAACTGGACTTGAGCTTCTCCGATACCTTCAAGAACGAGCGTATCGCCGATGCCTATGAGCGTCTGCTTTTGGAGGCCATGCTCGGTAATCAGGCGCTGTTTGTGCGCCGCGATGAAGTAGAGCAGGCCTGGACCTGGGTTGATGGCATCATCCAGGCATGGGAAAACAGTAACGAAAGACCCAAGGCCTATCCGGCCGGTACCTGGGGCCCGGTAGCCTCGGTAGCGCTCATCACCAAAGATGGCCGCTCCTGGGATGAGTAAGGAGGCGAGGGTGCTTAAAGAAACTGTATTTAAATCATTCGACAACACCGAATCTTTGGAAACTCAGCTGGCCGAGCGTATTGCACGTCAGCTGCAGGAAGCGGTGGATGCCCGTGGTAAGGCGAGCCTGGTGGTCAGTGGTGGCTCTACGCCCATTAAGCTGTTCCAGACCCTGTCGAAGAAGGCCATCGATTGGAACGAAGTGTTTGTGACCCTGGCGGATGAGCGCTGGGTGGACAACGACCACAAGGATTCCAACGAGCGACTGGTGCGTGAGAATCTGCTCCAACACCGGGCAGCCTCCGCCAAATTCCGCGGCCTTAAGAATATGTTCACCAGCGCCGAAGAAGGCGCTGCCATGACCTCAGAGCAGCTTGCCAATGTGCCACGTCCATTTGATGTGGTTGTACTTGGCATGGGTAACGATGGTCACACCTGTTCCTGGTTCCCTTGCTCAAAAGAGCTTGATAGAGCGCTCGACAGCAGCAACCTGTGTGAGGCGGTGACGCCAACCACGGCGCCGCACGAGCGTATCACAATGACCAAACAGGCCATTCTGAACAGTCGCCAGATCTATTTGCATCTGGTGGGCGAACAAAAGCTCAGCGTCTATCGTCAGGCGCTGGAAAGCGATGATGTCAAAGCGATGCCAATCCGTGTGGTTCTCGGGCAGCACAAAACGCCCCTGGACGTGTATTGGAGCGCCTAAGGAGGCAATGTATGCACCCCGTAGTTAAGTCGGTGACCGACAGGATCATCGAACGCAGTAAAGAAAGCCGCAGTGCTTATCTGGCCGCCATTGGCGAAGCCCGCAGTCAGACAGTGCACAGATCCAGCCTCAGCTGTGGCAACCTTGCCCACGGTTTTGCCGCGTGCGGTGCCGATGATAAACAGTCGCTGCGCCAACTTAACAAGGCCAATATCGGCATTGTGACCGCGTTCAACGACATGCTGTCGGCGCATCAGCCTTACGAGCATTATCCAAGTCTGCTTAAAGCAGCCTGTAATGAAGTGGGCAGTGTGGCGCAGGTAGCTGGCGGCGTGCCAGCCATGTGCGACGGGGTGACCCAGGGCCAACCCGGCATGGAGCTGTCTCTGCTGTCCCGTGAGGTGATAGCCATGGCCACCGCCGTTGGTTTGTCACACAACATGTTTGATGGTGCCTTGCTGCTGGGTGTGTGCGACAAGATTGTCCCCGGTCTGCTGATTGGTGCCCTGAGCTTTGGTCATCTGCCGATGCTGTTCGTACCGGCTGGCCCAATGCGCTCAGGCATCCCCAACAAAGAAAAAGCGCGTATTCGCCAGAAGTTTGCCGAAGGCAAGGTCGACCGCGCCGCGCTGCTGGAAGCTGAAGCCAGTTCTTATCACAGCGCCGGTACCTGTACTTTCTACGGCACAGCTAACTCCAACCAGTTGGTGCTGGAAGTGATGGGTCTGCAGCTGCCAGGTTCATCCTTCGTTAACCCTGACGATCCGCTGCGTGAAGCCTTGAGCAAGATGGCTGCCAAACAGGTATGCCGCCTGACCGAGCAAGGGCTGCAGTATTCACCCATAGGTGAAATCGTCAGCGAAAAATCCATTGTGAACGGCATTGTTGCGCTGCTGGCCACCGGCGGTTCCACCAATCTGACCATGCACATTGTGGCCGCTGCCCGCGCTGCCGGCATCATCATCAACTGGGATGATTTCTCCGAGCTGTCCGATGCGGTGCCGCTGCTTGCCCGTGTGTACCCAAATGGTCATGCCGACATCAACCACTTCCACGCCGCAGGCGGCATGGCGTTCCTGATGAAGGAACTGCTGGATGCAGGTCTGGTGCACGAAGATGTGAACACAGTTGCCGGCTTTGGTCTGCGCCGCTACACCCAGGAGCCCAAGCTGCTGGATGGCGAGCTGACCTGGGTTGACGGTCCTGCCGAAACCCTGGACGGCGAAGTACTGCGCCCTGTGGGCGAGCCGTTCCAAAGCAACGGTGGCCTTAAGCTGATGAAAGGTAACCTTGGCCGCGCGGTTATCAAGGTGTCGGCGGTGCAGGAAAAACACCGCATCGTTGAAGCACCAGCGGTGGTGATTGACGATCAGAACAAGCTCGATGCGCTGTTTAAAGCGGGCGAGCTCGATAGAGACTGTGTAGTAGTGGTAAAAGGCCAGGGCCCGAAAGCCAACGGCATGCCTGAGCTGCACAAACTCACGCCAATCCTTGGCACCCTGCAGGACAGAGGCTTTAAAGTCGCACTGATGACCGACGGTCGTATGTCCGGTGCTTCAGGTAAAGTGCCTGCCGCTATTCACCTGACGCCGGAAGCGCTGGACGGTGGCTTGATTGCCAAGGTGCAAAATGGCGACCTTATCCGAATCGATGCCATCAAAGGTGAGTTGTCGCTGCTGGTGTCTGAAACCGAACTCAACGCCCGAGTGGCTGAAACCGTGGATCTTAAAAAGTCCCGCTTCGGTATGGGCCGCGAACTGTTTGGCGCCCTGAGACAGAACCTCAGCAGCCCAGAAACCGGTGCACGTTGTACTGACGCCATTGATGAATACTATTAATCCATGAAGGAAACGACAGATGTCTGAGAATAACTGGTCTTTGCAACCACAGGATATTTTTAAGCGCAGCCCGATTGTTCCCGTCATGGTGATCAACAAGCTCGAACATGCTGTGCCCTTGGCAAAGGCATTGGTAGCCGGTGGTATCAGTGTGCTGGAAGTGACGCTGCGCACCGAATGTGCTCTCGAAGCCATTGAAAAAATTGCCAAAGAAGTTCCTGAAGCCTTGGTCGGCGCCGGTACCATTTTGAATGAAGAACAGCTCGAGCAGGCGGTGAATGCCGGTGCTCAGTTCATCATCACGCCGGGTGCCTATCCAGAGCTGCTGAAAACCGCAATTCAGGGGAAAGTACCTCTTATCCCTGGTGTGGCGAGTATCTCTGAAGTAATGGCGGGTATGGCCATTGGCTATCGTCACTTTAAGTTTTTCCCAGCCGAAGCCTCTGGCGGTGTGAATGCACTGAAAGCCTTCCAGGGCCCGCTGGCGGATATCCGCTTCTGCCCAACCGGCGGCATCACGCCTTCAAGCTACAAGGACTACCTGGCACTGAAGAACGTAGATTGCATCGGTGGCAGTTGGATTGCTCCAACGGACGCCATGGACGCCGGTGATTGGGACAGGATCACCAGCCTGTGTAAAGAAGCGCTGGCTGGTCTAAACTAAGCTGACGCCTTCAATTAACAGTTGATTCGTGAAAGCCCCGCACCTGCGGGGCTTTTTTATTGGCATCTTACGATAACGTCGCAAGCAATCGCTGCTTGCTTAAGGAATAAAGCAGGCATAACGCGGTAGCGTGCGTTGGATATGGCTCTGGCTTCGGTGCTAAGACGAGTATTGCTGTGTGGCCGGAGCACAATAAAAGCAGCGGGGTCAACAGGCGCTGAACTATCTTTGCTTATTTAGCTATCTTGTTCGCTATCTTGGCTTGGCCATCCCGGTTAAAAGCTGAATAAGGAGGCGGAATAGGGCAGCTGATACCCGCTTGGGATCCTGTATTTAGCAGCATATATAGCAGCTGCCTTCCCTGACGATGGCGCTCAAACAAGCGAGGCTACAGAGGGACCTGAGGTTTGTAGCTTCCGACTCGGTTAGGCAGAAGTGAGTCGTGAGCAGTCAGGAATAGTTGGCAACTTGCAGCGAACGCCTGAAAACCACATCAGCAGTGAGCGGAACGCAGGCAACAAAAAAGGCCCCGAGGGGCCTTTTCCTGTGTGAGAACGTCTTACTTGGCGTTCATCAGGGCAACGGCGTTGTCCAGCATACGGTTGCTGAAACCCCACTCGTTGTCGTACCAAGCCATAACCTTCACCAGACGACCACTTACGCGGGTTTGAGTAGCGTCGAAGTTGGAAGAGAAGGCATTGTGGTTGAAGTCGATAGACACCAGCGGCTCTTTATTTACTGCCAGTACCTGACTCAGAACTACATCGGCAGCCAGAGCTTTTTCGATGATTTCATTCACTTCGGCCACAGTGGTGTCGCGAGAGGCGATGAAAGACAAGTCAACCAGAGACACGTTCACAGTAGGTACGCGAACCGCCAGACCATCAAACTTGCCTTGCAGCTCAGGAACCACCAAACCTACCGCAGCAGCGGCGCCGGTCTTGGTTGGGATCATGGACATGGCAGCAGCACGGGCACGGCGCAGATCGCTGTGATACACGTCAGACAGACGCTGGTCGTTGGTGTAGGCGTGGATGGTGGTCATCAGGCCAGACTCGATACCAATGGCATCGTTCAGCGGCTTGGCGAATGGCGCCAGACAGTTAGTGGTACAGGACGCGTTGGAGATAACGGTCATGTCGCTGGTCAGCACATTCTGGTTTACGCCGTAAACCACGGTCGCATCCACGTTCTTGCCTGGGGCAGAGATGATCACTTTCTTGGCGCCGGCATTCAGGTGAGGCTGTACGGCTTCTTTAGAGGTAAAGATACCGGTACATTCAAACACCACGTCAACCTTGAGATCGGCCCAAGGCAGCTTGGCTGGGTCACGCTCAGAGAAGGTGAGGATCTTGTCGCCGTTGACGTAAATCGCTTCTGCGTCGTTTTCAACTTTGGCGTTGAAACGGCCGTGTACAGAATCGTATTTGGTCAGGTGGGCGTTGATGGAGGCGTCGCCGAGATCGTTGATAGCAACGATTTCGATAGGATATTCTTTTTCGCTTTCGTACAGAGCACGCAGTACGTTGCGACCGATACGGCCATAGCCGTTAATTGCTACGCGGATAGTCATTTCATATCCCTCAGTGATTATAAACAATATCTGGTAGTAAAATTACCAAATTGTTTGAATTCGTCAAGTTAATTCCCAGTTTTAACCCGATTATCGCCCCAAAAAACGTTATTATTTTACACCGCTCTCGCTTTTTATAATTTATTGGCCATCTGGCGCTGGAATTTCATGCTCTGGCGCAGATTTTGCCGCGGCCGGTGCAGCTTTGGCTCTGAGCGTTTTTTCAATGCTACTGCCCGCAAAGTTGCCGGACTTGATGGCATCGGCAAGTGCCTGAGCCTGTTCATCCAGCATGGCAATAAGCTGTTTATCGCCTTTCACCAGCGCATGCATTTGTGCTTCGTTCACCGCCTGACCGGTTAAAAACACATTGGCGCGTGAATAGAGATAACTCGACTCCAAATCGTGCAGGTTACGCGAGGCGGTTGCCAGCCCCAACAGCCAATCGGGATCTGAGTGAGCCGCATCGGTGTGCGCCAAAACATCAAGATACAAGGTTCTCGCCCTGGCGGCGTCAGTCTTCAGGTAGTAAATCGCGAGTTTTGACAGCAATTCCGGGTCGTCGACCTGGCCATCGGCCTCGGCCTTCAACAGCACATCAAGCGCCTTGGCGTCATTGAAGCGTGACCAGTGATAGTAGGCGAGGTGAGGGTCGGTGGCGCCCTTGGTGGACTCCTGTAATTCTTCTAGGTTTTGAACGCTTATGCCAAAGGCGCGCATCCTGTCGTTGGTGCGCGACACATTCACTTTATGCTGCACACCAGCGGCAAGCTCAATGCATTTGGAATAGACCTCCAGGAAGCGCAATTGGTCGTAAATTTGTTTGCCGCTGGGCTCAGGGGTGCTTTTTAAAATGAAGCGCTGACGAATAAGGTCGCCTTTTTCATAGCGACACCAACTGTCGCGGTGCAGATCTTCGCAAAGTTCGGGATTATTTTTACAAATAGCGTCTGTGTTACGGTCATTATCGCAGCCAAAAAGCACAAATCCGCAGGAAAAGGCAATAAATGATGTAAACATTACAAAAAAAGAACGGGTGGAGTGGCTTTTCACGGCATTTTCTCTAATAAAATTACACGCTTAGCGAAAATATCTTACTGGTAAGGCGGAGCAAGTTTCATTACAATAGCGCCGACCAAAATCGGAGCCCGACCCTATACTAAACTGATTATGGTCGTTTCTGTTTGTTACTCAAACCTTTCTGTAAATAAATATAGAAAAGTGAGATAAAGGATCTGTACATGAGTGCTGATAAACACCTGCAAAGCTGGCAAGAACGATTTGAAATGGCCGAGGCTATGCAACCTCTGCTGGGTAAACTGTATCGCAACCAAGGTGTAGAAGTTGTTGTCTATGGCAAGCCTCTGCTGAACGCCTCTACCATCGAAATCATTAAGGCTCACCGTCTGGTGCGTCGCCACGTAGGTGACAAACTGCGTCTGCGCGAAAGCTTCCCTTTTATTGAGGCCCTGAGCAAGCTGGCAGTTAAGCAGTGTAAAGTGGATATCGGCAAGCTCGCCGTAAATTACTGGCGCAACCACAGCGACGCCAGTGAAATCGAGGCCTACATGGCCCACGAACTGGCCAGCGCCATCGACCATGCCGATGAAGTAGAGCCAAGAGACGTAGTACTGTACGGTTTTGGCCGTATTGGTCGTCTGCTGGCCCGCTTGCTGATTGAACGCACCGGCCGCAGTAACAAGCTGCGTCTGCGCGCCATCGTTATCCGTGGCGGCCGTGCCGGCGATCTGGAGAAACGTGCCAGCCTGCTGCGCCGCGACTCTGTTCACGGTCCATTCAATGGCTCTGTGGAAATCGATGAAGAAAACAACGCCCTCATCGCCAACGGTACCTACATCCAGATCATCTATGCCAACGGCCCGGAAGAAGTGGATTACACCAAGTATGGCATCAACAATGCGCTGGTCGTTGATAACACCGGTGTGTGGAAAGATGAAGCGGGTCTGGGTCTGCACCTCAAGAGTCCAGGCGCTGCCAAGGTGCTGCTGACGGCACCTGCCAAAGGTAACATCAAGAACATCGTATTCGGCGTAAACGATAACGACATTCTCGATGAAGACACAATCGTTTCTGCCGCATCCTGCACCACCAACGCCATTACGCCGGTGCTGAAGGCCATCAACGACAAGTACGGTATCGAAAACGGTCACGTGGAAACCATCCACTCATACACCAATGACCAGAACCTCATCGATAACTACCACAAGGCCGATCGCCGTGGTCGCAGCGCACCGCTGAACATGGTTATCACCGAGACAGGCGCAGCCAAGGCCGTTGCCAAAGCGCTGCCAGTATTGGCAGGTCGTTTGACCGGTAACGCTATCCGCGTACCTACACCAAACGTGTCCATGGCTATTTTGAGCCTGAACCTGAATGCTGAGACCAGCAAAGACGATATCAACAATTATCTGTTGGATGTCGCGCTGCACTCACCGCTGCAAAACCAAATCGATTTCACCAACTCCACTGAAATCGTATCCAGCGACCTGGTTGGTTCACGTTACGCCGGTGTAGTTGACTCCGAAGCCACTATCGCCGATGGTAAACGCGCCATCCTGTATGTGTGGTACGACAACGAGTTTGGTTACAGCTGTCAGGTAGTGGGCGTGATGCAGAAAATGCTCGGCCTGAACCACCTGTCACTGCCTGTGTCTGAGTAATCAGCATCAGGTTGACAGCTAAAAAGCCCGGCAATGCCGGGCTTTTGTTATTGTTCGCACAATTAACCGCCAGACAGCACATTTCGGGGCAAAAAGCCGTTGACTGGTCGATCGAAAAAGGTAGAATGCAACTCGCTGACAGGGAACTCTGTTGGCAGTAAGGAAATGCGATATTAGCTCAGTCAGGCAAAGGCAGCGATACCAAGCCTAGTTTGACGAGGTTATACGCGACAAATGCGACATTAGCTCAGTTGGTAGAGCGATACCTTGCCAAGGTATAGGTCATCGGTTCGAACCCGATATGTCGCTCCAATCTTTCCTTATTCACTTTGTGGCGCGATGGCAGAATGGCTATGCTGCGGATTGCAAATCCGTCGATCTCGGTTCGACTCCGGGTCGCGCCTCCACTTCAAGTTCCAACACTCTCCCATTTCAAATCCGTTTTATACTTATCAAAGTTTTATTCAAAATTTTGACGAATATTCATCTATTAGAGATTTTCACAAAGAATCTTTAGGCATGGCTTAACGGCTGCGGCGCGCAATGCTATAACTATGCGGTTTTCGTTACCCTCACTGAATAAAGGATAGATCCCATGATATTTTCCCAGGTTGTACCCGCACCCGCCGATCCGATTTTAGGTCTGACCGACGCCTTTAAGGCCGATCCACGGACCGATAAAGTCAACCTCGGGGTAGGGATCTATAAAGATGAGGCAGGGCAGACGCCGGTACTGAAATCCGTTAAGCAGGCCGAAGCCATTCTGCTGGACGAGGAAACCACCAAGAACTATCTGGGCATCGAAGGCGTAACCCTGTACAACAAGGTGGTGCAGGGGTTGCTGTTTGGTGAAGCCCACCCAGTGCTTGATGCTGGCCGCGCCGTAACAGCTCAGGCGCCGGGCGGCACAGGGGCGCTGCGTATTGCCGCTGAGTTTGTGGTTCGTAACACCCAAAGCCGGGTGATTTGGGTGAGTAACCCCACCTGGGCCAATCACCAGAACATTTTTGAAACCGCCGGTTTGACTGTAAAAGAATACGGCTACTACGATGCGGCCAGACATGGTATCGACTTCGACGCCATGCTGAGCTCGCTGGACGCTGCTGTGGAAGGCGACCTGGTGCTGCTGCACGGCTGCTGCCACAACCCAACCGGTATCGATTTGACCCTCGAGCAGTGGCAGAAGGTCGGTGAGCTGTGTGCTGCCAAAGGTCTTATTCCACTGTTTGACTTTGCCTATCAGGGCTTTGGCCGTGGTATTGAAGAAGATGCCGAAGGTCTGCGTCTGGTGGCGTCCATGGTGCCTGAGCTGCTGATTGCCAATTCGTTTTCAAAAAACTTTGGTCTGTATAACGAGCGTATCGGTGCTGTGACCCTGGTAGGCGCCACTAATGATGAAGCCAAAGTTGCTTTCAGCCAAATCAAACGCACCATTCGTGCAAACTACTCAAACCCACCGGCTCACGGCGCCATGATTGTGAGCACCATCCTCAGCCGTCCCGAGCTTAAGGCGCAGTGGGAGCAGGAGCTCGCCGAAATGCGTGAGCGTATCGCCAAGATGCGTACCTTGTTTGTGGAAAGCCTGGCCGCCGCCGGCGTGACCCAGGACTTTTCCTTTATCAGCCACCAAATGGGAATGTTCAGCTTCTCTGGCCTGAATAAAGCTCAGGTTGAAGCGCTCAAAAACGAACATGGGGTGTACATTGTTGGCTCGGGCCGCATCAGCGTGGCCGGTATGACCCAAAGCAACATGCCCGCCATTTGTAAGGCAATAGCAGCTGTGCTCGCGTAAATCGCCAAGCATAGGTTCCAAAATAGAAAAGGCTGCGATGGCAGCCTTTTTTGTTTGTTACTGTTGATTTGCCGTTGTTAATTCGTCTTTGCTGATTCAGGCAATCAACCTGCTGCGACCCATAGGCGACATAATGGCTTTTGCCAGCGCCTGGGTATCATGCAAACCGCGGTGATGTTTGCTCTTAAGTGGTAAATAATGGCAAATGCCATCAACACGTTCTTCATCGGCGTGGCACAACACCCGCTCAATCATCGGTTTGCCAATCAGTTGATGGCACCAGTCGATGCGCTCTTTGAGCGAAAGATGGTTGGCGGCGGCCGACACTTCAGCGGTCAGGTTATCAATCAGGATAACCTTGGCTTTTGAGCGGCGAATGGCAGCGGCGATTTTGGGCAGCAATAAAGCGGGCAGGGTGGATGTTAAAAAGCTGCCCGGGCCCAGTACGATGAGTTCGGCTTCTTCAATTGCCTGGCAGGCTTCCTGAGTCGGCTCGACCATGGGCTCAAGCGACAGCGCGATGGGGTGGCTTTCAAGCCTGTCCACGTCCAACTCACCAAACACCCGATTACCACAGGCTTCCAACGCCACCAGATGGGTAGGCTGTTCGGACATGGGGATTAGCTTGCACTCGATTTTCAGCATGCCGCGAATAAGATTGACCGCATCGAGTGGTCGTACACACAACTGATCCAGTGCATAGAGAATAAGATTGCCAAGGTTGTGACCACCAAGCTCGGTCTCGCCCTCGAAGCGGTACTCAAACAGCAGTGAACCTACCGATGGCCGGTCGGCCAATTGGGATAAACAGTTACGAAGGTCGCCCCAGGCGATACAGTCATGCTGCGCTCGCAGGCGACCTGTGGAACCACCGTTATCTGTGGTGGCCACTATGCCTGTGAGTCTGGGACCGAGAAATGACAGGCTGGAAAGTACCCGTCCAAGACCGTGACCGCCGCCAATGGCGACCACTTTTCGATAATCGTTAAGCTGCAAAATATCCATCTGCGACTTCCCTGACATATAACTGAAAGCGCCGACACCCCTTGTCGGGCAATCTAAACCCCAATAGTTTAGATAAAACGGCTGGATTATACAGCCATTAATTTTGCTATGGGAGCCTTATCACATATAATGCCGGATGCGAACATACTTTCGCCTGAATAACAGGATTAAACTATTGAAAACCGGTAAGATATCTACGCTTATTTTTGCTTTCGCCCTGTGTTTTACTGCGATTTTTTTGCTACGGATAAGCCTGATACCGGAAATGGACGCCCCTCGTAACACCATGAAAACCTTGCCAACCTTGTCACAAACAACCAGGTTGCCGGATTTCGAAACCTATCAGGATGTTGGCGAAAAAAAGGCCGCTTTTTTTGATTTTCTGCGCCCAATCGTACAGGAAATTAACCAGAGCACCCTGAAAAAGCGCGAAAACGTTAACCGAATGCTCGTAAAGCTGAACAGCGGTCAAGCCCTTTCGCGCAAAGAAAGTAAAGCCCTGGCAAGGTTGGCTGCTGAATACGGTATTGAGGAAGCCACTGAGCTTGCAACCGCAGAGCGGCTCTTAAAACGTATCGACATAGTGCCAGAGTCGCTGGTGCTGGTGCAGGCAGCCAATGAAAGCGGCTGGGGCAGCTCGCGCTTTGCCAAAGAAGGGTTGAACCTGTTTGGTCAGTGGTGCTACAGCAAGGGCTGCGGTATTGTGCCCTCGGCGCGCGGCCAGGATATGAGCCATGAAGTCACCGTCTTTAACACGGTGGAAGATGCCATCGCGTCCTATATCAACAATTTAAATACCCATCCGGCTTATCAACTGTTTCGCGCCATTCGCGCCGAGCAGCGCCTGAAAGGGCAAGAGCCGGATGCCTCCAGTCTGGTTTATGGGCTGCTGAATTATTCCGAGCGCCGTGAGGCCTACGTGGATGAACTGCTGCAAATGTTGCGGCATAACCAAAAATATCTGGAAACCAATGATGAAACGGACAATCAAGCTGTGTCTGCTGTCTAGCCTGTTGCTGTCTATGCCCGGATTTGCCGGCAAGGTATCGCTGGAGTACGCAGGGTTCCATGACCGCCTGAAGGTGGTAAATCGAGGCGAATACCCAAGAGTCGAGCTGACATTTTCTGTACCACAAACTGAAGGCTGCAAGATTGTCAGCGGTGAAATTACCACAGAAACCAAGCGCTTCCCGCTGACCTTTACTGAAGATCAAAGGTTGTACATCCCTTTTGATGATGAGCTGAAAACCATGCGCGCCCTGGTGGAACTCGAAACTCAGGGCGATGCCGAAGGCTGTGGTCTGGCGCTGCAAATTCGAGAGCGAGTGCCAAAAGCTGCCTATACAGCCGCAGATCTGAGTGCTTTGAAACAGGAAATGGATGACCTGCAAGCTGCACTGCAGGGCTTCCCGATGAAGTACTTTGCCAAGCCTGCCGATGGTATTCGGTTTGTGTTCGACGAAGCAGAAACCACGGTCAGCCGCAATGGTATTGAGTCTGTGGTCAATGGTGAGTTTATTCTTGGCAGTAATGAGATTGACGCCACCGAAACCCTCAAATTCAGCAAAGCGGCAGCTGTGGTCAGCCCCTGGTTTAACCGCGCTCAATAACTCGGTGTAAGGCCGTAACAAGCCTTAGTCAGCGCAGCGAATTGATTGTGTTAGTGGGTGAGTAGCGCCCTTAAATACGGCCGTAAAAACAAAAAAGCCCGCATCATGCGGGCTTTTTTATATCAGCTATTTCTGCGCTAATTAGGGCGTGAAGGTAGACACAATATCAATGCGCTCACCCACGGGCTTGGCCGCTTTGTCCAAATCGATATGGCCGCTGTTGGAGACGTCCATAAAGTCGAAGGCGGGCAAATCAGCCTCGGCAACATCACCACGGAACTCGGCATTGGGATCTTGCTTAAGCGACACAAAATCAAACTGCTCGCGGTCAACCCCTTGAGATGGCGCCGTATTTTGCATGGCGGTGAAGATAGTTTCGATACGGCCAGGGTGCTGACGGTCCCATTGCTTAAGCATGTCTTTAATGGCGGCACGCTTTAAGTTTTCCTGTGAACCACACAGGTTACACGGAATAATGGGGAAGTTTTTAAGCTGCGCGTACTCTTCGATGTCTTTCTCGCGGCAATAGGCGAGGGGACGAATAACCACGTTGGCACCGTCGTCAGACAGCAGCTTTGGCGGCATGGCTTTCATCTTTCCACCGTAGAACATGTTCAGAAACAGGGTTTCTATGATGTCATCTCTGTGGTGACCCAGGGCTATTTTTGTGGCGCCGATCCGCTGGGCAAAACCATAAAGGGTGCCGCGACGCAGGCGAGAGCACAAAGAGCAGGTGGTTTTGCCTTCAGGGATTTTATCCTTAACGATAGAGTAAGTGTCTTTCTCAAGGATGTGATAAGGGATCCCAAGGCTGTCGAGGTAGGCTGGCAGAATGTGCTCAGGAAACCCAGGTTGCTTCTGATCCAGGTTTACCGCAACGATTTCGAACGACACAGGGGCGCGCTGTTGCAGGTTTATCAGAATATCCAGCATGGCATAGCTGTCTTTGCCGCCGGACAGGCAGCACATCACCCGGTCGCCTTCTTCGATCATGTTGTAGTCGGCAATAGCGCTGCCAACTTCGCGACGCAGCCGCTTTTGCAGCTTATTGAGGCGAGTGATCTGTTTTTTGGAAAGTTCGTCTTGCTGGATTTCAGACATTACAACGTCAGACATAAAAAAGCGCCCGGTAACCTAGGTTTCAGGGCGCGTATTATTCCAGCTTAGTGGCTTAGGGTAAAGCCTTAGCCTTCCACAAGCGGAGATTTATATCCGTCGGGCTTAATGGCCAGCAAATCACAGTTGAGACTGTCGATGACGTGCTCGGCGGTGTTGCCTATCAGCGCGGCAGAAAAGCCGGTGCGGCCAACGGTACCAAGGATCACAAGCTCAGCATCCAGCGCCACGGCAAGCTCGGGGATCACATCTTCTGGCAGGCCTTCTTTCACATGGCAATGGTCTGGATTAATGCCATAGGCGCCAGCGAGATACTGCACCCGCTGCTCGTGTTGCAGACGAATAGATTCGTTATAGCTGTGGGCGTCGAAGTTGGGCAGTTCAATGGCAAGGTTTACCGGTGTGCCCGGGTAGCCGTTCACCAGATGTACATGGGCGTTAAATTGCGCGGCAAGCGCTTTGGCATGCTCGATAATTTTGCCATTGAGCTGCTGATGCTCAGGATCTTCTGTGGCGACGTTGACGGCGCAAAGGATTTTACCGTCAACCGGCCAGTCGTGCTCTTTCACCAGCAAAACCGGTACCGGCGCCTTACGCATCAGGTGCCAATCAGTTGGGGTGAAGATAACGGCCTTTAACTTATCGTGCTCGTGGGTGCCCTTGATGATGACATCGAACTCACCTTCAATGGCAAAATTGATAATGCTTTCAAAGGGGCGGTTGTGCCACACCACCTTGGTTTCGATCTCAAGGCCTTTGTTTACATAAGGGGTAAGGATGTCACCAAGCCAGGCCACACGCTGATCGATTACCCCTTTACGCATGGCTTCGCGCTCATGGGCAGAGAGGATAGAGGTCATTTCGTAGGAGAAGTCGAAAATCGACAGAAAGACGGTGATGCTGCCCTGGTTTTTGGCGGCTAGCTCCACCGCACGTTCAAGAGCCACCTGACGATCGTTTGTGGGGTCAATCACGACCAATAACTTCTGATAATCCTTCATGGCTGCCTCCTGAAATTGGCTTGGTTTCACTTCCTATGATGAACGAGCGACTGGGCGTTGCTTTGTTTTGGATCAATCACTTGCGATTATCTTGCGATACGCGCATTGCCAGCAAGTGAATTGAGCCCGGCAAAATCGAGAATGGTAATGTATTTGCCCTTAACCTCAATCAAACCTGACTTCTGGAACCGGCCCAGCAGGCGACTGATGGTTTCCACGGTCAGGCCGAGGTAATTGCCGATATCACCACGGGTCATGGTCAGGCGGAACTCGCGCTGGGAGAAACCACGATTGCCATAGCGGGTAGCCAGATTGGCGATAAAGGCAGCCAGGCGCTCTTCGGCGTTCTTCTTGCTGAGCAGCAGGATCATTTCCTGATCGGACATGATTTCATTACTCATCAAGCGCATGATTTGCTGACGAAGTTTGGGCATGGAGCCAGAAAGATCATCGAGGGTGTTGAATGGGATTTCACACACCATAGAGGTTTCCAAAGCCTGGGCAAAACTTTGATGGGTTTGTGCATGGATACCGTCAAAGCCAATCACGTCGCCGGCAAGATGGAAGCCGGTGATCTGTTCATCGCCTTGTTCGGTAATGGTGTAGCTTTTGATGGTGCCGGAGCGGATGGCATACAGTGACTTCAATGAATCGCCGGACTTAAAAATCTGTTCGCCTTTTTGAATCGGTTTTTTGCGCTCGATAATGTTGTCGAGTTGGTCAAGCTCATTTGAGTTAAGCGTAAAAGGAATGCACAGCGTTCCCATGCTGCAATCATGACAATGAATGGTGCAACCTGTAGCAGCGGGACGGCGGAGTTTATTTTGTTCTATTGGCATTGTGTGATCCCAAACCTTTTTATTAACTACATGTTAACTCAAATGCACTTGCCGGGCTAGCCGAGCTGAGCGACACCAATATATAGAGTTTGCAGCCCAAAGGCTACGAGCAGCGCCCCACTTAACCACCTGACGGTGCGATTTTGCAACCAGTTGGCGAGGGTCTTCGCGGCTATTCCGGCACTGAGCAGCGCGGGCAGGGTTCCCAGGCCAAAACACAGCATAATCAGCGCGCCGTGCAGCGCACTGCCGCTGGCCACTGACCAGGTTAAGGTTGAATACACCAGACCACAGGGCAGCCATCCCCACACAGCGCCGGCACTGAATGACTTAAGCTGGGTATCCAGGGGCAGCATTCGTCTGCCAACGGGTTCAAGGCGTTTCCAGAGCACCCGGCCAACATTTTCAAGCGCTGTAACACCTGCCCAGATTTTGGCGATATAGAGGCCAAGGACAATCATCATCACCCCGGCAACGAAGCGCATGACCAGCAGCAGTGACTGGGCATCAAACAAAAACGCCAGACCGCCGGTAAGGCCGCCTGCCAGCGCTCCCGCCAAGGTGTAACTGCCGACGCGGCCCAAGTTATAGGCAAGCAGAAAACTGAGGCGATGGGCAAGGGGATTTTGATGGCGCTGGGGCGCCGGAATTTGACTCGAAAAGGCGCCTACCAGGCCGCCACACATACCAAAACAGTGGCCAGCCCCCATCAGACCAACCACCAGAGCACCCAGCAGGTTGTATTCCATCACTGGGATTCCGCGTTACTGTCTTTGTCAGCGGGATTGTCGCTGTGAGCTTTGACAGCTTTGTTAGGTTTATCTTCTTCAAACAGAATGGATGCGCCCTGGCGGTCCAAATCATCAAACTGCTCAGAGCGTACCGCCCAAAAGAATACCCCAACGGCAATGAGCACAAATAACATGGCGATAGGGATAAGTACGTAAATTATGCTCATGGCTTTAACCTCAGCAGCCTTAAACTGTTGCCGACCACAATCAGTGAGCTGGCAGACATGCCGATAGCGGCAATATAGGGCACCACATGGCCGGTAACGGCGAGGGGCAGAATAAACACATTGTACCCCAGAGCCCAGGCCAAATTCTGTCGAATAATGCGATTGGTGCTGCGGGCAATGGTGACGGCATCGATAAAGCGGCTCAGGTGATCGCCAAGCAAAATCAGGTCGGCGCTGTTCTTCGCCACCGCGCTGCCGCTGCCCATGGCAACCGACAAATCGGCGCCAGCGAGCACAGGGGCATCGTTGATGCCATCACCAAACATGGCCACGACTTTGCCCTCGCTGCGATGCTTTTCGATAAAGGCAAGCTTATCAGCGGGTTTCAGGCCGCCATGTACATCGTTGACCCCGAGGGTGTTGGCCACATTGCTAAGGTGCAACGAGGTATCACCACTGGCAATACTGACGCCAAGACCGGATGCACGCAGAGTATCTAAGGTGTGCCTGGCATCGTCCCTGAGTTTGTCCTGAATTTCAAAGGCGGCGATAAGACCAGTGTCATTGCCAAGGTACACCCATTGGCCTGTGAGTTTGCTTGCGACTGCAACCTCCAGATATTCACCGCTGCCTATGTAATAACGGCTGCCATCAATCAAGCCGGAGACACCAAAGCCCACCTGGGTAGCAGGTTCTGCGGCGCTGAACTTAGTAGGGAACTGACTGAACAGTTTTGCGATGGGATGGAGCGAGCCTTTTTCCAGCGCCGAGGCGATGGCAAGTGCCTGGTCTTTATCCATTTCTGAGAAGAGCTTCACCTCCCCAAGACTGAAATGGCCGCAGGTCAAAGTGCCTGTCTTATCGAACACCACTTGGTTTAGCCTGGGCAGCTTTTCAAATACGCTGCCGTTTCTTGAAATAATCCCAAGGCGGGTGAAAAGCCCTGTCGCACAGGTCACCGCGGTAGGCGTTGCCAGCGCGAGGGCGCAGGGGCAGGTGGCAACCAGCACTGATAGTGTGACCCAAAAAGCATCTTCCGGTGCAAACTGACGCCACACCACATAGGTAATGGCGGCAATGGTCAGAATAGTGGCAGAGAAATAGCGGGCTAACTTATCGGCGGTAAGGGCGATTGCGGGCTTGGCATTGGAGGCCATTTCCTGCAGGCGAATGATTTCGGCGACCAGCTGATCCTGGCCGGTGGCTGTTACTTTAACCTTAAGCGGCTGCTCGAGGTTAATGGTACCGGCATAGACCTCAGCGCCAATGCCTTTGGCGATGGGTAACTGCTCGCCGGTAAGCATGGACTCGTTAACTCCGGAGAGACCATCGACCACTGCACCATCGGCGGCAATCACGTCACCGGGACTCACCAAAATCACATCACCAACTGCCAGCTTCTTGGCCGGGATTTCTTCAACGCCTGAATCTGTTACCAGGCTTGCCGTAAGCGGCACTAACTTGTGCAGGTTACTGGAGCTGACCGAAGCCTTTTGGCGGGCATTTTGTTCGAAATAGCGTCCCAACAGCAAAAAGAAGGTGAACATGGACACCGACTCGAAGTACACCTCGCCGGTACCATTGATGGTGGCAACGCAGCTTGCGATATAGGCGCCGCAAATCGCAATCGACACAGATACATCCATATTCAGCTTGCCGCTCAATATGGCGCGGATGGCACTGAAGTAAAATGGCTGCGCTGAGTAGAACACCACCGGGGCGGCAAATATCATGCTGACCCAGCGAAAATAATCACGAAACTCGGTTTCAAGGTCGGTGAAGTAGCCCGCGTACAGGGCGAGGGCAAACATCATCACCTGCATGGTGGCAAAGCCTGCCAGCCCAAGCCGCAGCAAAAAGCGGCGGGTGTTGCGTTTGGCGACTACTTCCTGATCGTCAAGTTGAAACGGCGCCGCCGAATAGCCAATGCTGCCAATGGCAGACAGCAATTCACTCAGTTTGATTTTGCCAGGTTGCCAGCGAATAAAGGCACGCTGGGTGGTGGAGTTAACCTGAATGCGCTCCACGCCTTCGACGTGCTGCAGTTTATGCTCAATCAACCAGGCGCAGGCAGCGCAGGTAATGCCATCAATACTCAGAGTCACTTCGTCCAAGCCATCGCGGCCATGCACAAAGTCCTGCTGTACTTCCGGCAGATCGTAGGCGCTGTAATGGTTCAGGCTTTCCGGCACCAGCGCCGTTTGGCGGCTGCCTGGCTCGGTGCGATAGGTGTAATAGGAGAGCAGGCCCGCATCGACAATGGCCTGGGAAACGGCCTGACAGCCGGGGCAACACATGATTTCATCTTTGCCATCGATGCGGGTAATGAATTGATTGCCGGTCAGAACCGGCTCATTGCAGTGGAAACACGGTTGCTGTGACATATCTGACTCAGTTCAGCCAGTGCTCTTTGCCCTCAGCAAGTTCCAGACGCTTTTGCAGACGCCACTTGCCGTCGAAACTCTCGATGCGCACTTCCCAGAAACCGGAAATCTCTTTCTCCGGAGTGATGCGATACAGCCCGGATGCATCCTGAGTCAGCATCTTGTCAAAGTCACGCTCGGCAATGGTGGGGTGGTAGAAACGGGTGTCGAGCGCTGCGGCATAGGCAGGGCCGCCGTGCTGTTCTATGGTGATGCTGCCGTCTTTTACCTTCAGTAAAAACTGCATGCCAAGTTGGCGTGCATATTGGATTTTCGACAGGTCCATATTGATGGCCTTGCCTTTTTTGTAATACTCCTCGGCGACCAATGAGTCTGAGTTATCCAGGGCGATTTTCAGAGTGGTGAAACTTGCGATAACCGCGCACATAGGAAGGATAATTAAAAACCAGGGCCAGAACTGCTTATACCAGGCTTGCTGCTCGCTCATTGACTAATACCATCGAAGAATTAAGTGGCAATATTCTATCGCCAAATGTATGAGTTATCACTTAAAAAAAGGCCCCGATTTGCTATCGGGGCCTGCTTTTTTGGTGACGTTTTTACTTGTTTGACAAGCTGTAAACGTAGGCGGCGATTACGTGAACTTTTTCTTCACCCAGCACGTCTTTCCATGCTGGCATCACGCCACTGCGACCATACTTGATTGACTCGCTGATCTGGCCATCGCTGGAACCGTACAGCCAAATGTTGTCAGTCAGGTTAGGGGCGCCCATGAGCTTGTTGCCCTTGGCATCCATACCGTGACAGGCGAAACAGCCCTTCATGAAGGAACCCTGACCTTGAGCGGCCAGTGCTGCGTCATGCTCGGTGCCACCCAGCTTGTGCAGGTAAGCAACCAGACCCGGGATTTCGCTGTCATCCACTGGCAGACCACCTTTTGGAGGCATCATACCGCGACGACCGTTCATGATGCTGGTCTTGATTTCGGCCAGAGAGCCGCCATACAGCCAGTCACTGTCAGTCAGGTTAGGGAAGCCGAGGCTACCGCGGGCATCAGAGCCGTGGCACTGAGAACAGTTCTGCAGGAACAGACGACCGCCCACTTTCAGTGCTTCAGGATCTTTTGCCAATTCTTCCAGTGGGGTTTCAGCAAACTTCTTGAAGATAGGGCCGAACTTGTCGTCAGCAGCCTTAACTTCCTGATCGTACTGAACCCAGCGACCTTCTTTGGATGCGTTCTCAATCGCAGCCTTGGAATCCGCCTTGATGCCTTGCTCGGTACCAATGCTCTGGTTAGAGCTGCTCCAGCCGAGGTAACCTTTGAAGTTACCCAGACCTGGGTACAGTGCCAGGTAAATCACACCGAACACGATAGTGATGTAGAACATATAGCTCCACCACTTTGGCAGTGGGTTGTTCAGCTCTTCGATACCGTCGAAGCTGTGACCCATTGACTCGCCTTCTTTGATATCAGGCGTCGTGTTCTTGGAACAGATCTTCAGCAGCACGAAGCAGCCTACGATCACCAGAATTGTGAGTATGCTGATCCACATACTCCAGAAGTTACTCATCAACATTATTTTTGCTCTCCTGAGTCCTTCATTTCCTTGTGCTCTTCATCAGAGAACACCAGGTTAGCAGCCTCGTCGAATTGCTTTTTGCGACGGGAGCTATAAGCCCAAGCAAATATACCGACGAAGGTCAGCATTACAACGATGGTAACGAGTCCGTGTAATGTGCCGTAATCCATATAGTTGCCTCCTTATTTGAGTGCGTGTCCCAGAGACTGCAGGTACGCGATGATGGCTTCCATCTCAGTCTTGCCTTCTACGGCTTTCTGAGCGTTGGCGATGTCAGCATCGGTATAGGGAACACCAAACCCACGGAAGACTTCCATTTTCTGAGCAGTCAACTTGCCATCCAGCTTGTTTTCTGCCAGCCATGGGAAGCCAGGCATGTTTGATTGAGGAACCACAGCGCGAGGATCGATGAGGTGAACTTCGTGCCATTTGTCGCTGTAACGACCACCAACACGGGCCAGATCCGGACCGGTACGCTTGGAGCCCCACTGGAATGGGTGATCCCAAACAGACTCACCGGCAACAGAGTAGTGACCGTAACGCTCAGTCTCTGCACGCAGAGGACGGATCATCTGGCTGTGACAGTTATAACAACCTTCACGGATGTAAATGTCACGGCCTTCAAGCTCCAGGGCAGTGTAAGGACGCAGGCCCTTAACTGGCTCAGTGGTATCTTTTTGGAACAGCAGCGGCGTGATCTGTACCAGACCACCGATGCTGATCACCAGCACGGTGAAGATACCGAGCAAACCGATGTTCTTCTCTATTAATTCGTGATTGAATTTCATCGTGTCTACTCCTTATGCAGCTTTGGCTTCAGTCAGCGCAGGCAGTGAATCTTTAGGCGCTTTAACGGTGCGATACACGTTGTAGGCCATGATCAGCATACCGGTTACGAAGAAGCAGCCGCCCAGGAAGCGGACGAAGTAGAACGGATAAGAAGCTTCCAGACTTTCAACGAAGCTGTAGGTCAGGGTGCCGTCAGAGTTAACTGCACGCCACATCAGACCTTGCATCACACCAGAGATCCACATGGCAACGATGTACAGTACAGTACCTATGGTTGCCAGCCAGAAGTGTACGTTTACCAGAGAGGTAGAGTACATACGGCCGTGACCGAACAGGTTCGGGATCAGGTGATACAGAGAACCGATAGACACCATGGCAACCCAACCCAGAGCACCTGAGTGTACGTGACCAACGGTCCAGTCAGTGTAGTGAGACAGCGCGTTTACAGTCTTGATAGCCATCATCGGGCCTTCGAAGGTAGACATACCGTAGAAGGACAGAGATACCACCAGGAAGCGCAGTACTGGGTCAGTACGCAGCTTATGCCATGCACCGGACAGGGTCATGATGCCGTTGATCATACCGCCCCATGAAGGTGCGAACAGGATCAGAGACATCACCATACCCAGAGACTGAGTCCAGTCGGGCAGGGCAGTGTAGTGCAGGTGGTGAGGACCGGCCCAGATGTACAGTGCAATCAGTGCCCAGAAGTGCACGATAGACAGACGGTAAGAGTACACTGGACGACCGGCTTGCTTAGGTACGAAGTAGTACATCATACCCAGGAAGCCTGCGGTCAGCAGGAAGCCTACGGCGTTGTGACCATACCACCATTGCACCATGGCATCCACGGCGCCGGCATAGATAGAGTAAGACTTCCACAGGCTAACAGGTACAGCCATGGAGTTTACAATGTGCAGCACAGCAACGGTGATGATAAAGGCGCCGAAGAACCAGTTCGCAACATAAATGTGCGAGGTCTTACGCTTGATAATGGTGCCGAAGAATACGATAGCGTAACTCACCCAAACAACGGCGATAGCGATATCGATGGGCCATTCCAGCTCGGCGTATTCTTTACCACTGGTGATACCCAGAGGCAGAGTAATGGCCGCGGCCAGAATGATGGCTTGCCAACCCCAGAATGTAAATTGTGCCAGAGCTGGCGCAAACAAACGGGTTTGACAGGTGCGTTGAACAACATAGTAAGAGGTGGCGAAGAGCGCTGAGGTACCGAACGCGAAGATTACCGCATTGGTGTGCAATGGCCGCAAGCGGCTATAGGTCAACCAAGGAGTATCGAAGTTCAGCTGTGGCCAGATCAACTGAGCCGCAATAAGTACACCGACAGACATACCAACAATGCCCCACAAAACTGTGGTAAGGGCGAATTGGCGCACGACAGTGTAATTGTAATCAGCGCCGTTAGGCTGGGAATGGTTCATCATAGTGCTTCCACTGCTTATTACTTTTACTTGTAATGTGAGTAAAGACGAGCTTTACCGGTTTGTTATCATGACAAACGACACTTTCCCTATCGGGTGCAATGCCGACTGTCAATGTCTTTGCCTGCAGTTTTGTTACCTGTAGCAAGGCATTGCAATGATACTTGAGCTGCGTCAAAAAAGATACCGGACCTGGGGCTGCTTTGTTGATCTGGATCAAGCCGAGCAATAGAATGTTAACGTCTTGCAGCATAAGGTGAATTGTTGTGCTAGGTAACCGCTTTTTCCCCGTCGTTTGCGCAGTCTTAATCGCGTTTATCGGCTCAGGATGTGATCAGGGTCAAAAAACCGCAGAAGTGAAGGTTGACGAAACCGGACTTTGCGACTTCCACTCAGGGCCATGCACCCAAACGATTGGTGAAAATATCATCACGCTGGAACTAAACCCTGCCAATGCGCCCAGTGAAAAGCCGCTGAAATTTAACCTTAAATTCAGCTCGCCTGTGGTAATCGGCGATAGCCGCATTGAAGGCCGAGACATGTTTATGGGGCTTATCCCACTTAAATGGCAGCAACAGGCTGAAAATCACTATCAGGCCAGCGCAATATACGGCAGCTGTGCCAGTGGTTATATGGTGTGGCGATTGATGGTGAGCTTCACTGACGAACAAGGCCTGACTAAGCAGGCCTGGTTTGATTTTCTTGCTGACAACCCAAACTCGTAACATTTACACGAGCGCAGGCAGTTAACTGTTCAAGGCAGTCGCTGCGTTATCATCACCACTAATGTATACGCCAATATATAAGCTAACCCTCAGTCGCACGGTTAGCATTTCCAATAGCGGCTTTGCTACTCAGCGGTATCTTTCCAGCACTCTTTAATGGCAACAAAGGTATCTATATTGTCTATAAAGAGTTGCAGAAGCACAGGATCGAAGTGAGTGCCTGAGCAGCGCTTCATCTCTTCAAGTACCTTGTCCAGTGGCCATGCTTCTTTGTAGCAGCGAGAGTGGGACAGGGCATCGAACACATCGGCAATCGCCACAATACGGGCATACACGTGGATGGCCTCACCATTCAACCCTGCTGGATAGCCACTGCCATCAAACTTTTCATGGTGTTGCAGTGAAATGGTGGCGGCGGCGGTAAGTATTGGTCGCTCTGAGTTTGCCAGGATCTGATGGCCAATCACCGGGTGCTGACGCATGATTTGCCACTCATCATCATCAAGCTTGCCAGGTTTCAGCAGCACAGCATCGGGGATCGCGATTTTACCTATGTCGTGCATGGGCGCGGCGCGCTTAAGCAGATCAGCCTCATAATCCGAAAGCCCTGCAAGCAGGGCAAGATCATAGCAATAGGCTGCCATGCGTTTTACATGATTGGCCGCTTCCTTGGAGCGGCTTTCCACCACATCCCCAAGCCGCAAAATAAGCTCAGACTGAGTATCTTCCACTTCCTGATTCAACAGCAGGTTTTCGAACGCAACCCCCACATTGATGGCAAAGATATCAATCAGCTGCTTATCCAGGTCACCAATGCGGTCAATGCCATCCATATATAGCAGGTTGATGAGACCGCCCTTGGTTGGGAAGTAGCCTACAAAGCAGTTTTGTTCATACAGGCAACGCTTTTGCGCCAGCGCTTCTTTGAGTAATGTCAGCACATTGGGCGCCAGTGCCCGGTCGTGGTGGGCAGCAAACTGGCCAGTGCCGGCAAGGATTTCCAGCTCATGAGAATCGACATTGCCGCTGATGGCATCCATGGCATTGCAGGACAACAGCAGGGTTTCAGTATCAAGATTTAACAGGCTGGCCACCTGGGTGAGCAAACCGTCGGCGAATTTATGTAACGTGCGCAGCTCAAACAGGCCGGAGGTCGCTTCAAGCACCCGCTCAAGCCCTTTGCGATGCTTTAATTGAACCTGACGCGCCTGTTCTATCTCCATAATGTCGCGGTAGGAGCGCAGGGAAGAGTAGACGCTGGTAACCAGCTTGCGTGAGTCGAGTTCGGCCTTGGCCTTGTAGTCATTGATATCGTAATTGACGATAACATCTTCTTCCGGCGCCTGGCCGGGTTGACCGGTACGCAGCACGATGCGCATCGTGCGGTTTTTCAGCTCCTCACGGATCCATTTCACCAACTCAAGTCCGGCGTGGTCGCTCTCCATCACCACATCGATAAAGGCAACAGCCACGTCTTTTTCTGTATTGAGGATTTCCTTGGCCTGTTCGCCACTGTAGGCGTTAATAAAGGAAAGGGAGCGTCCCTCCAACTTAAAACGTGACAGGGCCAGTTTGGTAACCGTGTGAACGTCGGGCTCATCATCAACGATCAGGACTTTCCACGCTGGACCAGCATCTTCTGACTCAACCTTTTTCTTACCGGAAAACAGGGGGTTTTTCTTAGCCATATCAATGAGCATTAGATGACCTCTACCTATTGAGCGTATTCGTGCCGTTCCATTTCAGTGTAGTTCAACAAATTGGCGCCAGCGCAAATTTTGGGGCAAAAATCCTGGATCTCAATCTAGATGATAATTATTATCATCTAAGCTATGCAATTATGGGTAAAGGATGTATCACCTTGAAAAATATCAATCTGGCAATGCCGGAGGCGTTACTGGCGCGGCTTATTTATGAAGGCCATCTGTGCGCGGCAGATGTAAAATGCCTGGACAGTGTGTCCAAGCAGCGTGTGTGGCAACTGTGCCTGTGGGCCTGTAGGGAGCGCGCAGGCTGCAATAAGTCGCTGCCGCAGCAAGACCTGAATAGATTATTGAGCCAGGATTTGGGAAGCCACCCACGTGAAAGCGATAGTTTTGAGCCTGGACAAGCGCTCGCACCGGGTCCGCAAGTCACAACGACAAGTAATCCATGCGGCAATTGTGAGCAGCGCTGCTGGCAATGGCTTGAGCAGGCTGATGGAAATCAGCAAACAGAGATCAGTATAGATAGCAGTGTGGATGAATAACTCAGCCTAGGTACTTGATAATGAACGTCAGCCAAGGTTAAGCACGCGGGTATTGGTGCCAGCAAGATAAAATGAACCATTAAAGGAGGCACGATAAGGAACGAGTCGTGAAAAGCGGCAGATGTTCGCCGGCTGAACAGTCCAGCTCTGGCAAGTCGCATCGCAATCAGCGTTCAGCAGCTGTTTACCCGTAATCAGGTGTTTAATAATAATCAGCCAACCAGGCCGTAACTCGATACAGTGACTTAATAGCAAACATATTGCCAGATATGCTTAAAACCTTAATGATGGGCGGCTCAAATCCAATACCGTATGAATAAGAAGGAGTTTCGTACCAACAGCGGGATAACCGAGTCCAACACCAAAGCACGCAAACAGTCTCACATCTAAATGCGCACAATGTATATTATGTTAAATGCTATATTTGTGAGAACACACCTACTAGCCTCAGCCGCTGGCCTTCCCGCAGATAACTGCCATTTTGCCAAAAGCTGAAAGCCATTCCTTTCCAAAGCGCAAACCGCAACCATGACAAACTGCAATTGGGTCAAGGGCCAATTTGTCCGCAGTCATAGATACAACAATGTCACAGCAGCTACGACGTGTTTTCCTGGCTGTGTATGTTCTTCGTAATTCATCGCCTAAATCCATCGGGTATCGTGCTCAGTGCCCGGCAATGTTGAGTCCCACGTTCCAACATCCTGAGGCTGAGGTTATTGCTCATCTACTCACACTCATCGTCTTTTTTAACGCAGTCTGCTATCGAGGTCATTCTCACAATGCGTGTCAGTGTGTGCCAAAAACAAAAAGCACAGCTAGAAGCCGTGCTTTTGAATTTTGACACCGCTGCGCAATTTGAACTATTGCCTCAACTTAAATTGTGGTGCAGTTGGCGCGGCGGCTCACTGGCGGTACTTAGTGCTCAGTGTCGCGGCCAGTGTGCTAATCCTTTCGCTACTCAGTCTTTTGCAGCTGAGTACCTTCACTTGATGGCTTCTGCTCTGTGTCCGCTTGCACAGCAATGCGAGCCGGATCCGGGAAGCACCAGTTATCACGCCATGCACTCCAATTCATGCGCAACCAGGCCAGCAATACTATCCCCGCGCAAATCAGGATCCCCACACCTATGGCCTTTTCAAACCAATGGGCTATCAGGGCTACCGCCGCCGAGGCAATAAACGCCATACCGAGCTGTAAAAAGTTCTGCCAGCCCGCAGCCTTAGTGGCGTTGCTGGAAAATGGCGCCAACGCATCTGTCACCAGTAATGGATATACGGCGCCGTTAATTGCTGCCAGGATGGCAAAGACCCACAGAACCGACTCTATCCCGGCCCCTAACTGAGTCAGCAAAAACAGAGCTAGCGACAGTACGACAAAGCCGGTGATCAGGGTGTTTTTAATCGCCTGAGGGCTATGTTTGGTAAGCAATTTTTTGCAGGTAAACCCTCCCAACATAAATGCCAGAGTCTGAGGAATAAAGCTGAGGCCGATTTCGGCGGCGGCATAACCGTGGTGCTGCATTACCGCTGGCCACAGCGTCAGGTAACAAAAGAAGGCCGCACTGCAGGCACCAAATATGGCTACATTGTTTTGAAACGCATGGTTTTTCAGGATGCTACCAACGGAGATTGGCGTTTGCGATTCATTGGCTTTGCTGTTGCCAGCCAGAGCCGGTGTCATGGCCGCCAATAACAAACCCAAAATGGCCAGAATAATAAAAATGGCGCGCCAGCCCATCTGCTCACTGACCCAGGCTCCCATCAAAGGTGCCAACGCAGGAGACAAGGCAACCAGTGGCATGATGGATGAAAACACCCTCCTCGCCTCGGTTTCGCTGAAACGCTCCATCACCAGCGCCTGCCAGATCACGGCAGCGCTGCAGGCGCCAAATGCCTGCACCACCCTGAGGGCGAAAAACACACTGATGTCCTGGGTAAAGCCAAGCAATACGCTGCTTAGCGCAAACAATCCAAGCCCGGCCATCAGGGTATTTCGTTTACCAAAACGGTCGCATAAACTGCCATAAGCGAGCTGCCCCAGGGCCAGACCACCAAGGAAACAAGTGAGTGTCATCGCCACCAAACTGGCTGACGTGTTTAAACTAGCTTCAATCTGATTGAATGCAGGCAGGTACATGTCGGTAGCCAAAAAACCGAGCATGCTAAGCAGCGCAAGATACGGAAAGAACACTAAACTTCGGCGCTTAGTCAAAGAATTGGAAATCAAATCAGCCTCCACAAATAGGAATAATCTTAGCGCGATGGAGTCTAATGGCTTGTTTTAGCGCTGTGAAACGGTTAATTTTGCACAGTGCAAACAAAAATATTCAAGGCAAGTGCGCCCTAACGAAACAGGAATTTCACCATGCTGTCGGAACAATCTCTGGAATTGGTCGATATTGTTGCCCAGGTTGGCAGCTTTACCGCCGCCGCGGCCAAGCTGCACAAGGTGCCCTCGGCGGTCAGTTACGCCATCAAGCAAATAGAAGATGAACTGGGCGTGGTGCTGTTCCATCGCCATCACCGCAGCGTGAGTCTCACGGTCGCCGGCGAGCACTTTGTGCGGGAAGCCCGGGCCATGTTGTCGCAGATGAATGAGCTTAAGCGCGGCACCCAGCGCATCGCCAACGGCTGGCAACCCACCTTGTCCATTGCGCTGGATAATATTGTTCGCGCCGACAGAATAAGTGTGCTGATTGCCGATTTTTACAGACATTTTCAAGATGTTGAGCTGATTATTCGTATCGAGGTATTCAATGGTGTGTGGGAGGCGCTTGCCACAGGGCGAAGCCATATCGCCATTGGTGCCACCACGGCAATTCCGGTCGGCGGTGTATTCCAATACCGCGATATGGGGGTGATTGACTGGGCGTTTTTGGTGGCCAAGAATCACCCGCTGGCTGCCATCGATGAGCCACTGACCGATGATATGTTGCGGCCCTTCCCGTCTATCTGCCTTGAGGATACGTCGCGGGAAATCCCCAAACGCACCACCTGGCTTTTGGATAATCAGCGCCGCCTGGTGGTGCCGGATTGGATCCGCGCGATTAACTGTTTTACCAATGGCCTCGGCATTGGTTATATGCCGCGTCATTTGGCTGCGCCCTTTATTCAGGCTGGGCTTTTGGTTGAGAAAACCCTGGAGCGGCCAAAGGTTCCCAGCCCCTGTTGTCTCGCCTGGAATGGCGACACGCCCTCGCCTGCGCTCAGTTGGGTACTTGATTACCTGGGTGACAGCGAAAAACTGCACCGGGAATGGCTGGCGTAACGCTGGTATCCCGGGTGAATTCGGTTATGATAGACGGGATTGTCAAAGATTAAGGAGACATTGAAATGTCACAGGAAATTCTGGTTTCCAAACAGTCGACACTGGAAGTCAACAAGCTTATCAAGAACACCTATATGCTACTGTCCATGACGCTGGCGTTTTCTGCGCTGTGCGCCTGGATTGCCACGGCAATGGGCATTTCGCCGCTGATGTCTATCGGCTTTTCTATCGGCGGATTTATTCTGCTCTTTGTTACCCTGCGTAAAGCCGACTCATCTGCCGGACTCTTTTGGGTGTTTGCCTTTACCGGTATGGAAGGCGCGTCGCTCGGTTATATCCTCAACCATTATGCCGGCATGGCCAATGGCCCAGCGCTTATCATGCAGGCCTTCGGTCTGACGTCCGCCATCTTTATTGGCTTGTCCATGTATGCCCTGACCACCAAAAAAGACTTTTCCTTTATGGGCGGTTTTCTTTTCGCTGGACTGATAGTTATCATCATTGGCGGCCTGATCAATATGTTCGTGGGTAACAGCACCGCCTACATGTTGCTGTCCTGGGCGACTGCTTTGGTGTTTACCGGGTTAATCCTGTTCGATACCAGCCGCATCGTTAATGGCGGCGAAACCAACTATATTCGCGCCACTGTGTCGCTGTATCTGGATTTCCTCAATCTGTTCCTGGCCATTTTGCGAATTCTGGGCATGAACAACGACGATTGATCTTTCACACAGGAATTAAGGTAAAATGGCCCACATTCAGGGCCATTTTTTTATTATGAGTACTTTCATTCTCCAGGTCTCAGGTAAAGCCTACGGCAGCGCCGCTCCGCTGCATGCGCTGCGATTCGCCAAGGCTGCTATCGATGAAGGCCATCAAATCCTTCGGGTATTTTTCTATCAGGATGGTGTGTTTAACGCATCAAGCCTGGGCTCACCTGCATCCGATGAGTTTAATGTTTATCGCGCCTGGCATGAGCTCGCCTGCGAGCACAAGGTGGAGCTGGTGAACTGCGTCTCGGCCGCACTGCGTCGCGGCATGGTGTCCAGAGAGGAAGCCGAAACCCAGGGGCTTAGCCACTGGAATGTGGATGATGGCTTCCATAATGGAGGCCTGGGTGAACTGGTCAGTGGTATTGCCAAAGCCGATCGGCTGGTGTGTTTTTAAGGAGCTGGGGTGAAAAAACTCTGCGTAGTCTTCTCCAAGGCGCCCCATGGCACGGCCACAGGCCGTGAAGCATTGGATTTTGCCATGCTGGCCGCCAGTTACGATTTGCAAACCAGTTTGCTGTTTGCCGATGAAGGCGTGTTGCACCTGGTTTCAAATCAACAGCCTGAATCCATTGGCTGTCGTGACTATATCGCGACCTTTGGGGCGCTGGAATTTTACGACATCGAAAATCTGTATGTGTGTCAGCATAGCCTTGAGCAATTTGGCATCGAGCCAGACACCCTGCCCCTGGATGTTGAAGTGCTCAGCTCCGATGCTGTCCGCGCCCATTTCGGCGCCGTTGATGAAGTGGTGGTCTACTGATGATTTTGCATCATATTCAGCAATCATCCGCCCAGAGTGCGGGCCTTGAACTGGCAATGCGCTATGCCGGTGAGCAGGATGCGCTGCTTTTCAGTGGCGATGCATCCGGCTCACTGCTCCAGGTGCATTGGCAAAATAAGCTCGCCGGCAAATCGGTGTATTTTTTGGATGAAGATGTCCATGCCCGCGGACTGACCGACATGCTTGCAGCCCGTTATCCTCACGCGCAATTGCTGGATTATCGCGGCTGGGTAACACTCTCTTTGACGTTTGATAAGGTGATCACGTGGTAGATTCAATTGCATTTAATGACCAGCAGATTGCGGTGGATAAAAACGGTTATCTGCTGTCTGTTGACGATTGGAGCCCGGAGCTTGCGCTGCTGCTTGCCCAGTCTGAATCAATAGTGATGACAGATGCGCATTGGGAAGTGGTGAACTTCGTTCGAGATTTCTATCTTGAGTACAAAACCAGTCCGGCCATTCGTGCCCTGGTAAAGGCCATGGGGCAAAAATTCGGACCGGACAAGGGTAACTCCAAGTACCTTTATACGCTGTTCCCTGTTGGACCCGCCAAGCAAGCCACCAAGATTGCCGGCCTGCCGAAACCCGCTAAGTGTATTTAATAGGTTTAAATCAGTGCCGGGCGACTCACTTGCCAGCATCGAAAACAAAAAGCCCCGCAATCGCGGGGCTTTTTAATTCGCTGCTGAAACAGCGATTACTTTACATTTTCAAAGACGACCAAGAAGGCTTTTCCCAACGTGGCAAACATGATTGCAGCAAATACCGCTATCACAGCCATGTAAGAGAGCCAACGTAAATAGCGCTGACCGTTATCCATAATCCCCTGAAAAATAAGTTAGTTATTATTATCCCAGTTTTTCAAGACCGCCCATGTATGGACGCAGTGCTTCGGGTACTGTCACAGTGCCGTCGGCGTTTTGATAGTTTTCCAAAATGGCTACCAGAGTACGACCAACCGCCAGACCTGAACCGTTCAGGGTGTGCACCAGCGCTGGCTTGTTATCAGCCTTGCTGCGATAGCGCGCCTGCATACGGCGGGCCTGGAAATCCTTCACGTTAGAGCAGGAAGAGATCTCACGGTAAGTGTCCTGTGCCGGCAGCCACACTTCAATGTCATAGGTCTTGGCTGCGCCAAAGCCCATATCACCGGTGCACAGCACCACGGTGCGGTAAGGCAGCCCGAGCTTTTGCAGCACTTTTTCAGCGTGGCCAACCATTTGCTCCAGGGCATCCATGGAATCTTCCGGTTTAACAATCTGCACCATTTCCACTTTGTCGAACTGGTGCTGACGGATAAGACCGCGGGTATCTTTACCGTAAGAGCCGGCTTCTGAGCGGAAGCAAGGGGTGTGGGCCGTCATCTTAATCGGCAAATCTGCCTCATCGATGATGGTATCACGCACCAGGTTGGTCACTGGCACTTCGGCAGTTGGAATAAGGCTAAGGCCCTGACCTTCTTCAGTGGCTGGCTTGGTATGGAACAGATCTTCACCAAACTTTGGCAACTGCCCGGTACCCAGCAAGCTTTCAGCGTTTACCAGATAGGGAACGTAGGCCTCGGTATAACCGTGCTCTGTGGTGTGCAGATCCAACATAAATTGCGCCAGAGCGCGATGCATACGGGCAACCTGGCCCTTCATCACGATAAAGCGTGAACCGGTGATCTTCACCGCAGATTTAAAATCAAGACCGTTCAGGCCTTCACCCAGATCGACATGATCTTTCACATCGAAATCAAAGCTGCGTGGCTCACCCCAGCGGCGGATCTCCACGTTTTCGGTTTCATCCTTTCCCTCTGGTACAGACTCATCAGGCAGGTTTGGCACTGACATGGCAATGGCATTGATTTCTTCCAGCAGTGCGGCCAGCTCAACCTTTTTGGCTTCAAGCTCAGCACCGAGGTTACCTACCTGAGCCATGATGGGAGCGACATCTTCACCGCGGGCTTTGGCCTGACCGATGGATTTGGAGATGGCGTTGCGACTGGCCTGCAGCTCTTCGGTGGCTACCTGCAGCGACTTACGCTTTTCTTCCAGCGCTTTGAGATGGTCGATATCGAGCGCAAAACCGCGGGCGGCCAGACGCTCTTTGGTGAATTCCAGTTCATTACGGAGATATTTGGTATCTAACATACTTGTTGTCTTTTAAGTTAAACGCGGGAATAAATCAGCTGCTGCCCAAGATACACCACGGTCAGGCAAAGTATCAGGTTCAGAAGCACATTCAGGCTCGCCTTCACAAGTTCACCTTGCTGTATTAACAGTAAGGTTTCGTTTGAGAAGGTGGAAAACGTCGTTAAGGCGCCCAGAAGGCCAACACCAATCAGGGCTTTCCACTCAGGACCAATATGGCTGAGCTCTGCCAGGGCGTATATGCATCCCATCAAAAAGGATCCCGCCACGTTAACGATGAGTGTACCAAAAGGAAATCCGGCACCAAAGAGCTGCAACGCAAGAATCGAGATGGAATAGCGCAAAACTGCGCCTATAGCACCTCCGGCGGCCACATAAAGCACATTATTCATAACGTTTTCGCCCACTTTGCTGGTTAAGCGCCTCGAGATTTTGCAGTTTATCTTTAATTCGTTTCTCAAATCCACGCTCGGTGGGCTGATAAAAGCGGCTGTGTTTGAGCGTATCTGGGAAGTAATTCTCACCGGCGGCGAATGCGCCCTCTTCATCATGGGCGTAACGGTAGCCTTCACCCATGCCAAGCTCACTCATCAGTTTGGTTGGCGCATTGCGTATATGGTTGGGCACGGGTGCATTGCCGGTTTCCCGGGCAAGTGCCCGCGCGGCCTTAAAGGCGGTGTAAACTGCATTGCTTTTGGGCGCGCTGGCAAGATAGAGCACCGCCTGAGCAATGGCGCGCTCGCCTTCAGCCGGTCCGACGCGGTGGAAACAGTCCCAGGCATTCAGGGCGACTGTCATGGCATTGGGGTCGGCATTGCCGATATCTTCCGAGGCAATGGCCAGCAGCCTGCGGGCAACGTATAAAGGATCGCCGCCGCCCTCAAGGATGCGGCAAAACCAGTAAAGTGCGGCATCAGGCGCCGAGCCACGAATGGATTTGTGCACCGCACTGATAAGGTCGTAATACTGATCGCCGTTTTTATCGTAACCCGCCGCCTGATGACCGGCGACTTCACTGAGGAGCTCAACCGTATACTCGCCGCCGTCTGGCAGCAAGTCGGCCATCAACTCAATTAAATTCAGCGCCTTGCGGGCATCTCCGTCACAGAGTCTGGCAATGGCGGCCTTCAGTTCCGGGGTCAGCCGCAAACCGCGTTTGCCAAGTCCCCTCGCCTCGTCACTGTTGGCCTGCTCAAGAATTTGGCCAATGGCGTCATCATCAAGACGCTTGATGAGATAGACACGGCAGCGGGACAGCAGTGCATTGTTGACTTCAAAAGACGGGTTTTCGGTGGTTGCGCCGATAAAAATCACAGTGCCGTCTTCAATAAAAGGCAGGAAGGCATCCTGTTGACTTTTATTAAAGCGGTGCACTTCGTCAACAAACAACAAGGTGCGTTGACCACGGGACTGGGCCACATTTTTGGCCTGCTCGATGGCGGCGCGGATTTCCTTAACCCCTGAGGTTACCGCGGATATGCGCTCCACATGGGCATTGGCATAACGGGCAACGAGTTCGGCCAGCGTGGTTTTGCCGGTACCGGGCGGCCCCCACAGCAGCATGGAGTGCACCTTGCCCGCCAGCAGCGCCTGGCGCAAAGGTTTGCCTTCGCCAAGCAGATGCGACTGACCTATGTACTCTTCCACCCTGGCTGGCCGCATTCTTGCGGCCAGGGGATTAAAGTCGGGGCTGAAATCAAAACTCAGTGACACAGTGCAACCTTACCGCGTGCGCTGATCGTCAATGCTGACGCCTTCAGGAATATCAAAGCTGAACAATTGGCTGTCAGCCTCGCCTATCTGCGCCTGAGCGGACAGCGCGAAATGGCTGGTGCTGCCCTGGCCATCGGTCAGACGGATGTCAGACAGGGTTTGGTTGGCAAAGCACACTGATACGGTATTCACAGCGCTCTCTACGCCGGGGCGCGGGCTGATATCAAAGCAATCGCCTTTTTTATTAATCTGATATTCGCTCCAGCTTTTTTCATCGCGGTGAACCAACAGCGCCATGGGCGATGCCTTAAGGATATCTTCCATATCCAGAATGCTGACTTCTTCGGCAAAGGGGTTATAGACCCAAACCGTGTTGTCCTTGGCCACTATCAGTGACTCATCGGGCGCGGTCAGATGCCAATAGAAGGCATCCGGCTGATGCATGGCAATAACGCCTGTACCTTGCTGGATAAGCTTGCCATTCTGATCAGTGACCTTTTGGCTGAAGTTGGCCTTAATCCCCTGCATCGCATCCAGCCTGGCGGCGAGCATGGCGGCATCATCGGCCTGCACTGTCAGTGGCAGCAATGCTGTCAAACAAACCAAAATCGATTTTTTCACAGACTAACCTCTTAATAATCCGATTAATTGCGTGGAGGTGGCGGCGCCAATACTTCACGGTTGCCATTATGGCCCTGGGCGCTGACCACTCCGGCCATTTCCATTTGCTCAATAATGCGGGCGGCACGGTTATAGCCAATCTTGAACTTGCGCTGCACGCTGGAAATGGAACCGCGGCGCGACTCAGTTACAAAGGCAACGGCCTCATCGTAAAGTGGGTCGTAGTCTTCATCACCGTCTTCCGACACTTCGCCTGGCAGCAGCACCTGCTCGCCTTCGCTTGAGCCCTGCAGAATTTCTTCAATATATTGCGGCTTGCCGCGGGCGTGCCAGTCAGCAACCACGCGATGCACTTCATGGTCGTCAATAAAGGCGCCATGGACCCGCATTGGCACCCCTGTGCCCGGTGGCAAATACAGCATGTCACCCATCCCAAGCAACGTTTCGGCGCCCTGCTGATCCAAAATAGTGCGGCTGTCGATACGCGAGGATACCTGGAACGCCATCCGGGTTGGGATGTTGGCCTTAATCAAACCGGTGATCACATCCACCGATGGACGCTGGGTCGCCAGAATCAAGTGGATACCGGCGGCACGGGCCTTTTGCGCGATACGGGCAATCAGCTCTTCAACTTTCTTACCAACAATCATCATCATGTCGGCAAATTCATCCACGACCACCACGATGGAGGGCAGCTTGTCGAGATCCGGCGCTTCTTCATCAAAGCTTTCGCTGGATTTCCACAGCGGATCCTTAATGGCCTCACCGGCCTGTTTGGCTTCGGCAATCTTGGCGTTGTAGCCCTTTAGATTCCGCACGCCCAGCGCCGACATGAGTTTATAGCGACGCTCCATCTCACCCACACACCAGCGCAGTGCGTTGGAGGCTTCTTTCATGTCGGTCACCACTTCACATAACAGATGTGGAATACCTTCATAAACCGACAGCTCAAGCATCTTGGGGTCAATCATAATGAAGCGCACGTCATCAGGGCCCGACTTATACAGCAGGCTGGTGATCATCACGTTCACCCCTACCGACTTACCCGAGCCCGTGGTACCGGCTACCAGCAAGTGCGGCATTTTACCCAAATCGACCACAACCGGCTCGCCGGCGATGTCCTGACCCAGCACCATCGCAAGTGTGCTGGGGTTTTGCTTGAACTTGTCAGAGTCGAGCACATCACGCATGTACACGGTCTCGCGAAACTTATTTGGCAGCTCCAGGCCCACATAAGCCTTACCCGGGATAACCTCTACTACCCTCACCCGCTCTGCCAGCAGAGAGCGGGCCAAGTCGCTGGCAAGGTTACTGATTTTTGAGGCCTTCACCCCAGGTGCAAGCTCAAGCTCAAAACGGGTAACCACAGGGCCTGGATAAACACCCACCACATTGGCGGTAATGTTAAAGTCGGCAAGCTTCACCTCAACAAGACGTGCAACCTGATCCAGCTCTTCTTCGCTGATTGGGTTTTGCTTCCGGTTCGGCACGTTCAAAAGCTCGATGCTTGGCAGTGGTGCCATCGGCTTGGCAGGTGCCTGGTCCTGTCCCGGCAGCACCACAATACCGTCAACAATCTTGGCGCCTTCAGACTTAGGCTGCGGTTTTTTAGCCGCGGTAGCCAGAGCGCCATTGGATGCCGACTCGTCAAACGGAATGTCTTCCCAGGGCGGCGTATCCTGATTGGCGGCCAGGCTTTCTTTTGCGTTGCCATCAATAGAAATTGCCGGGGCTGCGAGCGCATCGTCATCGAGGTCAGTATCGGCCAAAGAGAGTGGCTTGCTGTGCAGTGCTTCACTGCTATGGCTATTTATACCCGTGTCTGCATGACCATTCACTGAACGTACCGACGCTGGATTGCCATTATGCTCAGCGACGGGGGCACCAAAGGCGGGTTCAACCCGGGTTTGGCCCTTGGCTTTGTTATCGAAGTGTTCAGATCCTGTGTCTATATCCAAATCGTCCTGCTCGTCATCTTCATCCTCAAAGACGTCGTCCTGATCGGGCTCTTTGTCCTTGCGACCGAAGAAAAAGAATTTACGCTTGGGCCTTTCAGTTTTTGCAGTGTTTTCGTCTGTTTCCTGCACCTCAGAAACAGTGTCAAGTTGCAATTTTGCTACAGCAGTGGATTCATCTGCATCTAAGCTATTTTCCAGTGCATCACTCTGCTTGCGTTTAAAGCCAGCAGCAATCGACATAAAGCCCTTGGTGTCTTCTGTTTCACGCGATTTGGCAAGCTTGGAGGGCAGATGATAGAGCGACACGAACAGGCCTGTGGTGCCGCGCCCTGTCATCTCGACAAGCGCAATTAAACTGATGCCGGTAAGCAGAGTAAAGCCGGTTGCGATACTGCAGAGCAGCAGCAAAGTAGTGCCTAACTGATTGAAATAAGGAAGCATTGCAGCAGCGATAACATCACCTGTCACGCCGCCTGCGGAGAACTCATAGATGTCGTTGCCATTCATACTGGCCAGGGTCGATACCCCGAACACAATCAGGATAAAGCCCAGCAGTCGCATGGATACGGAGAAATAGTCAATCTCGAGCAAGCGATGGGATTGCTTGAACAGCAACCAGCCGGTGCCTGCAACCACGAAGGGTGCCAGGAAGGCACTGTATCCAAAGAAATAATAAAGAATATCGGCAATCCAGGCACCAACGGCGCCGCCGAGATTTTGAATGTGGCCCTGATAGTTGCTCTGGCTCCAGCCGGGGTCCGAGGCGCTGAAACTGGTTAACGCCAGCAGTATATAGATAGCCAGCATGGAGCAAATGATGAGTCCGCCTTCCAGCAGCCTTTGTAGTCCGCTTAGCGAATGAACGCGATTTCCCTGAGACAAACGAAAAGATCCATAGCAACATTAAAAACAGGTGAAATTAAGATACCAGAATCCTTCGGAAAGTGGAGCACAATTGGGGGTTTTATGGGCAGTTGCACCCGATTGTGAGCAAAAATTCATTCGTGGCCTGAAAAAGCTAACAAAAAAGGGAGCCAGGCTCCCTTTTTATTTGACGGACAGTAACTTAGTTACTTGTCGCCAATATTGTTTACCGCCACTTTGTTGGTCTGCTTCACTTCTTCCATTACCACGTAGGTACGGGTATCGGAAACGGAAGGCAGCTTCAACAGGGTTTCACCCAAAAGCTTACGGTAAGCAGACATGTCGGATACGCGGGTCTTGAGCAGGTAGTCAAAATCACCGGAAACCAGGTGACATTCCTGAATATCGTCCAGCAGTTGAACGGCGCGATTAAAGCGGTCGAACACTTCCGGAGTATCCCGATTCAGGGTGATTTCAACAAAAACCAACAGTGATGCGCCCAAGTAGTGCGGGTTAACCAAGGCAGTATAGCCGTTGATATAACCCTGCTTCTCGAGTCGTTTTACCCTTTCTAAACAGGGAGTTGGACTAAGTCCCACTCGCTTTGACAGCTCGACGTTTGAGATTCGACCATCAATTTGCAGCTCATTAAGGATATTACGATCAATGCGATCCAAGTCTTTTACTGGACTCTTTTTATTATATGCCATATTTTTGACCTTGTTTTATCACTAAAACAACATTTAATTTTACGTATGTCGAAAGTTCAGCAGCATAAACTGCATCAGGAATACTATACTAGATATCCCTGAAATAATCACGTTCAGGTCGCGACAAAATAACAATTATGCCCGCAAAACACGGGTAATTATGCAATTGAGGCTCGAAGATGATAATTGGTGTTCCAAAGGAAATCAAAAACCACGAATATCGCGTTGGCATGGTACCCTCCAGCGTGCGTGAACTGACCCTGCGTGGTCATCAGGTTTTTGTTGAGACCAGTGCCGGTGGTGGTATTGGCTTTTCTGATCAGGACTATATCGATGCCGGCGCCAGCATCCTGGCTACCGCCGAAGAAGTCTTTGCAAAATCCGACATGATCGTGAAGGTGAAAGAACCTCAGGCCGTTGAGCGCGCCATGCTGCGCCACGATCAAATTCTGTTTACCTATCTGCACCTGGCTCCGGATCTGCCACAAACTGAAGAGTTGGTGGCCTCTGGCGCTGTGTGTATCGCATATGAAACCGTGACTGATGACCGCGGCGGCCTGCCATTGCTGGCCCCTATGTCAGAAGTAGCCGGTCGTATGTCTATCCAGGCCGGAGCCATGGCGCTGGAAAAATCTGCCGGTGGCCGTGGTATGCTGCTCGGTGGTGTACCAGGTGTTGAGCCTGCCAAAGTGGTTATCATCGGTGGCGGTATGGTTGGTACCAACGCTGCGCAAATGGCCGTGGGCATGGGCGCTGACGTCGTAGTTCTGGACCGCTCTATCGATGCACTGCGTCGTCTGAACGTTCAGTTCGGCTCTGCCGTTAAAGCCGTTTACTCCACTGCTGATGCCATTGAGCGTCACGTACTGGAAGCCGACCTGGTTATCGGCGGCGTACTGATCCCTGGCGCTGCTGCCCCCAAGCTGGTAACCGCTGATATGATCAAGCGCATGAAGCCTGGCGCAGCCATCGTTGACGTCGCCATCGACCAGGGCGGCTGTGTTGAAACCTCACACGCCACCACTCACCAGGACCCAACCTACATTGTTGATGACGTAGTTCACTACTGCGTAGCCAACATGCCAGGTGCCGTTGCCCGCACTTCAACCTTCGCGCTGAATAACGCTACCCTGCCCTACATCCTGAAACTGGCTGACAAGGGTTACAAGGCAGCGCTGCTGGCGGACAAGCACCTGCTGAACGGTCTGAACGTGATGCACGGTAAGATCACCTGTAAAGAAGTTGCTGAAGCCCACAACCTGGCTTACGTACCTTCTACCGAACTGTTGTAACCCAGCCAGTGTTGGAATCTAAGGGGAGCTTTATGCTCCCCTTTCTTTTTGGCTGCGGATTGTGCTGGAAACTCTAATAGACATCTTAGATTAGGATCATCTAAGCAGTCGGTAGCTGAACCCTTTACCCCTGTTCGCAAATTTCCTACAATCCCAGCAATTTGCAAAGGCACGGAGAACAAAATGAGCCAAGCCAAACACAGTCAACTGCTGATCCTCGGCTCAGGTCCAGCAGGCTACACCGCCGCAGTTTATGCGGCTCGCGCAAACCTGAATCCAGTAATGATCACAGGTTTGCAGCAAGGCGGTCAGCTGACCACCACCACGGAAGTGGAAAACTGGCCCGGCGATCCTGAAGGCCTGACCGGCCCAGGTCTGATGGCCCGTATGCAAGAGCATGCTGAAAAATTCAATACCGAAATTCTTTTCGACCACATCAACGAAGTGACTCTCACTGAGCGTCCATTCCGTTTGAAGGGCGACAACGGTGAGTACACCTGTGATGCGCTGATCATCGCCACCGGCGCTTCAGCCAAGTATCTGGGCTTACCCTCTGAGGAAGCATTCAAGGGCCGCGGCGTGTCTGCCTGTGCCACCTGTGATGGATTCTTCTATCGCAATCAAAAGGTTGCTGTAATTGGTGGTGGTAACACCGCAGTGGAAGAAGCCCTGTATCTGTCAAATATCGCTTCTGAAGTGCACCTCATTCACCGCCGCGACAGCTTCCGCTCAGAAAAAATTCTGATTGACCGTCTGATGGACAAAGTGGCTAACGGCAACATCATCCTGCATCTGGACAAGACCCTGGATGAAGTTGTGGGTGACAACATGGGCGTGACCGGCGTTAAGCTCAAGTCCACCAAAGATGACTCAGTTGAAGAGTTTGACGTGGCAGGCGTGTTCGTGGCCATTGGCCACAGCCCCAACACTGGCATCTTCGAAGGCCAGCTGGAAATGAACCACGGCTACCTCAAGGTACAGAGCGGTCTTAACGGTAACGCCACCCAAACCAGCATTGAAGGCGTATTCGCCGCCGGTGATGTGATGGATCAGCACTATCGTCAGGCCATTACCTCCGCCGGTACCGGCTGTATGGCTGCACTGGACGCTGAGCGCTACCTGGATGCCAAGCACGGCTAATCCTGAGCGTTAGACACTGAAGAAAAGCCGGCTATTGCCGGCTTTTTCATGCCTTAATGTTCGCCTGTACCAGTAGCCCAATCAACCAACAGCTGATGTGATTCATCGAATGCTACAACGTACAACACAATAAAGCACTGAAACACAGGCACAAAAAAAGGGACCCTGAGGTCCCCTTTTCACTTACTCAAAAACCAATTACTTGGTCAGAGCTTCTTTAGCCTTTTCAACCAGAGTTGAGAAAACAACTTTGTCGAATACAGCGATGTCGGCCAGGATCTTACGGTCGATCTCGATAGAAGCCTTCTTCAGACCGTTGATGAAACGGCTGTAAGACAGACCATTCTGACGAGAAGCGGCGTTGATACGCGCAATCCACAGTTGACGGAATTGACGCTTCTTCTGACGACGGTCACGGTAAGCATACTGACCGGCTTTGATCACAGCCTGTACCGCTACGCGGTAAGTACGTGAACGGGCACCGTAGTAACCTTTGGCGAGTTTCAGAACCTTTTTGTGACGGGCACGTGCGGTCACACCACGCTTAACTCTTGGCATTATTCAATCTCCTCAATTAAGCGTATGGCAGTTGACGCGCGATTGCTGGAACGTCGACCTTGGCAACAAGACATTTAGCGCGCAGATGACGCTTACGCTTGGTGCTCTTTTTGGTCAGGATGTGACGCAGGTGGGCTTGCTTGCGCTTGAAACCATTGGCGGTTTTCTTAAAACGCTTCGCAACGCCGCGGTCAGTTTTCATTTTTGGCATTACTTCTACTTCCGCATTGGGGGTTTATAAAAAACGTAAGGCGAGCGGCCGCTCATTGCTGGGCGGCCGCTACTTTCGGATTGCCCTACTATTTCTTTTTGGGTGCCAGCACCATGATGGCTTGACGACCTTCCATTTTCGGGAAGGATTCGACAACCGCATACTCTTCCAAATCAGCCTTGATACGGTTCATCAGATCCATACCCAGGTTTTGGTGTGCCATTTCGCGACCCCGGAAACGCAGCGTAACTTTCGCTTTGTCACCGTCTTCAAGAAAACGAATCAGGTTGCGTAGTTTTACCTGATAGTCGTTTTCGTCAGTTCCAGGACGGAATTTGATTTCCTTAACCTGAACCTGTTTTTGCTTTTTCTTCTGCTCTTTCTGGGCCTTAGCCTTATCGAACAGGAACTTACCGTAATCCATTATACGACATACTGGAGGCTCGGCATTGGGGCTGATCTCTACGAGATCGACTCCGGCTTCATCGGCCAACTCCTGAGCTTCACGGATACTGACAATACCGATAGCTTCACCATCGAGACCGCTTAAACGTACCTGTGGAACACCGGTGATTTCATCATTAATTCTGTTCGGGGCCGATTGACGCCCTGCTTTCTTGATCTTTATGACCTATTCCTCCAAGAGTTTTAGACTACGGTGCGAAATTTGCTCTTTTACGCTCGCAACGAAGGCATCGATGGACATCTTGCCCAAATCCTTTCCGTCACGGGTACGCACCGCGATTTCCCTGTTTTCCATCTCTTGGTCACCTACAACCAATAGATAAGGGACACGCCTTAAGGTGTGCTCGCGTATTTTAAAGCCAATTTTCTCATTCCTCAAGTCTTGAGAAGCTCGAATTCCCTGTTCTTTGAACAATTTGACTACTTCTTCAACGTAATCAGCCTGTTTGTCGGTGATGTTCATCACAACAGCCTGCACTGGAGCCAGCCAGGTTGGGAAGCGGCCAGCGTATTCTTCGATAAGAATACCGATGAAACGCTCCAAAGAGCCCAAAATGGCGCGGTGGATCATCACCGGGGTCTGGCGGGCGTTATCTTCGGCCACATAGGTGGCGCCCAGACGGCCAGGCAAGGCATAGTCGAGCTGCACAGTACCGCACTGCCAGGCACGGTCAAGGCAGTCATGGAGGGTGAATTCGATTTTCGGGCCGTAGAAGGCGCCTTCGCCCGGCAGAATTTCAAAGGCAATGCCGTTGGCGTTCAGGGCTTCAATCAGTGCTGACTCGGCGCGGTCCCACATCGCATCGTCACCGATACGCTTTTCAGGACGGGTCGACAGTTTCACCACGATGTTTTCGAAACCGAAGGTGGAGTAAGTGTCATACACCATCTTGATACAGGCACTCACCTCTTCCTGCACCTGCTCTTCGGTACAGAAAATGTGGGCATCGTCCTGAGTAAAGCCGCGCACCCGCATCAGACCGTGCAGCGAACCGGATGGCTCGTTACGGTGACAGCAACCGAACTCAGCCATACGCAGTGGCAGATCGCGGTAGGACTTGAGGCCCTGGTTGAAAATCTGTACGTGACCCGGGCAGTTCATCGGCTTGATGGCGTACTCGCGGTTTTCACTGGCGGTGGTGAACATGGCTTCTGAGTACTTGTCCCAGTGACCAGAGCGTTCCCACAGCACGCGGTCCATCATGAATGGGCCTTTTACTTCCTGATAGCCATACTGCGACAGCTTGTGGCGGATAAAGGTTTCCAGCTCACGGAAAATGCTCCAGCCGTCGTTGTGCCAGAACACCATGCCAGGCGCTTCTTCCTGCATATGGTACAGGTCAAGCTGCTTACCGATTTTACGGTGATCACGCTTGGCGGCTTCTTCCAGACGTGCCAGGTGAGTATTCAGGGCTTTTTTGTCGCCCCAGGCAGTACCGTAAATACGCTGCAACATCTTGTTGTTTGAGTCGCCGCGCCAGTATGCACCGGCCACGCTCATCAAACGGAAGTGATGGCAAAAACGCATGTTGGGCACGTGAGGACCACGGCACATGTCAACGTATTCTTCATGATGGTACAGCGCTGGCGTCGCATCTTTGCTGATGTTTTCATCCAGAATGGCCATCTTGTAGCCTTCGCCTCGGCCTTCGAAAGTGTCGCGGGCTTCTTGCCAGCTCACTACGCGCTTCACCACGTCGTAGTCTTTCTTGGCAAGCTCCAGCATACGCTTCTCGAGCGCGGCTATGTCTTCGGCGGTCAGCTTGTGATCCAAATCGACGTCATAGTAGAAGCCGTTATCAATCACAGGACCAATGGCCATTTTGGTTTCTGGCCACAGTTGCTTGATGGCGTGACCCAGCAAGTGCGCGCAGGAGTGACGCAGGATTTCCAGACCTTCTTCATCACGGGCGGTGATGATAGACAGGCTGGCATCGTCATGGATGAGATCGCAGGCATCTTTCAGCTCGCCATTCACACGACCGGCGATACAGGCCTTGGCAAGGCCCGGGCCGATGTCGGCGGCAACGTCGAGAGTAGATACGGGGTTGGCAAACGCGCGTTGGCTGCCATCAGGAAGCGTAATTACAGGCATGTAAAATCCTTATCCAGTGGTGACCCACACCAAGGGCCACATGGGTATTAAAAGAAGAAACGCTCGGTGGGTAAGACAGTACAGGAGCCTTGAGCCTCATCCGGCGCGGTCAAATAGTGTATGTCATTGACGATATTCATACAAGAAAGCTGCCCCGCTCGGCGGCAATATTCGCTTTGCGGCGCCAAAAAGCCACGTTACCCTTGGGCAAAGACATCACTTAACGCGAGCAGGCAGGCGCTCTTTCAAGGATAACCACAATGGCGTTAGCTCAGGCTGCAGACAATAAGGCCACTCAAAACAATCACCAGCATCAATCCCCAAGCGACTCACAGCCGCATCAATGGGCATTGGTCACAGGCGGCGCCAAGCGCATCGGCGCCGCTATTTGTAAAAGGTTGCACTGTGATGGTTTCAATATTCTTATTCATTGCCATCACTCAAAAGCAGAGGCCGACGCCCTGGCATTGGAGCTGAACTTATTAAGGCCAAGCTCGGCTGCTGTCTTACAGGCAGAGCTTGGCTCAGAGGCTGGGCTTAAGATGTTGGTTGACGGCGTAACCCATCGGCTTGGTGACAAAGGCGGCGTTCTTACTGCGCTGGTCAATAATGCCTCTGTGTTTGCACCTGAGGATGCAGCAGGCATTGATGGCGACTGTCAGGGCCCTGCATTTGATGCGATGACCTCAGTGCTCCAAGTCAATGCCCTCACCCCTTATCTGCTGACCAAGCGCCTTTATTCGCAATTGGCTATAAAAGGCGGCGCTGTTGTGAATCTATGTGATATCCATGGCCGGCGCCCGCTTAAGCGCCATGGGGTATACTCAATGTCAAAGGCGGCGCTGGAAATGGCAACACTTTCTTTGGCGCAGGAGCTGGCGCCAAAGGTACGGGTAAATGGAGTTGCGCCGGGGGCTATCCTCTGGCCAGAGAGCCCGGACAGCAATGCCGATGCCGTGGTAAAGCAAATCCCCCTTGGCCGCGCAGGTGAGCCGGATGATATTGCCACTACGGTAAGTTTTTTATTGAAAGCAGGCTACATCAGCGGACAAATCATTGCTGTAGATGGTGGCCGCAGTGCCACTGGCTACCTGGGGGCCGTTACCTGATACGACATCGGTAGCTAAAGCATTGCGCAGAGTAAAACGTAATCACTTAGGAACGCTTTCACACAGGAGAGCTGGCCATGCGGATAAAACAGCAAACCATTGCCTGCCCACACTGCGGGCATCATCAACGGATTGAATTGGATGCCACTGCAGGCGATCAGGAGTTTTACGACGATTGCCGTATTTGCTGTAACCCCATCCACATCCGCCTGCATGTGGATGAGGCTAATCGCAAAATCGAGCTATGGGTCGATGGCGATGACGAGCAGCTTTACTGAGCGCGCGCCGCCAAGACCCGCTCTACTGTGTCCACAATGGTTTGCGTCTGACTGTCGATTTCGATATTCAGCTCAGTACCCGGCAGTGCCTGTTTAAGGTTGGTCAGCCTTAAGGTTTCGGGGATTAGGTGCAGCATAAAGCCATCGTCAAACACCTCGCCCACCGTCAGGCTGCAGCCGTTTACCGCAACAAAGCCTTTATAAAGCACGTATTTCATCAGTTCCTTGGGCAGCCTTAACCGTAAATCACGCTGCTCACCCACATCGGCGACTTCAGTCACCTTTGCCCTGGCATGCACATGGCCAGACAGCAGATGGCCGCCAATCTCTTTGCCGAAGGTTAAAGAACGCTCAATGTTGATTTGGCTCCCGACCTCCACATTCCCCAGGTTGGTCAGGCGCAGGGTTTCTTCCATTACGTCGAAAAAGACCCTATCATCGGCGATTCGGGTTGCGGTGAGGCAAACGCCATTATTGGCAACACTCGCTCCCGGCATGAGTCCTTCCCTCAATTCTTCTGGCAGGCTCACTGCGAGTGTGTGCATTCCCTCGCGCTTTTCCAGCGCCACCAGTTCACAGGTGGCTTGTACGATACCGGTAAACATTCTTTTTCGATTCCTTTAAGGCTAAGGCGTTTTTCTATGCTCAATTCGGGCTTTCAGGCCAAACGACTCATTCAACTGGCAGCTCCGGTGCTGGTTGCCCAGATAACCCAAACCATGATGGGCTTTATCGACACCCTGATGGCAGGCCGCGTCAGTGCGGTGGATATGGCCGCGGTGGCCGTTGGTACCAGCTTGTGGCTGCCGGCGCTGCTGTTTGTGCAGGGGCTGCTGATGGCGTTCACGCCGGTGTTTTCCCAGCTGCATGGCGCCAATGACGAAGCGGCAATTCGTCCGCTCGCCTGGCAGGCAGCTTATATTGCCATAATTGGCGCCCTTGGGGTGATGCTGTTTCTCAGCCTGTCGTCACATATTCTGTCTTACATGGAGCTGGAGCCAGAGCTGAGGCGCCTGTCCGAAGGCTACCTGTTCGGCTTTATGTGGGGGGTACCCGCCTTTGTGCTGTATCAGGTATTAAGAGGCATGAGTGAAGGCATTTCCTACACCCTGCCAACCATGGTGATAGGCTTTGTTGGCCTTGCGGTGAACATTCCGGCCAACTACATCTTTATTTACGGTCATTTTGGCATGCCTGCCATGGGCGGCGCCGGCTGCGGCGTGGCAACCGCACTGGTGTTCTGGGCCATGTTTGTTGCCATGCTGATTTACATGGCCTGGCATCGCAAGTTTGCCAAGCTCTCCCCCCATAAAGGAGTGAACAAACCGAGCGCATCAACCATGTGGCGCATGACCAAATTGGGGGCACCTATCGCCATGGCGCTGTTTTTCGAGGTCAGTCTGTTTGCCATTATCGCGCTGCTGCTGGCACCGCTGGGTGCCAATGTGGTGGCCGGGCATCAAATTGCGCTCAATTTTTCATCGATTGTGTTTATGTTGCCACTGTCGATAGGGATTGCCGTCTCCATTCGAATTGGATATTACCTGGGGCGCGATCAGGCCGACGTCGCAGCACTGGTGGCCAAGGTCGGCTTGGCGCTGGCGCTCTTTATGGCGTCCATTACTGCGGTGATAACCGTGGTGTTTCGGGTCGAAATCGCAAGGCTTTACAACACCGACCCTGCGGTAGTGACGCTCGCCTCCAGTTTGATGTTTATGGCGGCGTTGTACCAATTGTCAGATTCGGTGCAGGTGGTGGCCGCCGGTGCCCTTCGTGGTTACAAGGACACCCGCAGCGCCTTTTACATCACCCTGGTGTCTTACTGGGCTATCGGCATGACCCTGGGTTATACCCTCGCCTACACAGATATTCTGGTACCTGCCATGGGCGCACACGGATTTTGGTCAGGCCTTATCGCAGGACTCACCACAGCGGCAATCCTGTTCGCCATCCGATTGAGATATATCCAGAAAAAAGCGCCAGTGTTTAAATTGGCCGACTGACGCGCCAACGGGCTCGATTTGCTGCCCAGCAGCCCCTAAGTTGCGCAGCAAATCACCATTTGAGGCGCTTTGCTGATATTTTTACTTGCATGGCGCCCTTGGCGCCCCTTAATATAGCGCTCGTTCGCTGCTGCCCTTGGGCATCACAACACAATACACCCGTAGCTCAGTTGGTTAGAGCACTACCTTGACATGGTAGGGGTCGGTGGTTCGAGTCCACTCGGGTGTACCAAAATGCGCTCTTAGCTCAGTTGGTTAGAGCACCACCTTGACATGGTGGGGGTCGGTGGTTCGAGTCCACTAGAGCGCACCATTTAAACCTGCCACGGCAGGTTTTTTTGTATCCCGACTTTCTCTCCCGCCTCTGCTTCGTACCAATTTGTGTTGATTTGCCCAGCCGAAACACTCCCCATTCCGTATTAACATCATAATTTCATGATATTTCTCAAGTGATGCGCGCCTAAGCTTCATGTAGACTGTTCACAATGCATTGGTTGCCCGCAGCGCCATTAGGATGGAGTCTTCATGAGTCAGCGCACCCTCAATACCCTGTTCAAGCCCTCCTCTATCGCCATCATAGGTGCATCCAACGGCCATAAGCGTGCCGGTAACGTGGTGATGAAAAACCTGCTCGCAGGCGGATTTGCCGGACCCATTATGCCGGTTACACCAAAATATCAGGCGGTGATGGGCGTACTGGCCTACCCGAGTATTGAGGCGCTGCCAATCAAGCCGGATCTGGCCATCATTTGCACCCGCGCAAGCCGTGTCCCCGGCATTGTTGAAACCCTGGCTCAGTTTGGCTGTAAGGTGGCGATTATCATGGCCTCCGGCATGGCGCAGGAATTCGATGGCGACGGCCGCAATCTGCTGGAGCTCACCTTAAGCAATGCCAAACGCTACGGCATGCGTATCCTTGGCCCCAACAGTTTGGGCATGATGCTGCCAAACGTTGGGCTTAACGCCAGCCTGGCACACACCTCGGCCCAGGGCGGCAAAATCGCCTTTGTCAGCCAGTCGGCGGCGGTGTGCACCACTGTGCTGGATTGGGCCAACAACAAGGGCATTGGCTTTTCATCTTTTATCTCCCTTGGTGATGCCAGCGACATCGATTTTGACGAGCTGCTGGACTTCCTTGGCCGCGATGGCCGCACCAGCGCCATCATGCTGTACATGGATTCCATCAACGAAAAACGCCACTTTCTTTCTGCTGCCCGAGCCGCTGCGCGCAACAAACCTATTCTGGTGATCAAATCCGGTCGCAGCCGTGAAGGCGCAGGCGCGGCCAAATTACACACCGGCGGTATAAGCGGCAGCGATGCGGTATACGAGGCTGCTTTCAGGCGTGCTGGTATGCTGCGGGTGAATGATTTGATTGAACTTTTTGCCGCCCTTGAGAGCCTGAATCACGGCAACGATCTTAAAGGTGAGCGCCTTGGCATTATCAGTAATGGCGGCGGCCCGGCGGTATTGGCGGTGGATGAGCTGATTGGCCGGGGTGGCAAACTGGCAGAGCTTTCCGCGCCCACTATTACCGCGCTGGATAAGGTATTGCCGCCCACCTGGTCCGGGCAGAATCCCATTGATATCATTGGTGATGCCGGCGCCAAGCGCTATGTGGATGCGCTCAATATTTTAATGGACAGCGGCGATGTTGACGCCATTTTGGTGCTGCACTCGCCATCGGCCCTTGGCGAGAGTGAAGAGATTGCCGAAGCCCTGAGTGATGCCATTAAAAAGCACCCCCACCGCAGTAAACTCAATATTCTTACCAATTGGAGCGGCGAAGACTCGGCCTACCGTGCCCGCAAACGTTTCACCAAGGCCGGGGTTTCCACTTACCGAACCCCCGAAGGCGCCGTGGGGGCTTTTATGCACATGGTGGAGTATCGCCGCAACCAGAAACTGCTGCAGGAAGTGCCTCAATCCATTACCGACAAAGTGCCCCACGATGCAGTACGAGCCCGCATGGCAATAGGCGCTGCGCTCGCCAAAGGCAAATCTGTGCTGGAAACCCACGAAGCCAGCCCGATTTTATCGGCCTACGGGCTTAACACCATAGACACCTGGTTTGCCAAAGACGATGACGAAGCGGTCGCAATTGCCAGTCGCATCGGTTATCCGGTGGCATTGAAAATTCAGTCGCCGGATATTTTGCACAAATCCGATGTACATGGGGTCATGCTGAATCTGAGCTCAGAAGAAGATATTCGCCATGCCGCCACGGCCATGATGCAGCGGGTGCATCAATCCGATCCTGACGCCAAGATAGAAGGTCTGATTGTGCAGCGAATGGCGCTGACGGCCGGCGCCCAGGAGCTGCGGGTTGCGGTGATTAACGATCCTGTATTTGGCCCGGCTATCTGTTTAGGTGAAGGTGGCTCTGAGTGGCAGCCCACCAAGGATGCCGCGGTTGCCCTGCCCCCGCTGAATATGGCACTGGCGCGCTACATGGTGATCCAGGCACTCAAGACCGGCAAAATGCGTGACCGCCATCTGCCGGCAGGACTCGATATGCAGGCCCTGTGCCTGATGCTGACGCAAATCTCGCATCTGGTTATCGACTGCCCACAAATTCAAACACTGGATCTCAATCCTGTGCTTGCCGCTGGGGAAACCATTACCCTGCTGGATATTAACCTCAGACTCGATGCCAGCAGCACCGACAACAACAGTCGGCTGGCAATTTTGCCCTATCCCAAGGAGCTTGAAGAAACCGCCACCCTGAAAAACGGTATCGAAGTCATGCTCAGGCCTATTTTGCCGGAAGATGAGCCAAAGCATCTGGCATTTGATAATTCACTGTCCGATGAAGACAGATACAAGCGCTATTTTGGTGCCCGCCAGCGGATGACCCACGAAGAAATGGCGGTACTCACCCAAATCGATTACGCCCGCGAGATGGCCTTTATCGCCACAGCCAGTGACGAGAACGGCGAAGAGTACACCCTTGGCGCGGTGCGGGCATCCATTGACCCGGACAATACCGAGGCCGAATTTGCCATGGCGGTGCGAAGCGACCATCAGGGCATGGGGCTGGGTAAACTGCTTCTGGAAAAGCTTATTCGCTACTACCTGCAAAACGAAACGGCAGTGCTGACGGGCTTTACCATGATAGAAAACCGTAATATGGCGAATCTGGCACGAAGCCTTGGCTTTACCGTGACCTTCGACATGGACGAGCACCTAATAAAAATGCACATGGATTTGAACAATTTAAGAAACCAAACCAGCGAATAGCCTGCGCGTTTGCCCATAAAAAAGCCCTCGATTGAGGGCTTTTATTTTGAAAAACACAGAACGCGTTAGTCCCGCGCCAGCTTCACCAGATTGCGGCCGCTGGTTTTGGCATGATAAAGAGCCCTGTCGGCCCGGTCGAACAGGGCTTCTCCGCTTTCACCGGCGCGAAGCTCTGCTACACCGATGGATACCGTGATCTTACCCAAATCGACCTGTTCTTTGCCCAGGGTCAACTTTTTGGTGGCGATGCGCTCTCGAAGGCTTTCGGCCACCAAACAGGCATTGCTGGCCGAAGTGTCTTTCAAGAGGATCACAAACTCTTCGCCGCCATAGCGGGCCACCATATCGTCGCCTTTTACGCCCATCTTCAGATTGTGGGCCACATACACCAGTACCTTGTCGCCGGCGTTATGGCCCCAGCTGTCGTTAAAGTGTTTGAAATGGTCGATATCAATCACCAGCAGTGAGCCTTTGGGTTCATCCTGCATCAGCTGCTGGGTGATTTCCTCTTCGTAGGCCCGGCGGTTATAAAGCCCGGTGAGTTTGTCAGTAACCGAGATCACCGACAATTCGTTGATTTCAGAGCGCAGATGATCCAGCTCATCGTTCATGCTCTTGAGGCTGGTGTTGATAGAGGCGTGGTCGGTTATCACCTTGTCCACTTCAACCAGCACCTGCTCCACCAGGTTATGCAGTACCTTGGGGTCGCTCTCGTGCTGCAACTGTTGGCCAAACTCTTCGATATTGTGCTGAAAGCTTTCAGAGCCCAGGGACAGCTGACTGATTTTGGTCAGCAGGCTGTTTATCAGCATGACGGTTTCGAGCTGGACGTTTTCCAGCACTTCGGGAGCATTGTTCAGAATGAAGTTGTTGTACAGGCCAACGCACACGTCCTGGGCAAAGGCCACCCTATTGGCTATCAGGCTGTCGATGGCGCTCACAAGGCCCAGATCCTGGCCTAAATAGTACTGATACCAAACGGCATAGTTTTCGGGGGTCACCGGGATCCCGAGTGCCGACATTTGCGGCACGGCCTGGCGCAAAATGCGCGCTGACTGTTCAAGATGTTTACTGTGGCTGGCTGTTGTCATTGTGTAGGTGTCTTCAGTGTCGGCCCGGCGCTGCTGTATTACATCATCACAAAGTGTTGGCGGCCGCGGCGTAAAAATCCAGCCTGCGGCGCCAAAAAACCATCCTTATTTTGACGTGTTTTTTAGTGAGCACGGCAACGGGCAAAAATGTCCATATCCTGTTGGTAGACGTCCGTTTTCACATTCATCCAACCAAGTAAGCTGTCGAACAGATTGTCATGGGACCAAGGCCCTTTCAAGCCCCTTAAACAATCTTCATCAATTTGATTTTCCTTGATGAATCCTGGCGAGTGCCACACAAACCAGGGAATGCTGATCTGCTCTTTGGGGGCAAACGCGTAAGGCGCGCCATGCAGATACAGGCCCTTTTCGCCGAGTGACTCACCGTGATCCGAGATATACATGAGTGCGGTGTCGGCACGGCTCTGCGCTTCAACCAAACGCTTCATCACTTCGGCGATAATGTAATCACTGTAACGAATGGTGTTGTCGTAGGTATTCACCAGAGCTTCGTTGCTGCAGTTCTGAATATCACTGCGCGGACAGTCCGGTGTGTAAGCTCTGTGTGCCTCGGGATAACGCTGGTAATAGGTTGGCCCATGGCTGCCCATAATGTGCAGCACTACCAGGGTGTCTTTTTCAACGCCTTTTTCAAGCAGGGAGTCGAGGCGGCGCAGCAACACTTCATCCAGGCAGGATTCACCGTCGCAAAGCTCAGGCGTGTCGTTAAGTGCAATCAGTTCATTGCTTACCCTGTCACATACGCCCTTACAGCCGCTGTCGTTGTCAATCCAGTTAACCTGTACCCCGGCATGGCTCAGCACATCGATGGCACTGTCCTGCGCGCGGGCACGTCTGGCATCGTACTCTTCGCGGCTCATGCGGGAAAACATGCACGGCAGCGACTGAGCGGTGGCCGTGCCGCATGAGCTCACATCATCAAAGACCACTGGGTTGTAGGGTTTGGTGTGGGCATTGGTGTCTTTTTGGTAGCCATAATATTGATAATTCATCGAGCGGGCGGTTTCACCCACCACCAGCACAGTGAGCAGTGGCTTTTGATTGCTGTCAGTGGTTTCGTTTTTGGCATCTTCCCCCAGCGGCTGATACACCAGTGGGGTTTCAAAGTAGCGCTGATTGAGATACTTACCCGCCGCGCCCATAAAATAGGTCGGCACAATCAGCTGTTTCATATCATCGTTGTTGCGCCCGAACGCCACATAATCCTGGTAATAGACGCCAAGAATGGCACCGGCACAGGCCAACATGGCGGCCATAAACCCAAGCTTGTGTAACAGCTCTTTCCACCACACCCGGTACTCAATGGGCGCTTTGAATATCAGCACCGCAGGCAATATCCCGAGTAAGGCAAAGCCGATAATGGACTCGGCGTTCACGTACATCAGGGCTTCAGCGCTGTGGGTTTCGAAGATGTTTTCCATCATGGCACGGTCAAACACTATGCCGTACTTGTACATGCCATAAACAACTGAGGCCGACAGCAAAGTCAGCCCCATGAAAAACGGCTTGGCGAGGTATTTAAAGCTGAACAGCGAGAAGATAAACGCCAGCAGACAGTTCAGCAGCACAGGCAAACTGGCCACAAACAGCCAGTCGATGTGAGAAAGCGCCTTAAGCCCTTCGGCCGCCCTGATATACAAGGGAATGTTAAGAATTAGCGCGTAATACAGGGCGACAAAAAACGTAAAACGATTTAAACCGATGGACTTCAAACTGACTCTCCCCCAAATAAAGCCCGACAAAAGTGTGCCTATTGTAAACGTGGCATTAGAAAATAAAACAAAAGTCTCAGCCTATGGGACAAATGCCCAATAAAAAACCACCGGGGCCGACAGCAGCCTCGGTGGTTTTGTTAAGGTGTGAGCCGATCCCCGGCTGTTACAACTTAAGCTGCTTCAATAAGTAGGCATATGCCAGGCTATTAAGTTCCGCAGTTTGTTTATTATCTGCCGCGCCGGCATGGCCGCCTTCCATGTTTTCGAAGTACAGCACCTCGTAACCCATGTCTTCCATTTTGGCTACCATCTTACGGGCATGGCCCGGGTGCACGCGGTCATCACGGGTAGAGGTGGTAAAGAACACTTTTGGATATTGAGTGTCTTTCTTCAGGTTGTGGTATGGCGAGAAGGTTTTGATGTAATCCCACTCGGCAGCCACATCCGGGTTGCCGTACTCACCCATCCAGCTGGCGCCGGCAAGCAGTTTGTTATAACGCTTCATATCCAGCAGTGGCACCTGACACACCACGGCATTATAAAGGTCCGGTCTGCGGGTAAAGGCGGCGCCCATCAGCAGGCCGCCATTACTGCCACCCTGAATACCCAGGTGTTTTGGCGAGGTGATTTTGCGCTTAATCAGATCTTCCGCAATGGCTTCGAAGTCTTCATAGGCCTTATGACGGTTTTCCTTCAGCGCAGCCTGGTGCCAGCCTGGACCGTATTCACCGCCGCCACGAATGTTGGCAAGCACATAAACGCCGCCCTGCTCCAGCCAGTTCTTACCTGTGGTGGCAGAGTAGAATGGACGCAGCGACACTTCAAAACCGCCATAGCCGTACAGCAGAGTTGGATTGGTGCCATCGAGCTTGATGTCTTTGGCCATCACGGCAAAGTAAGGCACCTTGGTACCATCTTTACTGGTGGCAAAATACTGTTTGGCTTCAAATTTTGATGCATCGAACTGGGCTGGCATCGCCTTGAGTGACTCACGCTTGAGACTTTCGGCATTCACACTGTAAAGCGTGGATGGTTCGAGGAAGCTGGTGTAGGTAACAAACAGATCGTCTCTGTCGCGGCTGCTGTCAAACACGCTGATGCTACCGTTGCTTGGGAAGCCCACGTTTTCACCCTGCCACTGGCCCTTGGCATCTTTACGATAGCGCACCAGCTTGCTCTTAACGTCTTCAAGCCAGTTCACCAGCACCGCATTGCGGGTAAAGGTGACCTGACTGATGGATGAATTGGCGTCGGGTTTTACAAACAGCGCAAACTCAGGCTTACCGGCCAGCAGTTTGTCAGCCTTGGTGTAAACAATGGCGCCCTGCGGGAAGCTGCTGCTACCCTGCTTGAGCTCGCTCTTAAGCTCTACAAAGATATCACCTTTAAAGAAGCCCTTGAGATCGGCATCCTTTGGCAGCGGCAGATCCACCAGCTTGCCATCGACCAGCGCCTTGTAGCTGGCTTCGTAGAAGGTTTCAGCTTCAGACACCAGCTTAAGCGGCGTTTTATCGTCCCAAATCACGTAGCCAGACGACGCAACGGAAGCCTTGTTACCGGCATAGACTTCTTTGGCGTCTTTAATGTCGGTGCCACGGGTCCATACTTTCACTTTGCGTGGGTAGCCCGAATCGGTCCAGGCGTCGCCTTCGGCAAAATCGGTACCCACAAACAGGGTGTTCTCATCAATCCAGCTGGTGCTGGACTTGGCTTCCGGCAGGAAGAAGCCCTGCTTGTCGGCGGGAACGAAACTTAAGCTAGAGAGATCAAATTCACGGATTTCAACGGCATCGGCGCCACCACGGGACAAAGACACCAGGCAACGCACGTTCTTTGGATACTGACAGTCCATGCCCTTGAATACCCAGTTCACCCCTTCGGCTTTGCCAAGGGCATCGATATCCAGCACGGTTTCCCACTTTGGCGCGTCTTTGACGTATTCGGCCATGGTGGTGCGGCGGTAGATGCCGCGAGGATTGGTTTCGTCTTTCCAGAAGTTATACAGGTGATCGCCGATACGGCCGGCATAGGGAATGCGCGCCTTATCGTTAAGAATATCCAGCGCGTTGTCTACCAGCGCGTTGTAGCCAGGCACGGCTTTGAGCTCTTCCAAAGAGCGATCGTTTTGGGTCTTTACCCAGGCCAGGGCTTTTTCACCCTCGACATCCTCGAGCCAGATAAAGGGATCGTCGCCTTCGGCGGCAACGTTGAAGGCGAGCAAAGAGGCTGCGCCAAGAAGCAATATCCGTTGTTTCATTGTTAGTCCTTATGATGTTGCGGTCGCAATAGTTGTTATAAGGACACTAAATTATCGGAATTTCCGGCAGGCGCAACCGCCTGCCACGTTCAAGTGTAAAGGTTTGTTTCAATGAGGGCTGGTCAGGCCAGCGTATCGAACTGTTCGGTGAGTTGCCCAAGCAGTCGCTGCAGCGTGGCCTTATCATCGGCGCTGAGGTTGCTGGTCAGTTTGGCCGTCATATCCAGGTGAGCGCGGTCATGCTCTTTAAAGATCTCAAGCCCCAGCGAGGTCAGCGATATCAGCAGTGAGCGCCTGTCCTGTGGATTGGTGATACGTTCCACCAGGCCATCGCTTGCCAGCTTATCGACCCGCACTGTCAGGGTGCCGGTACTGATACAGAGCTTTTCGGCCAGATCCGTCATGCGCATCGGGCCGTAGAGCCCCAGCAGCTCCAGGGTGTGCATCATCGGCAGTGGCAAGCCGCTGCCTTCAACGATATGGTGCTCCCAGGCGGAAAAGCGCTCATAAAATTCAACCAGCAGCTTATTGATGTCCATCTCTTTTGTGCTCATGGGCTTATCCTTGTATAGGGTTAATGGCCGCCGCGTGCTTCACAGTCGCAGCGATGCACTTCCACAGTCACATGGTGAAAGCCGAGCTCCGATTTAATGCGATTAACGAAATAGCTGCTGTCTTTTGGTGCATGGCTTACCACCCCAAGAATACAGGCTTTATGGTCGGCGCTGATGCGCCAGATGTGCAGATCGCTTATCCCATGATCCGGTACACTGGCCACCAACGCCTTAATGCGATCGCGCTGGGACTTGCTGCCAGTGGCGTCCAGTAGCACAGGCGCAGTATCACGCACCAAACCTATGGCCCAGCGACCGATGATCACCGCGCCCAGAATGCCAATAAGCGGATCGAGCCAGGTCAAGCCGAGGAACTTGCCCGCCAACAAGGCGCCGATGGCGAGCACCGAGGTCAGCGCATCGGCCAGAACGTGCAGATAGGCGGCACGCAGATTGTGATCATGGTGATGGCCCTGATGTTCATGCTGAGCGTGGGCATGATGCTCATGCTCATGTTCGTATGTATCCAGGTGGTGTGAGTGAGCATGGCTGTCGGCATCGCTGTGGGCATGCAGATGTTGATGCTCGTGCTTGTGCTCGTGTTCATGGACGTGGTCATGGTCATCAGCGTGATGGTGATGGTGACCATGATGGTGATGGTGATGATCTTTAAGCAAAAACGCACTCAGCAGATTCACCGACAGACCTATGGTGGCAACCAGAATGGCTTCATCGAAAGCAATTTCATGGGGTGAAATCAATCGCATCCCCGATTCAATCACCATAATCAGCGCCACCAATCCCAGAGCCACGGCACTGGCAAAGCCGCCAAGCACGCCAACCTTGCCTGTACCAAAGGCAAACGATGGATTGTCTTTGTGCTTAAGCGCATAACGATAGGCAAACAGGGTGATTAAAAATGCCGCCGCATGGGTACCCATATGCCACCCGTCGGCCAGCAGTGCCATAGAGCCATACACGGTACCGGCGAGGATTTCGGCCACCATGGTCACCAAGGTCAGGATCAGCACGATACGGGTACTGCGCTCGCCGGCATCGTTATGCTTGAAAAAATCGTGGGGGTGCTGCCAATCGGCAACGGAATGGAAAGGACGCGTGCTCATAATTTCACTGCTTGTTGTAGGTTTGACGGCAAAAGGTTAGCGTGGTTTTAGTGTGGATTAAATTAGTTTGAACATCAAACTATTTGAAACGTGAAATAACTCACAGGCTGCAACAGCCAAATAAAATAAAAATTTTTTTCGTGGGCTTTAACCCTTTTTCCGATTAGCCTCGTTTACAGGAATACAGCGGGTATGAATCCCGGCTATTTTTGGGGTCTCCCCTTATCAAGGAGTTATTATGCAAAAAGCCTTTTCTGTAAAAAATCTGATGCTGACCGGCCTTTTTTCTCTGGCAACCCTGTCTGTGGCCAACGCCACTTCCCCTGCCCATCCGGATGGAGTTAATCAGAATATGATCACTGCAGAGCACTTTAATGCCGCCGATTATCAGGCCCGGGACGCCAGCAAGATGTTTCCGGCGCCCGCAGCAGGTATGGTTCAGCACATTCTGACCCTGCCAGCCCTCGAGAACGAACAAAACTACATGGTTGAGGTTCAGGTTGGACAAACCAAACTGGTCGACTGCAACAAGCACGGCCTGCGCGGTGAACTCAAAGCCGTCAACCTGCAAGGCTGGGGTTACACCTACTACGAAGTGAACGAAATCGCCGACGGCCCAAGCACCATGATGGCCTGTTTCGATAAGGCCAAAACCGAAGCCTTTGTGCGCATCCCCGGCGACCATAAGTTTGCCTACAACAGTAAGCTGCCGATGGTGTTTTACATCCCTGAAGGCGCTGAGCTTAAGTACCGTGTATGGCGCGCCGAGACAGTATTCAACACCTCAGGAAACTGAGCATTAACTGAGCATTGAATCCTGGCACTTAAAAAGGCCATTAAACAAAAAGCCGCCCTTGGGCGGCTTTTTTTATAGCTGTAGCGTTTATAAATGACGGCAACAAGTACCATTTAAACCGTCGATAACCCCTTATTGGCCGCGGCGGCGACGGCCGAAAAGCTGGCCCAAGCCAAGCAGCAGCAAACCTGCTGCGCCAAGTGCCGGTACCCAGGAGGCCGTTTTTGGTAACGCTGCAGGCTGGGTTTCAGGCTCGACCGGCGCAACCGGGGTCACCATGGTGACCTCATCCACTTCGAATCGATCGCTCGGTACGTAGAATTCCAGCTCATAGCCACGGGGCAAGGCATCCCACCCAATCATATTGCCGCCGGCATTCACGGTGGCGTTGGGTTTGAGTGAAACTGTCTGGCGCTGTTTTGAGCCGTCAGTTTCATACACATCCAGCATGGCTTTGTGCGGCTCGCGATAACGCACGAACTCAGCCTTGAGTTTCACAAACTGTTTGCCGTCTTTTTCAATCACTTCCTGACAGGCGTTGGCCACGCTGGGATACTGAGCCAGCACATCCTGATGCCATACCACGTCACTGCAATCGGCTGCCAGAGCGGGGCCCGCAACCACAGAGGCCAACAGGCCAGCGGCAAGTGTTTTTTTCATGGTTCTTTCCTTATTGTTGGTGGGGTGAAACCTTTTTGGCCCGCACTATGTATCTCTGGGGTGCGCTGCCAACAAAGTAGAATGGATAACAGGTAATGAGGGTGAGAACATCGCTGCTGACGGGCGCCATCACCCAGGTATCCTCAGGCGTGACTATCCAGCTGTCGGTCATTTGATAACGGTGCAGCTGGCCATCGACTGACATCACGTCAATGCTCGCCCCCTTTTTGAGTTGGCCAAGCTTTCTGAAAAAGGAATCCCTGTGACCGGCAATCACCAGATTGCCCTGCTCGCCAAGCCCGGCGGTATGGCTGACCCTGGCAACTCCCTTGTTGAGATTGAGTTCTGAGTCGCCATCAAACAGCGCCGCTTCCACATCGATATCATCAATACGGATTTTGCCAATAAGCGCTGGGGGCATAGCCAACGAAGTTTCAGCGGATGGGCTTTGTTCGGCGTACCCTTTTTTGCGCGCAGCCGACCAATCGGTCATATCGGGCGCCTTTACAGGCGGCGGCGCAGACTGTGCCAATACTGAGCGAGTTTGAGAAGAGAGAGCCGGTGCAGACGGTGTCATAGCAGAGCCTGCAGCCTTAGACTGAGACTCTGGTTGGCTGGTGCGCTGGGCCCCGGCCTCTAATTGGGTCGAAGTTTCCGAGACGCTTGCCTGAGCTTCAACGTCCAGCGGTGTTTGCATTGCCGCAAGCCGGGCATTGACCTGCTCCAGCGCCGACTCCCCTGCCACCGCCTGATGCAGCTTTGCCGCACCGAACACCAGCAGACAGCCGATGCCGGCAAGATTGAGCAGCAGCGGCAGCTTGTTCGTCAGAATGTCTGATCCATTTTTTCTGGCGCTCATATAAAGGCTATTGGGCTAAGGTGCTGTGTTTGTGGGGAATAACTATAAAATTTCACATTTCCGCACAATATGCGCTAACCCGTGGGTTGGAAATCTCACCGCCCACTACCCCCGAAAGGAGTAAGTCCTGATAATGAACTGTGCCCCGACACTGAGCCCGGTTTGGATGATAGCGCCCACTGAAAATGCTCGGGCTGGCAGGCCTTTGCCGCTATACTCGGCGCCAGGCTTTATTTGTATCGGAGTAAAAGCGTTTTATGTTGTCCATCGTACTGGTTGAACCTGCCCGCGCCGCCAATGTGGGCGCCGCCGCCCGAGCCATGAAAACCATGGGATTTAATGAGTTAATTCTGGTTGGCAGTCAGGTTCATTTGGAAGAAGAAGCCCGCTGGGTTGCCCATGGCGCCACTGACATATTGGATAACGTCCGCTGCTACGACAGCTTCGATGCCCTGAGACAGGATTTCGATCTGCTGATTGCCACCACCGCCAGAGAGCGCGGCAGCCCCCGGACCTTCCTAGCGCCGGATGAGCTTGCCAGCACCTTAAGCCACAGTGGCGCCGGTTCCAGAGCCCTGGTATTTGGCCGCGAGTCGAGCGGGCTGTCGAATCAGGAACTCGATGCCTGCGACCTTTTCAGTTACGTGCCCCTTGCCGGTGAGTACCCTTCTTTAAACCTAGGTCAGGCCGTCATGGTTTACAGTTATGCACTCTCAGGCCTGTCGGGCACCATAGGGCTTCAGCAAACTGTAGCCGCCGAAGGCCAAATTCAATCGCTCAAGCAAAAAGCGCTGCAACTTGCGGATCTGTTGGCGCTGTCTGAGCAGGATAAACTCAGACCCTGGCTACAAAATGGTATCGGCCTGTTATCAGATCGTGACTGCAAGATGGCGCATCAGTTGATAAGTGATATTATGAAGAAAATAACTAGCTGATTTAAATCGGCAATCGTACGAAAAAGGAGTTTTGAAATGCGGTACTTTACAAAGCATGCGCTTACCCTCGCCCTGCTTGCCGCTGTTGGCGCCTGTTCAGGCGGTGGCGGCACCTCGGATCCAGGAAATAGCGGTAACTCAGGCAACAATGGTAATTCAGGGAGCGACATTACCTGGGTGCAAGGCAGCTTTGCCAGCGAAGATATTTACAAAAACTTCTGCGCCAATCCACGCAGCGGCACAGCCGATAAGTCCGGCAGCGCCCTGCATGAAAAAATGTGGCTGCGTTCCTGGACCAATAATACCTACCTCTGGTACAGCGAAGTCCCGGATAACGACCCCAACAGTTTCGGCACAGTTATTGATTATTTTGCCCAGCTCAAAACCCCGTTGACCACACCAAGCGGCGCCAAAAAAGACAGATTCCACAGCGCCATGTCCACCGAAGAGTGGGACGCCCTGTCCAACTCGGGTGAGGCTGTGGGTTATGGTGTTGAATTCCAGCTGCTGTCTGCCACAGAGCCAAGAAAAATTGTCGCCGCCTATACCGAGCCTGGCAGCGTTGCCACCGCCGTAGGTATTGTCCGTGGCACCGAGTTTCTTGAGGCCAATGGTGTCGTGGTCGCAGACGGCGACGATGTGGATACCCTCAACGAGGCCTTCTTCCCCAGCACCAACGGCAAAACCAGCACCTTTAAAGTGCGCGATCCCGATGGTACTGAGCGCACTATCTCCATGACCGCAGGCACTGTGGTGCAGGATCCGGTGCAAAACGTGAAAGCGGTGGCCACCGCCAGTGGCAAAGTAGGCTATCTGCAGTTCAACAGCCATATCGCCACCTCAGAAAAAGAACTGGTGGATGCCATCAGCACCCTCAAAGCAGAAGGCATTAACGATTTGGTGCTGGATGTGCGCTATAACGGCGGCGGTCTGCTGGCCATCGCCAGTCAGCTCGGTTACATGATTGCCGGTCCAGCCCGCACCAGCAACAAGATATTTGAAAACACTACCTTTAACGATAAGCACGCCAGCACCAATCCGGTGACCAACCAACCCCTGGTGCCAATGCCGTTTATCAATACCGGTATCGGCTTCTCCTACACCGAGAATGCACCCTTGCCGCATCTGGATCTGGGCCGGGTGTTTATCCTAACCACCTCGGGCACTTGCTCGGCATCCGAGGCCATTATCAATGGTCTTCGCGGTATCGACCTGGATGTGGTGCAAATTGGTAATCGTACCTGCGGTAAGCCCTACGGCTTCTATCCAACCGATAACTGCGGTACCACCTATTTCAGCATCCAGTTCCGCGGTGAAAACAACAAAGGCTTTGGTGACTACGCCGACGGCTTTGAACCTGCCAACACCCCAGTTATAGGCGGTGAGCAGGTGACCGGCTGTTATCTGAACGATGACTTCAGCCATCAGCTTGGCGATCCGAACGAAGCCCTGTTTGCAGCGGCGCTGCAATACCGGGTAACCCAAAGCTGCCCCGCCCCGGCTGCCGCCAGTTTCGCTGTGCAAAAAGCGCCTGCAAAAGGTAGCGGCGAAGCCATGAGCGACACCCGTGAAGTGAACCTGTTCAAGACCAACCGCGTATTGACCAAGGTAGAGACCCTGCAGCAGTAAGGCATGTGGTTTGGTGCCGTCTAGGTGCCATCAGCAAAAGGCAGGGTTTCCCTGCCTTTTTGTTTTTGTGACACGTTATCTTTAAGTGACAAGAACAGACAGATTTGAGGAACCTTAACCTGGTTCAGGAACCTTGAGTCTGGGGACTTTAGCAACGCATTCGGACAACGCATGATGGCCTTGGCTGGGTTAGACACCACACGCTTACGCAAACTATCCGCCTGCTGGCTGGCGTGGGTTATGTACATGCCAGTGCTGATCCTTGTTGGCTGCAGCCCGGCAAATCAGGCGAAAGCGCTGTGGCAGGACTATGAAAATCGCCTCGCCAATGTGTTGCAGGCCCATTTATCAGCGCCAACGGCTAACACAGACAATGCAAACGTAGTTGCGCCTCTAGACTACGCCCAGACCATATTCAGTCAGCCAAAACGCAGTGAATGGCACGGCGGTATCTCATCTGATGGCGACTCACCAGACAATGTTGCCAAGAGTATCAGTCCCAACAGCATTGGCCTTTTGGATCTGGCGGAGCTGAACCATTGCCGTCTGGGCGGCCTTATTGCCAATCACAACAGCAGTTTGGGCAAGGTTTCGCAGCCATCTAACCTTCTTATCTATCAGCTTGAATTTATCAAAGCCGCTCCGGACTGCATTAAAACCCTGGGTGATAGCGAGCTTAAAGCCGTCTTAAGCGCCGAACTTGCACTGAAAAAGCAGACCGCCGCCAGGCTGTTTGTGTGGTTTTTGGAAAATGAACCCGTTATCCGTAAACGGCTTTTTATCGGCAGTGCGAGCCTTGGGGCAAGCAGCGGTAAGGCTGGGCTCATTGAAGCAGAGGCTGCCTTTAACAGCTTACTTAAGATCCAGACTCTGATAGCGCAGGGTGATTTTGCAGCGTTTAATGGTGAGGCGCTAGGCCATGCGCTCAACTCGCTGAATCAAAACGAGTTCAGCGTGCGTTATATGGCGGGCATGAAGATGAATATCCAGGCGTTGCAGCAACTGAATAGCGTTCTAGCACCCCATCCACTGATGCGCTGTAAACCTGGGCATAATCCGGCAAAGCAGCAAATATTGCTCAATGTGCTGAATAAATTTTTTATCGGCAAACTGCAGCCCTATCTTGGCGTTTACAGTGAAGCTCAATTCAGACTGGAGCCGACTCTCACGGCCCTATTTAAATCCAGCGCCTGGCAACCACAGATTGATTACTACTTCGGTGAAGATGGCGCACCTTTGCAGCTCAAAACGCTTATCAGGCGCCACATTGGCATTTGGCAGACATTGCAGCAAAGCTGTGCACTCGAAATAAAACCCGGCAGCGCAGGACGCCAGCCGGGTTTGAGTCAATGAAAGTAGTCGTTATAAAAACGGCGCACTATCAATAGCTTGCTTGCAGAGTCACTCCTGAATAGGCGCTGTAACCACGCAGCATCACGTAGTAGAAGCCAGACTGGCTGACACTGATGCTGCAGCTCTCGCTGTTTCCGTTTTTGTACGGACGGCAATCATAGGAGCTGGTTGTGGGCTGGCTGCCTGCTTTCACGTACAGATCCGCATCGCCACTGCCACCGGCTATCGAAACTGTCAGGCTGCTGCCGGCAGTGGCATACAGCTTGTAGTAAGCCGACGAGCCGGAGGCACCAGAGAGGTTGGATACCGGTACACCACTTTGCAGGCAGTCAGCATCTGAGCAGCTGCCACCACCGCCGCCCCCGCTTGAGTAGCTGCCGGTCAGAGTTGCGCCGCTGTAGCTTGAATAGCCACGTACCATCACGTACCAGCGTCCGGCCTGAGGGTTACTGAAGTTACAGCTTTCATTGTTGCCATTGAGGTATGGACGGCACTGATAACTGGTGGTGGTGGGTGCCGTACCGTAGCTGACGTACAGATCCCCATCACCGCTGCCACCGGCAAGGGCAATGGCCAACGCCGACTGACCGGCAGGCACATCGATGTAGTACTGATTTTCACTGCCCTGGGCGCCACTGACACTGACTCCCTGGCCGTTGCTGAGCTCGCCACCTGTGGGTGGACAGTTGCTGCCACAGCCGCCATCATCGCCCGCCAGTGAATACAGCAGCTTGTTTGGCGAGCCGGTTTTGGCGTCGCTGACCTTGCTGTCGGAGGCGCGGCTGGTCAGACGGCTGACGACCTGAGAAGGCGACAGCGAAGGGGTTTCATCCAGATACAGGGCCACAACACCGGCCACATGGGGTGATGCCATGGAAGTACCACTGATGGTGTTGGTGGCGGTATTGGAGGTATACCAGGCCGACTTGATGCTGGAGCCTGGCGCGTAGATATCCAGACAGGAGCCGTAGTTAGAGAAGCTTGAACGGGCATCCGAAGAGGTGGTTGAACCCACAGTTACTGCGTTGGCCGCCCGGGCTGGCGAATAGTTACAGGCGTTGGCGTTATCGTTACCGGCAGCGACCACAAAGGTAATGCCCGCCGCTACGGCACTGTTCACCGCATCATCGGTTGCCTGGGAGGCGCCGCCACCCAAACTCATGTTGGCAACCGATGGACCGCTGGCGTTATTTTTCACCCAGTTAATGCCGTTAATCACCCCGGAGTTACTGCCGGAGCCACTGCAACCGAGCACCCTCACCCCAACCACATTCACGTTTTTGGCCACACCGTAGGCGCTGCCGCCAATAGTACCGGCAACGTGGGTACCGTGACCGTTACAGTCGGTGGCATCCGAGTCGTTATCGACAAAGTCCCAACCGTGGCTGGCACGGCCGCCAAACTCGTTATGGCTGGTCAGTACACCGGTATCGATTACATAAGCGGTTACGCCGCTGCCATCGTAGTCATAGTGGTAGTTGCTGTTAAGGGGCAGATCGCGCTGATCGATACGATCAAGCCCCCAGGTAGCACCGCCTTGATCCGCCTGGGCTTCAACGGTCGGTTCAACCGACATCATCTGATCCTGCTCGATGTACTTAACGCCTGGGTCTTTAAGCAACTGCTTCACCTGCCCCGGAGTCGCCTTCACCAAAACCCCGTTTAAGGCGCTGCCAAAATGGCTTTTTACCGAGATGCCATAGTTGTTCTCAAGGCCAAGGGCCTGAGTCATGGCGAAGGATTCAATTGCACCTTGCTGCTGAACATTCAGCACCGAAGGCGTGTTGAAGACCACGATATAGTTGTCCTTGATGGCTCGCTCGCTTGGTACCTGGACGAGCTGGGCCTGATAGTCATTGGCATAGGCCAACTGACCGGATGCCAGGCCTGCGACCAGTATTGCGAGTGCATGTTTCTTATACATTTGACTTTCTCCTTGTTATGTTTTTGCCTCAGGGCATCAACCAACTTAGAGCAAAAATCATCCACCTCCAGCCTGGGCGCTGTGCTGGCAAGCCAAAAAGCGCAACAAAATGTAACACTTGCGTTACAGTTAATGGTATGGCGTATTTGTTGTATGGTTATGTGAATTCAATATGCATTTCATAGACTTGATGTGCGACGTTTAAAAGTGATGAAAAATATTCCAGCGGGGCAAACAGTTACACTGCGCTCGCAATTAACGTAATATTAACATTCTATTTTGGAATAAGTACGGCGTTCAGCCATAGGTTTGAGAATACTCGGCGCGCTTGCTACCAAGGAATGGAATTAGCGGAATTTCACCGTTTTGCCATTATTGGCGCCAAGGTGTCAGATTTTCGGGTTTTGGCTACCGGCCAATGAGGTTGCCTCAACGAGCCGTGTGCCCATTTTAAGGCAGAACTTTGGAAATGGATTCAAGCGTCTCACGCTTATGGCTATTATCTTCAGCGGCAATTACCGACAATGATTACCAACAAGCATCATCACAAGGGCCTGCACTAGATGGCCTGAACACAGATTGTCAGGCGCACAAACCATAAAGAAACAAGGATGAACATGAGTATCCCAAAGTCATTGATTATTCGGATTATCAATCAGTTTGAAACCGGCACCCCGGATGGGAGCTACGATAAGCTGACCATTCAGGATGACGGCATCAATGGCACCTTTCAGATAACCTATGGCCGCAGTCAAACCACCGAGCAAGGCAACCTCAGGTACCTGCTGGAAATGTATGTGGAGGCCGAGGGCGCCTACAGTAATGACATTCTGCCCTACCTTGAGCGGGTGGGTCGTGAATCTCTGGTGACCGACGGCGAATTTCATGAACTGCTGGTGGCCGCTGGTCGGGAAGATCCCGTGATGCGCGATACCCAGGACAGATTCTTCGATACCTTTTATTGGCAGCCGGCCAATGCCTGGTGTCAGGCTCATGGGATCCAAACGGCGCTGGGGCATCTGGTGGTATACGACTCTCAGGTGCACTCAGGCGGCATACCGCTGTTTTTACGCAAGCGCTTTACCGCAAGGCCACCCAGTAAAGGTGGCGACGAAAAACGTTGGCTGTGGGCCTATGTGGAAGCACGCCATCAGTGGCTTAAATACCACAAGCGGCCCCTGCTCAGGGCCTGTGTGTATCGCACTCAGTGCTTTATGGATGAGATGAGCCGCAACAATTGGGACCTATTGCAGCGGCCGATTGTCGCCAATGGCCGCGAGATAAGCTAAGGGACTCTTGCGAAGGACTAGGGCAATTCGCTGTGAACTGTGCCTTGCATCTATCCACGTTAAGCACACGCAGAGCGAGCACGGGACTTATTCACACCTTCCCTAGCCCTTGCGCGCCAGGTATTGGTTAATAAGCTGGGTAAGTTTGGCATGGAAACGCTCCTCAAATTCGTCAATTTCGAGGGAGAACATTTCAAGGTAACGGTCGGTTTGCTCTTTGGTAAGCTGTTTACTGCCAAGAAAGTAACTCATTTCCGGCAGCGATTTATCGAATCTAGGCACCAACTGCCACTGGCACACTTCCGGCGCCAGCCCCTGAATGGCTTTTTCAGCCAGTTGACAGAATTGCTCCACATGGTCAGCGCCATCCGGGCCCAGGCAGCCGGGCTCAAGCCGGTGAAGGATCAGTAACATCACGTTTGAGTCCTGACTTGCCATTGGGATCTCTCCAACTATTTCGGGTCTTTATCCAGTATAACCGCTTTATTTGCACAAGCGCGTTTCATCCAACCGTCATACTCATTACACACAACTGTCAACTGCGGCCATTAGTTTGTCCCTTCAATCGACCAGCCGTTAACCTTTCGTTGGAGTGAACATGAGCAAGGCGACCTTTGACCCTAAATGTTATAACCAGAGCAACAATACCCCATTTGCCGAAATTCTCGTTAAGCACCTGTCCCGTCGTCACTTTGTAAAGAGTGGTCTGGGCCTGGGCGCCATGACTGCCTTTGCCGGTCTCGGCCTTGCCGGTTGTGGCAGCGACAGCAACACCACAGTGCCTGATCCTGTTACACCAGTGCCGCCCACGCCGGTTCCACCCACTCAGTCCAGCGTCAAGCTTGGCTTTGAATCCGTCTCAGGCTCTCTGACTGACTCTGTTGTGGTACCAAACGGTTACCGCGCTCAGGTGCTCGCGCCCTGGGGCACGCCGCTCAACAGCAAAGCCGCCGCCTGGAAAGATGATGGCAGCAACACCGCGGACGACCAGGCCAATTCTGTTGGCCAAAACCACGACGGTATGCACTTCTTCCCGCTCAATGAGGCTGGCGATGACGGCCTGCTGTGTATTAACCACGAATACATCGAACCCGATGCCCTGCATCCCAATGGCCCAACCTTCGATGAAACCAGCGGGCTTCGCAGTGTCGTGGATGAAGTGCGTAAAGAAATCAACGCCCATGGCGTGAGTGTGGTGCGCATTAAGCGCGTAAGTGGCATCTGGGAGTTGGTAACCGATGATGAGCACAACCGCCGCTTTACCGGCGCCACTGTGTTCGATATGGCAGGCCCGGTCGCGTACAGTGATCATCTGGTAACTGCATTCTCACCCGATGGCAGCCAAAGCCGCGGTACCCTCAACAACTGCGGTAATGGTTACACCCCTTGGGGCACTTATCTCACCTGTGAAGAAAACTGGCCCGGTTACTTCGTTAATAAAGGCGAAATGAGCGCCGCCGACAGCCGTATTGGTGTGGCAACATCCGGCACCCGTTATGGCTGGGACCACCTGGCTGGCCACGATGAAGAACGGGCCGACGAATTTGCCCGCTTCGATGTGACCCCAACCGGCACCTCTGCCCAGTACGATTACCGTAACGAAGCCAATGGCCATGGCTATATCGTTGAAATTGACCCCTTCTCACCCCGCGCCCGCGGCGTTAAGCGCACTGCACTTGGCCGCTTCCGCCATGAAGGTTGTACCTTTGGCAAACTGGAAGCCGGTAAGCCACTGGTGTTCTATTCAGGCCACGACTCGCGCTTTGAATACCTGTACAAGTATGTGTCTAACACCCCCTGGGATGCCGCTGATGCAAACAGCACCAACCGTCTGGCCACCGGCGACAAATACATGAACGACGGCACCCTGTATGTGGCCCGTTTCGATGAAGACGGCAAAGGCGCCTGGCTGGCGCTGACCCCGGACGCCATGACCACCGATGGTAAGACGCTGGCCGATCACCTTGGCAGCCAGGCCGATATCATCATCAACACCGCTGGTGCTGCCGATCTTCTTGGCGCCACCCCAATGGACCGCCCTGAGTGGTGCGCGGTTGACCCCTTCACCGGCAGCGCTTATCTGACCCTGACCAACAACAGCAAGCGTACCGAGGCCAATCCAGCCAACCCACGCCTGAAGAATAACTTCGGCCACATTATCCGTTGGGACGAAGGTGAATCTGCTGCCGAATTCAGCTGGGATATCTTTGTGTTCGGCTCGCCCGCCGATGGCGATGCTGACACCAACCTGTCTGGCCTGACTGAACTGAACCAGTTTGCCAGCCCCGACGGCCTTGCCTTCGATAAGCGCGGCATCATGTGGGTTCAGACCGACAATGGCGCCAAGGAAGTGACCTCCCACACCAACGATCAGATGTTGGCCGTGGTGCCATCCACCTTGCTGGATACCGATGGCAAGCAGCAAACTCTGGGCTCTGCCAACCAGATGGAGCTGCGCCGCTTCTTCGTTGGCCCCAATGGCTGTGAAGTAACGGGTTTTGCCATCAGCCCGGATTACACCAGCGTATTTGCCAACATCCAGCACCCGGGTAACTGGCCATACAGCAATGATGCTGCGGTGGTGACTCCCGCAGGCACCAGCATTCGCCCACGTGCGGCAACTGTGGTGATCAGCAAGCTTGATGGAACTGAAGTTGGCGTGTAACAGCCCGACTTAAACTAAAAAACCGGCCAATGGCCGGTTTTTTGTTGTCTCAGTAGACTCATATAGTGTCTATCCTGTGTTTGGTCAGGTTACTGAGCCGGGTTTCAGAACTGCTTATCTGCAGCAAAGGCGGCTATCAGGCGCTCCCTTTCAGACAAGGTGGTGTTGGGCCTGCGGTTACGGCCAAGCAGCGAGGATTCAACAAACAAATCAAACCAGGTCGACAGCCGGGCAGCATTGCCCTCCTCGCCCATGGCGCCAATGGCCATGGCGGCTACCTCGGCGGTGCCAAACTGAAATTCGCGGGTGCCTTTTCGAAGCGCATATTTGGCGATGGTGCCTGCATCAAAGGATAAAATCGGCAATCCGGCCAGATACGGGCTTTTACGAAACATCTTAATGGCTTCACGCCAGCGGCCATCGAGCATGATAAACAGCGGCCGCTTCCCCTTAAGCTCATCGGTTGTCACCTGGCCAATCACCCGCTGGCCGTCGTTGGCATATTCCCCCGGGAACACCACAAACGGCTGAAATCTGTCGTCGTTAAGCAGCGCCAGCACCTCGTCACTCACCTCGGTACGGCTCCAGAGGAAAGCCCAGGTGTCCGGCACCAAATCGGCAATCAAGCGGCCGCTGTTGGTGGGCTTAAGCACTTCGTCGTCGTACATCAGCAGCATAAAGGCTGCATTCGTCTTAAGCTGTGAACGAAATTCACAGGTACAGTACTGCTGTGCCAGAAGGCACAGATTGCAACGCACTAAATTCTTGCCTCTGGCACCAAATGGTTTGGTCGAAAGCGCTTTACGGTACTCATAGAGTTTATGGACCGCATGGGGAGGTAAAGTCGCTGTCATTTATCGCCGTTCCTGAATACCAAAGTTCCTGAATAACAAAGCCGAGTTAAATTGCCAAAAGCCAGCAGCACTCATTTACTGGAGCACACAGCAGGAGTGTCTGGGATGCCGACTTTCAAAAGCGCGCTATGATACGCCAAGGGCCGCGCCAACGCCAAGATTAGTGCAAATCAGAGCGCAAAACCCGGCAGCAGTTATGAGCAAAGGAAAGCGGCGCATAAAAAAACGCCGGCACTGGCCGGCGTTTAATTCAATCAGATCAGAGGATCCGTTTCAGGAAGATATCGGCCTTAAGGCGACGAATACGATTCATGATCTTTTTCACCGGCACCGGATAGTGATGCAGGGTATCGACCTGACTGTAGTGGTACAGCCGCAGGCTATGCTCAAGAATATGGGCCTGCTCGGCGGCAAAACCTTCTACCCAGGCACCGGTTTCATCCTGCAACAACAGGCCGTTTTCCAAATCCAGCGCCCAGGCACGTGGATTGAGGTTTGAACCTGTGATGAGATGGCGGCGGCCATCGGCACTGATCCCTTTCAAGTGGAAACTGTTGTTGTCGTGCTTCCACAAATGAATATTCAACAGCCCTTCATCAATCGCCCACTGCTGACGCTTGGCAAATTTGCGCAGCGACTGCTCATACAGGTACGGCAAGGCACCTATGGTGTTAAATTCGCGCTCGGGCGGGATGTAAAAGTCGTTGGCGGTCTTATCACCCACGACTATGTCTATCTTCACCCCCTGGCGCAGCTTTTTCACCAGCGCCCGCACCAGCACCCGTGGAGGGTTGAAGTATGGAGTGCAGATAAACAGCTCTTTGTTGGCGCTTTCGACCAAAGACACCACGGCTTTATTCAGCGCATTGTGCTTGCTGCCAAGGCCAACCAGGGGCGTGACCCGGTTACCCAGCTTTACCCCTTCAAACTGGTAATGGGCTTCGCCAAGACGCTGCTTAAAGGTACGGATATCCATTTTTTCCGGCAGCACTTCATCGCTGGCGGCCTGAGTGAGTGAGCTTACCGCAGGATCCTGCACCAAATAGTGCTCAATCATCTCGCGCATGCTGCGGGCAAGTTCGGCATTTTCAATCAGATGGTAGCGATCGAAGCGGTATCTGTCGGCTTGATGCAGATAGACATTGTTCAGGCTGGCGCCGCTGTAAATCACCGCATCGTCAATCACGAAGCCTTTGAGGTGCAGTACACCCAAAAACTCTTTCGCCTTGACCGGCACACCGAGAATATCAAAAGCGGCGGGATTATTTTCCATCACCCTGCGGTACATCAGATAGTTACCGCTGTCACCCTTGTGGCCAATCAGGCCGCGACGGGCACGGTGAAAGTCCACCAGAACCTTGATTTCCAGCTCAGGATTGGCCGTTTTGGCCGCAACCAGTGCAGCCATGACTTCCCTGCCCGCCTCATCGTCTTCAAGGTAGAGGGCGGCAAGGTAAATTGACCGGGTCGCAGAGGCAATCCGCTCCAGCAGACAGGCTTTGAATTCGCTGGGTGTCAGCAGCCATTTGAGCTGCTGAGGTTGAAGGGCTATGCCTTGCAGCTTTTCAACCAAGGTGTCCTCCTTAGAAGTGCCGGCCATCGCGGTAATATCCCCGCTTATCCAGCGCAATGAAAACAATGGCTATTCCCTGTTGGGTATAGGCCATCAGCTGTTCACGAATGCAGGCTTCCATGGCGTCCTGCGTTGCTTCATTCCGTTGAAACCAAAGCACCTCCGCCATCACTGTTGGGCGGCAGGCTTTTCCCTGTTGGAAAAACTGACTGGGGATCCACTCGGTGGTATAGGCCGATTCATCGGTCTGGGTGAGCCTGGAAAGTGCCGCTGGCAGTGTTTCACTCAGACGGGCAACCTCTGCTTGCTCAAGCCCTCGAATACGAAGATGGGGCATAAAACCGGGGTTCCTTGTTCGATTAAGGGCTAGAAATTACCGACATCGTCGTACTTGGGCAAGCTCTTTTGCACCCAAGGCACGCTAATGACGTGAATTTTGTTCCTTTTTTGTACGTTTCTGCACCAAGTGCAAACTTTGGCGCCCCGGGCAGGTGTTTGCAGCTGGCATTTGTTATAGTGGCCCAAAACGTATGCCTGACACCAACCGAGACACAGCACATGGGTTCAAACAAAGGTATTTTACTGACATTGGTTGTGGCATTACTGGCCGCAGCGGCGCTGTTCCATTTTAAAGGCAGCTTGGGGATCCTGGTGCTGCCACTCTTTATTGCGCTGGTGCTGTTTGTTACCTTAAAGCTCTATCGGCTGATGGAAAAAGACAATCCCGGCGAGCCAGATGACAGATAAGCGCGCCTTTATCCCAATTTGGGATTGTCCTCGCAGATTGCTCAGATAACGCCAAACCGAGCGAAAGGCATCTTATCTCCAATTGCCGAAACACCACCAAGGCCAGGCGACACAAATAAGGATTACCCGTGAATATGGAACTGTTCACCCCAAACGCCAGCCTGATGCGGCAATTGGCAACCTCTTTTTACAAAATCAAATTCAAGCCAAAACCGAAATTCCTGGCCGCCCTTGCCATAGGTGGTTGCTGCGCCCTTATCGTGTCAGTGCCGGTAGCACAGGCGCTAACGGCAGCGGCTGTAACAGCAGCAGGGCCTGCCGCTGCGACAGCGCCTCCCGTCAACACGCCGCCACCTGCGCCATCCACAGCTCCAAATGCAAACAAAAACGCCGAGCTTACATCCACCCAAAGCAATCAGTTCCGGCCGCTGCCTAATGAGGATGTATTGCCGGACTGGTACCTGGCGATTAAGCCAGAACACTCAACACTGGGGGTGATTGCCTGGGATCTGACCCACAACCGGCTACTGGTGAGTGACAATGCCCGCCGGGCCATGTTGCCTGCCAGTGTGCAGAAATTGCTGCTGGCCACCGCTGCCAGCCATCAGCTTGGCAATGAGTTTCAATTCAAAACCCGGCTTTATGCCAAGGGGATGTCGCCCGGGCGCCAGTCGCCAGCCCCTGATGACAAGGCAAACAACAAAGGCAAGGTGGACTCCCTGTACCTTGAGTTCAGTGGCGACCCAAGCCTGACCCAGGCGCAGCTGAATGCGTTATTGGCGCCGCTGAAAGGCCTTGGCATTTCGAGCATAGGTTCGCTGACGCTGGTTGGCGCCAAAGAAGCGAGCACCAAGGCCCGGGGCTGGGTATGGGACGACCTCGGGGTTTGCTACGCCGCGCCCGTGTCTGAGTTTGTTATCGATGAAAACTGCATCCGGGCATACCTGGTACCGGCAAAGGATGGCAAGTCCAGTCAGGTGCGCTTGCCCAAATCAGGCGCGGTCACCATAGATAACGCCCTAACCCTCGATATTGGTGCATCCCCCGACTCCTGCCGTCCAGAGCTTGAAGTCACGGGCGACAATCACTACCGGCTTTATGGCTGCTGGCATTCACCAAACAGCTTGCCGCTGTCCATTGCGGTCAGCGAGCCCAATGCCTGGGCCCGCAGTAAAGTCACAGCCGCCATAGGTAAACTCGGGATCAGCATAGGGAGTGTCAGTTTTGCCAATGAGGTGGCAAGCGGCGCCCATCTTCTCAGTGAGCACAGCTCCTTACCGCTGCCAGAGCTTGTTACAAAGATGCTGAAAGAGTCAGACAATCTGATAGCAGACGCCTTTTTCAAGACGTTGGGCAAGCTTGAAAACAGCAGCGCCGACTTTATTGGCTCCAGCCAGGCGATGGAGACTAGCCTTAGCGAACTTGGGCTTGAGCTTGACCACAGCCGGCTGCTGGACGGCTCGGGGCTGTCCCGCTACAACCTGCTGAGCGCCCAGACTCTATTTAACACCCTTGAGCTTATCCACGACAGGCCGGAGCTTAACAGCCTGATTGAAGCCCTGCCCATTGCGGCTAAAGATGGCACCCTGGCCTACCGACGCGGTTTTGGCGCGCCGCCGTTGAAAGACAAGGTGTTTGCCAAAACCGGCTCAATGCAGGGCGTTGCCAATCTGGCGGGCTTTGCCACAAGCAAGGACAGTGAGATAGCCTTTGTGGTGATTGAAAACGGTCTGGTGGAAAAAGCAGAAGGTAAAACACGGGAGCCTGGCTTCAGCGCCCTGTTTCTCAAAGCGCTACTATCACGCTGAAGTAAAACGTTTTCGCGCTGAGATAAAACGGCCCTTTCATATAAACGCTTGGCAGTTAACGCCAACAACAGCAACAACAAAAAAGCCGCCCTCGGGCGGCTTTTTTATCAGATATCAGAGCCAATCGTCATTGATGTCAATCACTGCATCATCGCCGCTTCGTGCGGACGCCAGCAGCGCCTGATACCGTGGCATAACCTTGGCAAAGTAAAAGTCGCAATAAGCGGCTTTGGGCTTGGCAAGCTCGCTGCCAACCTCAGTGGCAACCTTCGTCATCCACAGATGGTAGAAGCCATACAGTAAGTAACCGAAAGCATCGAGCATTTCAACGGCCAGGCTATTAATCAGGCTTGGTTTGGCAAGCTTGTGCTCGTTAATCCACTCGGCAACCTCGATAAACTCCGCAAAACCACGGCGAAGCGCTGCAGCCTGCTCGCTGGTGTCAGCATCAATCAGTGCCAACTGCTCGGCGATAAACTCTTTTACCGTTGCCAGATTATCACCCGCCACTTTGCGGCCGAGGAAGTCAATCGCCTGAATCCCGTTGGTGCCTTCATAAATCTGCGCAATACGGGTGTCACGCACCAGTTGCTCAATCCCGGTTTCACGAATATAGCCATGACCGCCAAACACTTGCTGCGCCATGATGGTGATATCCAGGCCGCGGTCAGTCAAAAAGGCTTTGGCAACCGGCGTCAGCAGGCCTACGTAGCGCGCGGCCTTGGCTTTCACGGCCTCATCATCGGCAAACTTGGCCAAATCGAGTTGCTTGCCTGTGTGCACGGCAAGGGCTCGGCCAGCATCGGTCAGGGTACGGGTGGTCAGCAGCATCCGGCGCACATCGCCATGAACCACAATGGGATCTGAGCTGTTGCTGCTGCCGGGCGCGTTGCCCTGCATACGCTCTTTGGCGTAGTCGGACGCCATCTGCACCGCAGCCTGCGCACTGCCAAGCCCCTGAATACCAATGGCAAGACGCTCGTAGTTCATCATGGTGAACATACAGGCAAGGCCCTTGTTTTCACGGCCAATCAGCCAGCCTCGGGCACTGTCGAAGTTCATCACACAGGTGGCAGAGCCCTTAAGGCCCATCTTGTGCTCAATACTGCCTACGGTGACACCGTTGGCTTCGCCTGCCTCACCGCTGTCAGTCACGGCATACTTGGGGACCAGAAACAGTGACAGGCTGTTTGAGCCGGCAATTTTCGCCAGCACCAGATGCACAACGTTTTCGGTAAGATCCTGATCGCCACCGGTAATAAAGATTTTACTGCCACTGATAAGGAAACTGCCATCTTCCTGAGGCTCGGCGCGGGTGCGGATATGGCGAAGGTCGGAGCCAGCCTGTGGCTCAGTCATGTCCATGGCCCCTGCCCACTCGCCGCTGTAAAGCTTTGGCAAATAGGTGGCTTTGAGCTCTTCAGTGCCGTGGGCATTGATGGCGAGCGCAGCGCCTGCGGTCAGTGAGCCATAAAGGTTAAGGGCATTACAGGCGCTGTAGCCCATTTCATCCACCAGAACGCCGAGCATCTTGGGCATGCCCATGCCGCCGTACTGCGGGTCGCCACAAAGGCCAATCCAACCACCTTCAACAAAGGCATCGTAGGCTGCTTTGTAGCCCGCCGGCGTTGTTACCTTGCCGGAATCGAAGGCCACGCCTTCCTCATCACCTGGTCGGTTAATGGGATGCACCAGTTCACGGTTCAACTTGGCGGCTTCGTCGAGGATGGCAAGGGCTGTGTCCAAATCGACCATGCCTTCCAGGCTTGGCAAAGATTGCCAGGTCGCGTCGGCATCAAACAGGTGTTCCAGCAAGAAACGCATTTCACTGAGGGGCGCTTGGTAGGGATTCATGGCTATTCTCAAACAGTGGATTTAAACAGTTGTTTCAATTTAGCGAATAAACAAAGGAAACTCAATCCATTCGCTAAGCATAGCCATAAAAAAGCCCCGGTCTGTTAACCGGGGCTCGTTTTGTGGATGCGATCACCACATCAGATCGTCAGGGATCACATAGTCAGCATAGGGGTCCTCTTCCTCCAGCACCTGTGCGGTACTGTCGCTCGCCTGCCACAGGTAGCCGCACCATTCAGGTACCAGCAGATTAACCCGCTCAGCTAGCTTGTGTGGCACCAGATAGCTGGTGTCTTCGTGGCGAACAATCCCCAGATGGCCGCCAAGCAGCTGCCCCTGGATTTTGTCGTTGATATACACGCTGTGAATTTTGCTGCCAATGGTGTAGTTGAACTTCACATCGGCGCGCTCTGGCAGGTCGATGGCAAGGCGCTTAAGCTCTGTGATCAGGCTGCGCACCTGGCCCTTGGCTTCGGCTTCTTTAAAGCGCTTTTCATTGAGTGCTTTATCCTGGGCGGCCTGGGACGCCTTTTGCTCGGCAATACTTTGCTTGAGCGCCGCTGAGCCGTCATCGACGTTGCTCTTGCGGTCGCGGCGCTTTTTGGTCTTCACATCTTTAATTTTTTGTTTGCTGGTTAGCCCAGCCTTAAGCAGCTGCTCTTGTAATGCGTTTGCCATGGGTGTTTTCCAAATTTGTCACTGTAAATTCTGTTTAACGGCCGCCCTGCTTTGCCATCAGTTGCCCAAGCTCTGTCATCGCCATGCTGGCACCGCCAAGGGACCAGCCACCATCCACCGGCAGCACCACGCCATTGATATAGCTGGCAAAGTCCGACGCCAAAAACAAAGCACAGTTGGCGATATCCGAAACCTGACCATTGCGACCAAGTGGAACGCTTTGCGCCACCCGGGCTTTAAGAGCATCCGCAGGTGCCAGACGGTCAAAGCCTTCAGTGCCCTCGATTGGGCCGGGCACTATTGAGTTGATACGAATGCCTTCGGGTGACCACTCCATCGCCAGGGTGCGGGTCAGCATGTCGACACCGGCCTTGGCGGCGCACACATGGGCCTGCATCGGCATAGGCACATAGGCCTGGGGCGCCGAAATCTGCAATACCACACCGGGACGTGACAGCAGCGGATAGCAGGCTTTTAGCACCTGAAAGCTGCCAAGCAAATCGATATCCATCACCGACTTAAAGCCATTGGCACTCATCCCGGCTGCGGGCGCCGGGAAATTTCCGGCAGCGCCACTGACGAGCACATCTATGCTGCCAAGACCCTGATGCAAACCGGCAATGCCAGCCAACACAGCTTCATTGTCGCGTACATCAAAACTGGCACCAAGCGGGGTGGCATTAGGGTTGTCTTCGCCAAGCAGTTTAAGCGCAGCGTCGATTTTATCCTGGCTGCGGCTTGCTACCGCAACCCGTGCACCGGCCCTGGCAAAGGCGCGGGCAATACCTAAGTTAATGCCGCTGGTACCGCCAACCACCAAAATGTTTTTCCCGTGAAAGTCGAACATCTTATCTCCTTGTCAGCGCTGGTGCCTGTTATCTTGCGAGTGGATTAGATCCCGCAGATAGACTGATGAATGTCAGTCAGAGCCTTAAGCGGATCAGCAGCCTTGGTGATGGGGCGACCAATCACCAGGTAGTCGGAGCCTGCCTGCAGCGCGCGGGCTGGGGTCATCACTCGGTGCTGATCGCCAACCTCACTGCCTTCAGGGCGAATACCCGGGGTGATGAGTTTAAAGTCCTGACCACAGAGGTCTTTAAGCATAGTGGCTTCCTGAGCAGAGCACACCACACCATCGAGGCCGGCGTCACGGGTGAGTTTGGCAAGACGCTTCACATGCTCGGCGGCGCCAACATCAATCCCCAGAAGCTTAAGATCATCATCGCTCATGGAAGTAAGAACCGTGACTGCAATCAGCAGCGGCGCATTGTCGCCGTATGGCAGCAAGGCTTTGCGCGCCGCTTCCATCATGGCGAAACCGCCTGAGGCGTGCACGTTTACCATCCATACGCCCAGCTCAGCTGCCGCGGCAACGGCTTTGGCAACAGTGTTGGGAATGTCGTGGAACTTAAGATCCAGGAACAGATCAAAGCCGCGGTTTTGAATGTCTTTAACCAGCTCAGGGCCAAACAGGGTGAACATTTCCTTGCCAACCTTGAGGCGGCACATGGCCGGATCGAGTTTATCTACCAACTGCAACGCCGAATGTTTGTTGTCAAAATCAAGGGCAACCAGAATGGGCTTGTCTCTCATGGGATCTCCGATGCAGTGGGATTAAAGTTATTCGCCGTCCAGTCCTTTCACTCTGGCAATGCTGCCCCAGGACTTACAGGACGGGCAATGCCAGTAAAGTGCGTGTGACGGAAAGCCACAGGACTTACAACGATAGGCGGGACGGAATTTTATTTGTTGTTCTACCAATTGTTCAAGCAAAGAAAGGCTCTCTTTTGCCTGCCCTTCTTCAGCCTGGCGCAAATGCAGCTTCATCAGCTCAGAAAAGCCCTTCATGGTGGGCTGGCGATAAAGGTTATCAAGCAGCATTTTTTCGGCCATTTTGATTTGACCGCGGCTGACCATTTCTTCAGCAAGGGCCACCACCACGGAGGCGCCGCCGCCATCGGCCAGGGCCTGAGCCAGCAATTCACGATAGCCTTCGCTATTGTCGAGCCTGGCGTAGAGTTCGCGGGCAAGCTTAATACCGTCGGCAAACAGCAGCACATCGGCTTTGGCCAGTTTGGCGATGGCATCGGCGGCATCCTGCAATTTGCCGGCATCCAAAAACAGTTTTGCCTGGGTCAGCAAGGCGCGACCACAGTTAGGGTCCTGTTTAAGCGCCTGTGTCAGCAGCTTTTGCCGCTCGTCAGCTTCACTGGTTTCATCGGCGAGCTGGCAATAGAAATGGGCAATGGTGGGCTTTAACACCTGCTGACGCTTTTTATCGAGCCGCTTGGTGATGTCGATGGCCTTCTGCCACTCTTTGATGATCTGATAGATAGCGATGAGCTGGTTTTCGGCTTCTTCGCTGTGATCTTCTTCTTTGATAAGTGCGAGGAAAATCTCTTCCGCCCTGTCATAAAAACCAGCGGCCATATAATCCTTGCCCAGTTCCATCATGGCAGCATCACGCTGCTCTGTGGTCAGGCTTGGACGGGCAATCAGGTTTTGATGAATGCGGATGGAGCGGTCAACTTCGCCGCGCTTTCGAAACAGTGCGCCGAGGGACATGTGAGTGTCGATGGTTTCATCGTCAACGTCCAACATGCTGATGAAGAGATCAACCGCCTTGTCAGATTCGTTGGAAAGCAGGTAGTTCAGTCCGGTGAAATAGTCACGACTCAACTTTTTACGTTGATGGTGCTGGTTCTGGCGTAAACTGCGACGACCCATGTACCAACCGTATCCGGCGGCAATGGGCAGCAGCAGAAACAGGATTTCCAGCATATCAGGACTTCACTTCACCCGCCTCGGCCGACACTTGGTCACTGCTGTCGGCGGTGGCCTGTAGCTTTTGCAGTTTGCGGTTGGCGCGGGACAGCGCGTACTTGAGTTTACCGATGTGATAGATAGCAAAACACCAGCACAGCAGGAATCCGGCGAAGAAAACACTGGCAAGTACCACCGGCAGGCGGAAATCACCCTGTGCGACAAAATAGTTAATGGTGACCAGTTGCTCGTTGCGTGAGCCGAGCAGCAGTGCCAGGACAAACAACAAAGCGATGACCAAGGCTATAAAAAATCCCTTCACGTCTCACTCCTTTACCCATGTCAATGGGCTGATTATCCAAGAATTTCGGCGGCCTGACCAGTGCATTGATGCGGGATAAACAAAAAAGCCCCCTTGCGGAGGCTTTTTTAATCAACGTTTATCAGGCGGCGTTGACTGCGTCAACGCGCTCGCGCAGCTCTTTGCCGGGCTTAAAGTGCGGAACGTACTTGCCTTCCAATTCAACTGAAGTACCAGTCTTTGGATTGCGGCCAACACGTGGCGCACGGTAGTGAAGTGAGAAACTGCCAAAGCCGCGGATCTCGATACGCTCACCGCTTTCCAGCGTGGTGGCCATCTGTTCCAACATTTCCTTGACCGCACTCTCTACTTCTTTCGCCGACAGTTGCGACTGCCTTGTGGCGAGTTTTTCGATCAGTTCGGATTTAGTCATCCTAGCTACCCCTATTATCAAGCCAAACACAGCCGCGATGAGGGAGCGGAGTGTCCAACTCCCTCATATTTGGCAATTACTTACGAGCGGCCTTAAACGCTTCGGCCATAGCATTACTAATAACAGCGTCGTCAGACTTGTTCAAGTTTGCCATAACTTCTTTTTCGTCAGCTTCGTCTTTCGCACGGATAGACAGGCTCACGGTGCGGTTCTTACGATCCACGCCCATGAACTTGGCTTCAACGGCATCACCAACTGCGAATACGGTAGAAGCGTCTTCTACGCGGTCACGGCTGATGTCGGATACACGGATGTAACCTTCAACGCTGTCGGCCAGTTCAACGGTAACACCTTTGGCATCAACAGCAGAAACGGTACCGTTAACGATAGCACCTTTCTTCTTGTCGGCCAGGTAAGCGTTAAATGGATCGTCTTCAGTCTGCTTCACGCCCAGGCTGATGCGCTCGCGCTCTGGGTCAACAGACAGTACAACGGCTTCGATTTCGTCGCCTTTCTTGTACTCGCTAACGGCTTCTTCGCCAGCAGCGTTCCAAGAAATGTCAGACAGGTGAACCAGACCGTCGATACCGCCGTCCAGACCGATGAAGATACCGAAGTCAGTGATAGACTTGATCTTACCGGAAACCTTGTCGCCCTTGTTGTAACGGTTAGCGAAGTCTTCCCATGGGTTGGTCTTGCACTGCTTGAGACCCAGAGAAATACGACGACGCTCTTCGTCGATGTCCAGAACCAGAACTTCAACTTCGTCACCCAGGTTAACAACCTTGGATGGGTGGATGTTCTTGTTGGTCCAGTCCATTTCAGACACGTGTACCAGACCTTCAACGCCTTCTTCGATTTCAACGAAGCAGCCGTAGTCAGTCAGGTTGGTTACGCGACCGGTCAGACGAGTGTTTTCTGGGTAGCGCTTGCTGATTTCCAGCCATGGGTCTTCACCCAGTTGCTTCAGACCCAGAGAAACGCGAGTACGCTCACGATCGTACTTCAGAACTTTCACATTGATTTCATCACCAACGTTCACGATCTCGGATGGGTGCTTAACGCGCTTCCAAGCCATGTCAGTGATGTGCAGCAGGCCGTCTACGCCGCCCAGGTCAACGAATGCACCGTAGTCAGTGAGGTTCTTAACGATACCTTTAACGGCTTGACCTTCTTGCAGGTTCTCCAGCAGAGCGTCGCGCTCAGCGCTGCTCTCAGACTCGATAACTGCACGACGAGAAACAACAACGTTGTTGCGCTTCTGGTCCAGCTTGATAACTTTGAATTCCAGCTCTTTGTTTTCCAGGTGAGCAGTGTCGCGCACAGGGCGAACGTCAACCAGAGAGCCTGGCAGGAACGCGCGGATACCGTTCAGTTCAACGGTGAAACCGCCTTTAACCTTGCCATTGATGACACCGATAACGGTCTCAGCATCTTCGTAAGCTTTTTCCAGAACGATCCAGGCTTCATGGCGCTTGGCCTTTTCGCGAGACAGTTGAGTCTCACCGAAACCGTCTTCTACAGAGTCCAGAGCTACGTCTACTTCGTCGCCAACGGCGATTTCCAGAACACCTTGGGCATTCTTGAACTGCTCAGCAGGGATTGGGCTCTCAGACTTCAGACCGGCGTCAACCAGTACCAGGCCGTTTTCGATGGCAACTACAGTACCACGAACGATAGAACCTGGACGGAATTCCAGTTGTTGAAGGGATTGTTCAAACAGATCAGCAAAAGATTCAGTCATGTTAAGTTACTTTAAGTAATAAACCAGCGACCTTCCTGGCCGTTGGAGTCAGTCGTCATATCCGCATCGTCCCTGTTGCGGATTCCTATACACCCCCGGCTCAGAAGCCAGAAGCGGATAATTTCTCGTCGATATGCGCCACGCAGCGGGCGAATACCTCTTCAATGCCAATGCCAGTGGTGTCAATCACCAGGGCATCGTCAGCCGGAACCAAAGGCGCTACAGGACGGTTCATGTCCCGGTCATCGCGTTCCTGGATCTCGGCTAAAAGGCGGTCGATTTTAACATCGAAGCCCTTGTCCTGCAACTGATTATAGCGCCTTTGCGCCCTTTCCTCTGCCGAAGCTGTCAGATACAGTTTTGCCGGTGCTGATGGGAAAACCACAGTGCCCATATCGCGGCCGTCAGCAATCAAACCCGGTGCCTTGCAAAAAGCACGCTGACGACGCAGGAGTGCTTCACGCACCCGTGGGAAAGCCGCAACCTTGGAGGCGGCATTAGAGCACTCCTGGGTACGGATGGCAGTGGTAACGTCTTCGCCTTCAAGCACGACTTTAATGGCGTCTTTGTCATTACCGGTCAGAAACTGCACGTCCAGGTGGGCCGCTAACAGGGTAATGGCTTCTTCGTTATCAAGCTCAACATTATGGTGCAGCGCCGCGAGCGCCAACACGCGATAGATGGCACCGCTGTCCAGCAGTTGCCATTCGTAGTGCTTCGCCAGCAACTGGGCAATGGTGCCCTTGCCTGCGCCGCTTGGGCCATCAATTGTGACTACAGGAGCCCTTTCAGACATAAATTCCTCCGCAATAGACATTTCATCTTCCATGAATGCTTTGGGTTCACCGAAAATGAGCGGGCGGGATTATACATCAAGGACCGCTAAAGATCCGTGTAAATTTTCGGCAAAAGAATGGGCTGTCAGGTGACAGCCCAATTTTACGGCATTCAGACTTATTCAGCTAAGTTAGCGAAGCGATTGAAATAATCTGGAAATGTTTTTGAGGTACAGCCCGGGTCATTAATGGTCACACCGCATTCGGCAAATGCCAGCAGAGAAAAACACATGGCCATGCGATGATCGTTATAGGTATCGATTTCGGCATGGACAGGCTTGGCCGGTGGCGTGATATGGATGTAATCGTGCCCCTCTTCCACAACAGCGCCAACTTTTCGAAGCTCAGTCGCCATGGCGGCCAGACGGTCGGTTTCCTTGATGCGCCAGTTGTAGATGTTGCTCATCCGGGTTGGTCCCTCGGCAAACAGCGCCGCCGTGGCTATGGTCATGGCCGCATCGGGAATGTGGTTCATGTCCATATCGATGCCGTGAAGCTTGCTGCCGCGGGCGATAATGTAATCGTCACCCCACTCGATGTCGGCGCCCATGGCGGCAAGGGCATCGGCAAACTTCACATCGCCCTGCACCGCCAAACGGCCAACCCCGGTGACTTTGACTTCACCGCCGCCAATGGCACCGGCTGCAAGAAAGTAAGAAGCTGACGACGCATCCCCTTCTACCAGCACCTTGCCCGGTGACACATAGTGCTGTCCGGCAGCAATTTCAAAGCGCTGATAGTTGTCGTTGCTGACTTTAACCCCGAATTTAGCCATCAAATCCAAGGTGATATCGATATAGGGCTTGGAAACAAGTTCGCCTTTTACCGCGATGGTCACTGAGTCCTTCGCAAGCGGCGCCACCATTAAAAGCGCTGTCAAAAACTGGCTGGAGAGGCTGCCATCGATTTCCACCACACCGCCGGCAAGCCCGGTGGCATTAATAGTGAGCGGCGGAAAACCATCATTTTTAAGGTAACGGATATCGGCGCCAAGTTGACGCAGCGCATCTACCAGATCGCCAATGGGCCGCTCTTCCATGCGCGGCTCACCGGTCAGGGTAAATTCGCCGGTGCCCAGAGTCAGCGCCGCGCACAAAGGTCGCATCGCCGTGCCGGCATTACCCAAAAACAGCTCAAAGGCTTTATCGGCATGGATGGGGCCGCCAAGGCCCTTAAGGGTGCACAGGGTCTTGTCATCTGACAGGGTGAAGCTTACGCCGAGGCTTTCAAGGGCACTCAGCATATGGCGGATATCATCAGAATCCAGCAGGTTTACCAGGGTGGTTTCACCTCTTGCCAGGGTTGCCAGCAGCAAGGCGCGGTTGGAGATACTTTTGGAGCCGGGGATGTTTACCTCCCCGTTGACCCGGGATACGGGCTCAAGACGTAATTGGTCCATTTCTCGTACTTCTCATTAAAAGCGAGTTAAGGCCAGATTGGCCGAAGTTGGCAAGGCTTTGCTACAACGCTGTAAGCCTCGCGTTACGTTTGAGGAAAAAACGATCCCTTTAGAGTCTTCGTGGTAATTAAATTACTGATCCTCAGCCGCGATTCAACCGTTTTTCAGTAAAAAATGGCGGATTGATGCTGATTTTTGTTCAATCAACACAAAATCTGCAAAAAACTGCCCCAAAAATCGCTCAGGATTGCAAGATTTGTTGCCAATCGGGCAACGGCCTTTTCAATCACGGCGGGATTTGCGCTCAGGGCTCTTTTTCCCGGCAACCCTTTCAGGCTATGCTAAGGCATTCGGGTCATGCTTGGCACAGGCATCCGGCTTGGCATCAACCAGGCTACAGCGGCCCAGTGCAAGCAGCTACACCTTATCCCTGCGGCTTTACCAACAACGATTACAAGGTAGAAGGAATTATGTTTGAGCATCTTTCGGCGTTGCCTGCCGATCCTATTCTGGGTCTTTTAACCAAATACCGTGAAGACAGCCACCCACAGAAAGTCGACCTGGGCGTGGGTGTGTATAAGGATCCCGCCGGCAACACGCCGATTCTCGACTGTGTTAAAACCGCCGAGAAGCTGCGTACCGATTCTGAAACCACCAAGGTGTATATTGGCCCGACCGGCTCAGCACCTTTTAACGAGTTGATGAACGAGCTGGCCTTCGGCGCTGATCATCCCGTGGTTCAGGCGCGCCGTATTCGCACCGTGTCTACCCCGGGCGGCACTGGTGCCCTGCGAGTAGCCGCTGAATTCATCGCCAAATGCAAACCCGGCGCCACCATTTGGGTGAGCGACCCAACCTGGGCCAACCACACAGGGCTGTTCCAGGCCGCCGGTTTAACGGTAAAAACCTATCCCTACTACGATTACGACAATAAGTGCCTGAAGTTTGATGAAATGCTTGCGGCGCTGAAACAGGTTGGCGCAGAAGATGCTGTGCTGCTGCACGCCTGCTGCCATAACCCATCCGGCCAGGATTTGAGCACAGCGCAGTGGGATGCCGTGGTCGAAGTTGCCAAAGACAAAGGCTTCCTGCCCTTTATCGACATGGCCTACCAGGGCTTTGGCGATGGCGTGGATGAAGATGCTTACGGCGTGCGCGCCATGGCGGCTGCGGTCGACAACATGGTACTCGCCTCTTCCTGCTCGAAGAACTTTGGTCTGTACCGCGAGCGCATCGGTGCCTGCTCCATTATCGGTAAAGACAGTGCCCAGGCAGACGTGTCGCTGTCGGTACTGCTTTATGTGGTGCGCTGCATCTATTCCATGCCACCGGCCCACGGCGCCGCCATTGTGGAAACCATTCTGGGCTCAAACGAACTCAAAGCACAGTGGCTGGATGAGCTAAAAGTGATGCGCGATCGCATCAATGGCAACCGCGCCATGCTGGTCGATAAACTGCACGCACTGGGTGCCAGCCGCGATTTCTCCTTTATCGCCCGTCAAAAAGGCATGTTCTCCTTCCTTGGCATCAACGAGGCCCAGGTCAACACCCTGATGAAGGACTACAGCATTTACATGGTGGGCTCGAGCCGGATCAGTATCGCCGGGATCAGCGAAGATAACGTGGATTATTTGGCCAAATCCATTATTGCCGTGCTGTAACCAACAAAGAACTCGATAACAAAAAGGACTGCCGAGGCAGTCCTTTTTTAATTCAGAGTCACCGAAAGAATCATTTCAAAATTTACTTAGCTATACCCAAGTCATTACGCATAGCTGCGATCATTTTTTCTAAAGCGTCTCCCCTAGCCGGAGTGTGTGGTGCTGTCTGTTTTAGAATTTGTATGGACTTAACAACGTTGTCAGATGCTATTAGTTGAATCCTCGCTTCCCACATTGCGAAAGTCAGTTGATGATTTCGATCGTCAGCGTTTTTAATTACATCTGTGTAAGCTACTAGCAAGCTAGCAAATGCCTGTTCAAGTCGTTCAGTCCTGACATCATCTTTTTTACTTTTCCGCTGTAAAAAATGCAGTACTGCTTGTGTAAGTAATGAACCAATACCCAAGCCTCCTGCAATTGCCAGAATCATCTCCATATTTCGCCTTTCTAGTGGTGCTTGGCAGCAAAGGCCTGCATAAAGCTCACCAGTGCATCAACGCCTTCCAGCGGCATGGCGTTGTAGATGCTGGCACGCATGCCGCCCACAATGCGGTGGCCTTTGAGCGCAACCAGCCCCAAAGCTTCGGCTTCTTTAAGAAAGTCTTTATCCAGCGACTCATCAGCCAGTTGGAAGGTCACGTTCATCTGCGAGCGGTTTGCAGGCGCCACGCCGTTTTTGTAGAAATCCAGGCTGTCGATGCAGGCGTAGAGGCGGCGTGCCTTTTCGGCGTTCACCTCGGCCATACCCTTTACGCCACCAACAGACTTGAGCCACTTGAACACTTCGGCTGCCAGGTACCAGGCAAAGGTTGGCGGTGTGTTGTACATGGAGTCGTTTTCGGCGGTCAGGCGATAGTCCATGATGGAAGACTGGGTCAGCTGTGGCAGCTCCAGCATATCTTTACGCACAATCACGATAGACAAACCCGATGGTCCAATGTTCTTTTGAGCGCCGGCATAGATAAGGGCAAAGCGGCTGACATCAATCTCGCGGGACATGATATTGGACGACATATCCGCCACAATCGGCCAGGGGCTGTCGATATCATCAAAAATTTCGATGCCATCCACTGTCTCATTGGGGCAATAGTGCAGATAACGGTACTCGCTGCCGTTGCCACTCAGCGCTGGAATGACTACCTTATTCATTCCATTTACTTTTTCAACGACATTAATGACATCAATATTGTCATCGCCAGCAAGCTTTTTCGCTTCTTCAGTGGCGGCTTTTGACCATTGACCGCTGACGAGATACAGGGCCTTGCCGTTATCGCCCAAAAAATTATTCACAACAGCAGAAAACTGACCACGACCACCGCCATGCATAAAGAGCACATGGTAGTTGTCGGGGATATTCATCAGCTCGCGCAAATCGGCTTCCGAGTCTTTGGCCAGTTGAATGAAGGGCGCACCACGGTGGCTCACCTCCATCACAGACACGCCCTGCCCGTTCCAGTCCAGTAACTCAGCTTGTGCCTTCTTCATCACGGCAGCCGGCAACATCGCCGGTCCGGCACAGAAATTATAAACCGCGCTCACTCATGATCTCCTTGCTAGCCTTTGGTGATACCCGCAGGTAGTCACACGTTTGGAAAAATAAAAAATCTGTTTGGCAAAAAAAACGAGCGCCCATTGGGCGCCCGTCTTCAATTATGCCTCGTCGTTGGCATCGTCTGTCGGCTGTGTATCAGCTTCGGCGATGATGTCGCCTTCGGCGCCTTCAACACCCTCTTCCAGATATTCGCTGCCGTCATCCTGTATTTCATCGATGCGCTGCAGACCAACAACCTGCTCGTCATCCGCGGTACGGATGATGGTCACGCCCTGGGTGTTACGGCCGATGATAGACACACCGTTGGCAGGGGTACGCACCAGGGTACCCTTGTCGCTGATGAGCATGATTTCATCGTTCTCGCCCACCTGCACGGCACCTACCACAGGGCCGTTACGCTCGGTGACCTTGATGGATACCACACCCTTGGTGGCGCGGCTCTTGGCTGGGTATTCAGCAAGCTCGGTACGCTTACCAAAGCCGTTGGCAGTCACAGTCAGAATGGCACTGTCGTCTTTCGGTACAATCAGCGACACCACACGTTGACCATCTTCCAGGGCAATACCACGAACACCTGTGGCACCACGGCCCATGGGGCGCACGCCCTTGAAGTTGATTTGCGGCTTGCCTTCTTCATCCAGCACAGGGTTGCCGTTTTCATCAACTACAGCAACTTCTTCGCCTTCTTTGAAGCGCACCACTTTACCGGCGTCAGAGAACAGCATGATTTCGCTGCTGCCGTCAGTAATATCCACGCCAATCAGCTGATCGCCGTCTTTGAGGTTCACGGCAATAATACCGTTGGAGCGTGGTCGGCTGTACTCGGTCAGGGCAGTCTTCTTCACGGTACCGTGAGAGGTGGCCATCAGGATGTACTTGCCTTCTTCGTATTCACGCACCGGCAGAATCGCGGTAATGCGCTCACCTTCCTGCAATGGCAGCAGGTTCACGATGGGGCGACCACGGGCCTGACGGCTTGCCAGCGGCAGCTGGTAGACCTTGAGCCAGTAGAGCTTACCGAAGTCGGAGAAGCACAAAATGGTATCGTGGGTGTTGGCAACCAGCAGTTTTTCAACGAAATCTTCGTCTTTCACCTTGGTCGCGGCCTTACCCTTACCACCACGGCGCTGGGCCTGGTAGTCGGTCAGCGGCTGATACTTGGCGTAGCCAAGGTGCGACAGGGTCACTACCACGTCTTCTTCGTTGATCAGATCTTCAAGGCTGATGTCCACAGCAGAAGCGTTGATTTCAGTGCGGCGGTTATCGCCAAACTGCTCAAGAATAAGCTCAAGCTCTTCTTTGATGACTTCCATCAGACGCTCTGGGCTTCTGAGGATGTGGAGCAAAGCGGCGATAATTTCCAGCAGCTCTTCGTATTCCTGCAGGATCTTCTCGTGCTCAAGACCAGTCAGCTTGTGCAGACGCAGGTCCAGAATCGCCTGGGCCTGTGGCTCGGTCATAAAGTAGAGACCATCGCGGATACCGAACTCAGGCTCCAGCCACTCTGGACGGGCGGCGTCATCACCGGCCTTCTCCAGCATGGCTTTTACTGTGCCGAGCTCCCAACCCTTGGCAATCAGGCCGGCCTTGGCGTCGGATGGACTGGCAGAGGCCTTGATAAGGGCAATGATGGGGTCGATATTGGCAAGGGCAACCGCCAGCGCTTCCAGAATGTGGGCGCGGTCGCGAGCCTTACGCAGTTCATACACGGTGCGGCGGGTAACCACTTCACGGCGGTGCAGGATAAAGGCTTCCAGCATCTCCTTGAGGTTAAACAGCTTAGGCTGACCATTGGCCAGTGCCACCATGTTGATGCCGAAGGAAGACTGCATCTGGGTTTGGGCGTAGAGGTTATTCAGAACCACTTCGCCTACTTCACCGCGCTTGATTTCCACCACGATGCGCATGCCGTCCTTGTCGGACTCGTCACGCAGACCACTGATGCCTTCAATCTTTTTGTCTTTTACCAGCTCGGCGATTTTTTCAATCAAACGGGCTTTGTTCACCTGATACGGGATCTCGGTGACAATAATGCGCTCACGGCCGTTGTCTTCGGTTTCGATTTCGGCGCGGGCACGCATGATGGCCTTGCCGCGACCTGTGCGATAGGCTTCTTCGATGCCTTTTTTGCCATTGATAATGGCGGCAGTTGGGAAGTCAGGACCCGGGATGTACTCCATCAGCTGCTCAATCGACAGCTCGGGCTCTTCAATCAGCGCCAAACAACCTTTAACCACTTCGGTCAGGTTGTGAGGCGGAATATTGGTGGCCATACCCACGGCGATACCGGATGAACCGTTCACCAGCAGGTTAGGAATCTTGGTAGGCAGAACGGCAGGAATTTGTTCGGTGCCGTCGTAGTTGGGCACGAAGTCTACCGTTTCTTTTTCCAAATCCGCGAGCAGCTCGTGAGCCAGCTTTTCCATGCGGATTTCGGTATAACGCATTGCTGCTGCGGCGTCGCCGTCGATAGAACCGAAGTTACCCTGACCGTCTACCAGGGTGTAGCGCAACGAGAACGGCTGGGCCATACGAACTATGGTGTCGTATACAGCGCTGTCGCCGTGTGGGTGATATTTACCGATAACGTCACCGACCACACGTGCCGACTTTTTATAAGGCTTGTTCCAGTCGTTTTTAAGTTCGTTCATCGCGAACAGCACACGGCGATGCACAGGCTTAAGGCCGTCACGCACATCCGGCAGTGCCCGACCCACGATCACGCTCATGGCGTAATCCAGGTACGAATTCTTGAGTTCGTCTTCGATATTAATTGGCGAAATAGATGAAGCCAAATCAGTCATAAACTGCTCGATCCCCTGAAAATTAGCTGACAAGTCGTTTTCCGTGTCATTGTCGAGCCTTCAAACGTGATTTGGCATTCTAACACAGTAATTTAATGTCGAAACCCCCTGATTCGATTCTCCCGTGGCAGGGGGAAAATGACTGTCTCAGTCATGATGAAAATCAAGTTTATGCTATTGAAAAGGCGTTATTATTTTTATCATCTCGATGCAAATGCTGCCAAAAAGCCGATAAGGCTTTTTTTAGCTCGAGTGTGGATTGGGTTTTGATTGCTGAATTTTTACCCTCTAACGCTTAAAAAAGCATCTGTGACGCCTTATTTACTGTGTTTGACGGTCGCCGCACCGCTTTGCACTTCGTTTACGCAACGGAATAGATATAATGGCGCCACATTAATAGAAAATCCGCTTGGTTACCTGCCTGTGCGCCGGAGCCTTGCCCGACCGAATTTCGGGGCCGCTATGTCAGAAGTCATGAACGTTGATACCCAGGAAATTGCCAAATTCGAAAAGATGGCCGCCAGTTGGTGGGATCCCGATGGCGAATTCAAACCCTTGCATCAGTTAAACCCATTGCGGCTTAACTATATCGATCAGACCTGTGGTGGTTTGTTCGGTAAAAAGGTGCTGGATGTGGGCTGCGGCGGCGGCATCTTGTCTGAAAGCATGGCGCGTATCGGCGCTGAGGTCACCGGCATTGACATGGGCACTGAGCCACTGGAAGTCGCCCGACTGCACGCGCTGGAAACCGGTGTCTCGCTGGATTACCTGCAAACCACCGCTGAAGGCCATCGCGAGAGCCACGTTGAGCATTATGATGTAGTCACCTGCATGGAGATGCTGGAGCATGTGCCCGATCCCCTGTCGGTTATCCAGGCCTGCTGCGACATGGTAAAGCCAGGCGGCTTTGTGTTTTTCTCCACCATCAATCGCAATCTGCGCTCCTATGTCGAAACCATTCTCGGTGCCGAGTACCTGCTGAAAATGCTGCCGGTGGGTACCCACGACCACGGCAAGTTCATCAAGCCGTCTGAGCTGATTGAGATGGTCGACCACACAGAGCTTCTGTGCAAGGACGCCATTGGCGTGACCTACAATCCGCTCACCAGCACCTTCCGCTACACATCCCGGGTGGATGTGAATTACATGATTGCCACGGAAAAGCCCCTTGATTGACCCGCTTGCGGCCGAAAGCACAATGGCGTCACTAACTGACCCGGCAGCAGTCACACAAATGGGAGTGCTGTTCGATTTAGACGGCACGCTTGTCGATACAGCGCCGGATCTGGTGGCTGCGCTCAACCTTGCCCTCAATGACGCAGGTTTCGCCAGTGTTCTGCTGGATGAGGTGCGTCACGCGGCCTCACACGGCAGTATGGCGCTGGTGCGTGCTGCCAAGCCATCGATTCCCGACCAGCAGGCCAGCTTATTGCAGCAATCGCTGCTGTCACATTACGCCGAAGTCAATGGCCGCCATTGCCAGCTGTTTGAAGGGATAGCGCCGCTGCTGGATGCCCTTGGCCGCGCACATATCCCCTACGGCATAGTGACCAACAAGGCCGCCTGCTTTGCCAGGCCGCTGATTGAGCGCATTGGCCTGGCTTCAAGCTGTAGAGCCTTAATCAGTGGCGATAGTGTCACCCGCGGGAAACCAGACGCCGCGCCCATGCTGCTGGCCGCAAGCCAGCTTAATCGCGCTGCCCGCCACATTGTTTACCTTGGTGATGCCAAACGGGATATGGAAGCCGCCCGCGCAGCGCACATGACGGCCGCGCTCGCAAGTTGGGGCTATATCAGCGCCGGCGATGATATCCACAGCTGGCCTGTGGATGTGACGCTTGCGCATCCGCTGTCGCTTCTAACACAACTTGGGTTATGAGTTTGGGCTTGCGAGGGCCAGTTAACAGGCAACACAATCAGTGCGGCCTTAAGGATAAGCACGCCTTCCCTTAAGGTGCGCAGACCACAGCCAACTAAAGTCGTCCGGCTGTGCTGAGGCTGGTTATTTTGCCAGCAGATCTTCCCGGCGCGATCGCTTGCAAGATAAGCGATCGATACCGAGATCTGACACGGTCAAAAAACTGTCATACAAGTGACATGGCACACAGAAACTGACCTTCAAAGTTAGCCTCTACTAACGTTTCGGTTTTTCCTCAAGATATCCACAGTTTCTCCAAAGATTTCCTACTTGCAAATACCCTCTCACCTCACTATCTTGTATCTTAACTTTTAATAAGCACCATATCTTGTGTATTGGTAGCAATCTCACACACCAGAGACGTTCTCCTCGAAACGGTGTTTCTTTCGGCATCCAGCGGTGTTTCAGGGATTTTGAGTGACGATTGCTTACAGGGATATGTTGGGCAATACCAATCTATAAGGCCTATCTTCGATGAATAGCAACATGACAGTCACTAAACGCAGTGGTGAGCGCGAGCAGATCGATCTCGACAAAATCCACCGCGTAGTTACCTGGGCAGCCAAAGGCTTAAAGAATGTTTCGGTTTCTGAAGTAGAGCTGCGATCGCACCTGCAGTTTTTTGATGGCATCCCGACTGAAGCCATCCACGAAACCATCATCAAGGCCGCGGCCGATTTGATTTCGCCCGAGTCTCCTGACTATCAATTCCTGGCAGCCCGTCTGGCCATCTTCCACCTGCGCAAAAAAGCGTTTGGCCAGTTTGAGCCGCCAAAACTGTATGAGCACGTGGCCAGATTGGTGGACATGGGCAAGTACGACCGCCATATCCTCGAAGACTACACCAAGGAAGAGCTGGATATCCTCGACAGCTATATCGATCACTGGCGTGATATGAACTTCTCTTACGCTGCCGTTAAGCAGCTTGAGGGTAAGTATCTGGTGCAAAACCGCGTAACCCACGAAGTGTACGAGAGCGCCCAGTTCCTCTACATTCTGGTGGCCGCCTGCCTGTTTGCCGGTTATCCAAGAGAAACCCGTCTGAAGTACGTGAAAGACTTCTATGATGCGGTATCTACCTTCAAGATTTCCCTGCCTACGCCGATTATGTCCGGCGTGCGCACCCCTACCCGTCAGTTCAGCTCCTGCGTACTGATCGAGTGTGGCGACAGCCTGGATTCCATCAACGCCACTGCGTCTTCCATCGTGAAGTACGTCAGTCAGCGTGCCGGTATCGGCGTGAACGCCGGTCGCATCCGTGCCCTGGGCAGCCCAATCCGTGGCGGCGAAGCCTTCCACACCGGCTGTCTGCCGTTCTACAAGTATTTCCAAACCGCAGTGAAGTCCTGCTCTCAGGGCGGCGTTCGCGGCGGCGCAGCCACCCTGTTCTACCCAATCTGGCACCTGGAAGTGGAATCCCTGCTGGTACTGAAGAACAACCGTGGCGTGGAAGATAACCGTATCCGTCATCTGGACTACGGCGTGCAGCTCAACAAGCTGATGTACCAGCGTCTGATCAAGGGCGAGAACATCACCCTGTTCAGCCCATCCGACGTGCCAGGCATGTACGACGCCTTCTTTGAAGATCAGGACGAGTTCGAGCGCCTGTACACCAAGTACGAGCAGGACAGCAGCATCCGCAAGAAGACCATGAAGGCGGTTGAACTCTTCTCGCTGATGATGCAGGAGCGCGCCTCAACTGGCCGTATCTACATTCAGAACGTGGATCACTGCAACACCCACAGCCCGTTCGACTCAAGCGTGGCGCCAATTCGTCAGTCCAACCTGTGTCTGGAAATTGCTCTGCCAACCAAGCCACTGGAAAGCGTGGACGACACCAATGGTGAAATCGCCCTGTGTACCCTGTCAGCGCTGAACCTGGGTGCCATCGATAACCTCGAAGAGCTCGAAGGTCTGTCCGATCTGGCCGTACGTGCCCTGGATAGCCTGCTGGACTATCAGGACTACCCTATCAAGGCCGCCAAGCTTGGCTCTATGAACCGTCGTACTCTGGGTATCGGTGTGATTAACTTCGCCAACTACCTGGCTAAAAACGGCAAGCGCTATTCCGATGGCAGCGCCAACAACCTGACTCACAAGACCTTCGAAGCCATTCAGTTCAACCTGCTGAAAGCCTCGATGAATCTGGCCAAAGAGAAAGGCGCCTGCCCTGCGTTCCACGAGACCACGTATTCTCAGGGTATTTTGCCAATCGACACTTATAAGCGCGATCTGGACAAGATTGTCTCTGAGCCGCTGCATCTGGACTGGGAAGGCCTGCGTGAAGACATCAAGCGCCACGGTCTGCGTAACTCTACCCTGTCTGCGCTGATGCCATCCGAGACCTCATCGCAGATCTCCAACGCCACCAACGGTATCGAGCCACCACGTGGTCTGATTTCGGTGAAGGCCAGTAAAGATGGTCAGCTCAAGCAGGTAGTACCTGACTTTGATGCGCTGCGTCACGAGTACGAGCTGCTGTGGCAGATGCCATCCAACGATGGTTACCTGCAGCTGGTAGGCATTATGCAGAAGTTCGTGGATCAGGCCATTTCTGCCAACACCAACTATGACCCAGCCAAGTTTGAAGGTCGTAAAGTGCCGATGCAGCTGCTGCTTAAAGATCTGCTGACCGCCTACAAACTGGGCCTCAAGACCCTTTACTACCATAACACCCGTGACGGTGCTTCCGATCAACACGAAGACATTGCCGTGGTTGAGAAAGAAGACGACGGCTGTGCCGGCGGCGCCTGTAAGATTTAAGCAGGTAAGGTTAAAAGGAACTTTAGGTGTTAACAGGGGGCCATTGCCCCCTTTTACCGGAACGAAACATCATGGCTTATTCAACTTTTTGTCAGACTCCCAACGACGCCACCCGCGAACCTATGTTTTTCGGCCAGTCCGTAAACGTTGCCCGTTATGATCAGCAACGCTACGAAGTGTTCGAAAAACTGATTGAAAAGCAGCTGTCTTTCTTCTGGAGACCGGAAGAAGTGGATGTCAGCCGTGACAAAATCGACTTCGGTAAACTGCCACCGCACGAGCAGCACATTTTTATTTCCAACCTCAAGTATCAGACCCTGCTGGACTCCATTCAGGGCCGCAGCCCCAACGTGGCCTTCCTGCCGCTGGTATCACTGCCTGAGCTGGAAACCTGGATTGAAACCTGGTCGTTCTCCGAGACCATTCACTCGCGCTCTTACACCCATATCATCCGTAACATCGTCAACGACCCATCAGTGGTATTTGACGACATAGTGGTGAACCAGGAAATCCTCAAGCGCGCTGCGGATATCTCGGCCTATTACGACAAGCTCATCAAGCTGACCCAAATTTATCACCTCCATGGTGAAGGCACCCACACTGTGGATGGCCATTTGGTTGAAGTGACAGTGCGTGAGCTGAAGAAAGTGCTGTACCTGTGCATGATGTCGGTAAACGCGCTGGAAGCCATTCGCTTCTATGTCAGCTTTGCCTGCTCGTTCGCCTTCGCTGAGCGTAAGCTCATGGAAGGTAACGCCAAAATCATCCGTCTTATTGCCCGTGATGAAGCGCTGCACCTGAACTCCACTCAGCACATCCTCAACATCATGCAGGGTGGCAAGGACGATCCGGAAATGGCGGAAATTGCCGCCGAGTGTCAGCAGGAAGCGTACGAGCTGTTCCTGCGCGCCGCCGAGCAGGAAAAAGAATGGGCCAAGTATCTGTTTAAAGATGGCTCCATGATTGGTCTGAACGAGCAAATTCTGTGTCAGTACGTTGAGTACATCACCAACCAACGGATGAAGTCAGTAAACCTGCCACTGCCATACCCAGAGTCCACCAACCCACTGCCGTGGATGAAGAACTGGCTCGAAAGTGATGCCGTGCAGGTGGCGCCTCAGGAAGTGGAAGTATCCTCCTACCTGGTGGGTCAGATTGACGCCTCTGTCGATGAAAATGAGTTCTCCGATTTTGACCTTTAAAAAGGCCCCTATCGTCAGCCTTCAGGGCCAGCCGGTGCTGCTGTTCAATGGACAGCAGCAGTCACTGCTTGAAGCGCTGGAAATTAAAAAAATCCGCATCTTCTCTGAATGTCGAAGCGGATTTTGTGGTGCCTGTAAAACCAAGGTGCTCAGTGGCAATGTGCAGTATTTCTCAGAGCCACTCGCCGCCCTTGAAGCCGACGAATGCCTGCCGTGCTGCTGCATTCCCGATTCGGACTTAAATCTGGCGCTGAGCCCCAAAGGCGCAGACACCATTGCCCGGCCACAGGCATTGAATGCCAAAGCCGAGCAAGTGCTTGTCGATTGATTTCCCCAGCTTTTTAAATCTGCTTTTTGGCAAACTTGCCGTGCAGTTCACCGATTTGCGTTAATGCCGCCGAGCCATACCAGGGCACCAGTTCCATCACCAAACTGCCAGCCTTGATGGCCGGATCGCTTTCGGTAAGCAGCTTTGCCTCATCCACCGTGCTTACATCAAAAATATAAATTCCCCGTAGCTCCCCATCGTCCAAAAATGGCCCGGCTAACACCAACTTACCTGCTTCGGCCAGGCGATTAATGTTATCAAGATGCGCCCGCTGTAATTTGGCCCTTTCATCGTCACTGCCACTGCGATTGGGGCCACGCTTTAAAAACGCCATTACATAGGTTTTCATGCCGTAATCGTCGGCGCCGGCTTGCGTCGCAAGCTGCTCATCATACTCAGCCTGCACGGGTAAGGCTGACACCAGCGCCAACATCGCCGACATTCCAAGGGCATAAACAAGCGATGCCGCCCTATTGCGCCGCGGGCGTTGGGAGTTTGGCGAGCAGCGAGCCAATGTCATTGTTCCGGTAAGGTATCTAGCCATAGCTAAGCTCCTGCATCGACTGGATTTTAAGATTCTTGTTTGAACAGCGTTTGTGTGCATTTATCCTGCCTGCTAAAGCTAGCAGCCGACACTAAAACAAGCCAATTCACGGCCGTATCGAGCGCGCAATAAAAAAGCCCGCGCAGGCGGACTTTTTAAAATAGTACGATGGAGTGGGCTTAGCTCAGCTGGCTCTATAACGGTCTTTGGTTAAGCCTTACGCTATTTATGATGATCGGCGATTAAAACGTAAGCGACCAAACCATAATACTTCCAAAGAATGCCGGAAAAGCGCCACGCCCCAATGCTCACAGGCTGCGACTCCGGGCTGCAAGCCAATTCAGGCTTACATGCGCATGGCAAGCTCAGCGCCCTGGCGAATGGCGCGCTTGGCATCGAGCTCCGCCGCCACATCCACGCCGCCAATCAAGTGCACAGGTTTGCCGGTGCCTTCCATTTCAGACAGCAGAGTACGGTTGGACTCCTGACCGGCACAGAGCACCACGGTATCCACATCCAACACCTTAGCTTCATCGTTTACCTTGATGTGCAGCCCCTGCTCATCGAAAGACTCATAGCTTACCCCTGTCATCTGCACCACGCCGTGCATCTTGGCAACCGCCCTGTGGATCCAACCTGTGGTTTTACCCAGGCCCTTACCCATTGGCGTGGTTTTGCGCTGCAACAGGTAAATGGTTCGCTCGGCAGGCTCTTTCACCGCAGCTTTGAGGCCGCCACGGTGCTCATAGGCTTCATCTATGCCCCACTGATCGCGCCAGCGCTTGGGATCCAGGGTGCTTGAGCCCTTTTCGCCAAGGAAATGGGCCATATCGAACCCAATACCACCGGCGCCTATAAGAGCGACCTTCTTACCAACCTCGACATCACCATTGAGCACCTGCTGATAGGTCACAACCCTTGGCGAATCAAAGCCAGGCAGCTCAACCGCCCGGGGCACTACGCCGGAGGCAATAACCACTTCATCAAAGTCTTCATCGTTTAAAACCGATGCATCCAGACGGGTATTGAGTCTGAGCTCAACCCCGGTTTCCTGCATCTGGTTGGTGAAATAACGGATAGTTTCGTTAAATTCTTCTTTGCCCGGAATTTTACGGGCCAGATTAAACTGACCGCCCACTTCGGATTTGGCTTCAAACAGCACAACCTTATGGCCACGGCCGGCGGCATAAATCGAAAACGCCATACCCGCGGGACCTGCGCCCATGACGGCAATTTTCTTTGGCTGCTGCGCTGGGTTAAAGGTGATTTCGGTCTCGTAGCAGGCCCTTGGATTTACCAGACAGGTGGCGCGCTGCATCTTGAAGGTGTGATCAAGACAGGCCTGATTACAGCCAATACAGGTGTTAATAAGAGCGCTTTTATCCGCAGCAGCCTTATTAACGAACTCGGGATCGGCCAAAAACGGCCGCGCCATGGAAACCATGTCGGCCTGACCGCTTGCCAGTATGGTTTCTGCAATCTCAGGCGTGTTGATCCTGTTGGTCGCAACCAAAGGCACTGACACTTCCGATTTCAAACGCTCAGTTACCCAGGCAAAGGCGGCTCTGGGCACACTGGTGGCGATGGTTGGCACCCGCGCTTCATGCCAGCCAATACCTGTGTTGATGATGGTGACGCCTGCCTGCTCCAGGGCTTTGGCCAAGGCCACTACTTCGTCCCAGTTTGAGCCATCTTCCACCAGATCCAGCATAGAGAGGCGGAAAATAATAATAAAATCAGTACCTACGGTCGCACGAATGGCACGAACGATTTCCAGCGAAAAGCGAATTCGATTCTCGAAACTGCCACCCCACTCATCGGTGCGCTTGTTGGTACGGGCACAGATAAACTGGTTGATAAGATAGCCTTCCGAGCCCATCACCTCGACGCCGTCATAACCTGCCTTGCGGGCCAGTTTCGCGCTGGCAGCATAGTCTTTGATGGTACCTTTCACCTGTCTGGATGACATGGCTGAAGGTTTAAAGGGGGTAATGGGCGCCTTGATGGCGCTGGGTGCCAGGGAAAACGGATGATAGCCATAGCGGCCGGCATGGAGGATCTGCATGCAAATCTTGCCGCCCGCCTCATGCACGGCGTCAGTGACGATACGGTGGCGGCTCACCTGCCAGGGAAAACTCAATTGCGACGCGTGAGGTGCCAGGCGGCCACGAAGATTCGGCGAGATGCCGCCGGTAACAATCAAACCCACGCCACCCTCGGCGCGTTCACGGTAGAAGGCCGCCAGCTTTTCAAATCCGCCTCGTTCTTCTTCGAGCCCTGTGTGCATAGAGCCCATTAATACGCGGTTTTTCAGCTGGGTAAAGCCCAAATCCAGTGGTTTGAGAAGATGTGGAAACAACATTCAAACATCCTTTTAAAACAGGTGATTTAAGTGAGCATATCCTGAGTGGAGTATAAGCTCAACCTCAAGCCATACGGAATGTTAAAATCCTTTACAATTGGATTTCGCTCGGCCGGAAGAATTGCGGTAGCATTAGCACAGGAATTCTCAATGGAGTGCTGAATGGCCAAGAAACCCCTGACAACGAAAAACACCCTTCTCCTTATTTGGAATACGATTAACTTTGTTCGCAAGCTAATCATTAATATCGTGTTTTTTCCTATTTTTATTCTGGTGTTGATTGTCGCCGTTGTCGCCATCAGTAGCGATAATGAGTTGAAAGTTGAACCCGGCAGCGCGTTGGTGCTGAATTTGTCCGGCAGCCTGGTCGATCAGGCCCGCCGTATCGACCCCATCACCCAAATGCTGACCCAGGGCAATGCCAATGACGAAAACGCCGAGGTGTTACTCTCGGATCTGCTTTACGTGATTGACAATGCCACCCACGACGAGCGGATCGGCGCCATTGTGCTGGATCTCTCTGGTATGAACGCCGGGATCAGTAAGCTTACCGCCGTGGGCGAAGCGCTGAAAAACTTCCGCGAAGCGGGCAAGAAAGTGATTGCCATCGGTGATTGGTACGGCCGCAGCCAGTATTATCTGGCAAGCTATGCCGATGAAATCTATCTCAATCCGCGCGGTGAAGTCTTCGTTGATGGCTATGCCGCATACAACCTTTACTTCAAGTCGGCGCTGGAAAAGCTCAAAGTCAAAACCCACGTGTTTCGTGTAGGCACCTATAAGTCAGCGGTTGAGCCCTATATCCGCGACGACATGTCCCCTGCCGCCAGGGAAGCGACCCAGCTGCTTATCGACGACCTCTGGTCATCATACGCCGCCACTGTGGCCGCCAACCGTGGTATTGAAACCTCTGAGCTGGTGTTGGACGCCGATACCTACCTTACCCGCCTGAACGAGTTTGACGGCGACAGCGCCGAGCTTGCCGTTAAGCAAGGCTGGGTGGATGGTCTCAAGAGCGATGAAGAGTTCCGCCAGGCGATGATTGAGCTTGTGGGTGAAGAGAGCGAAGAGCACAGCTTCCGCCAGGTGCACTTCCATGACTACTTCAAGCTGGTGCAGCCTCAGCCACAGTTACTGCCGGTTGACAGCGTGGGCGTGATTGTCGCCAAAGGCACCATCATGAACGGTTATCAGGCTCCCGGCGATATAGGTGGCAAGAGCACCGCCGAGCTTATCCGTGAAGCCCGCTTCGATGACAGCATCAAGGCCGTGGTACTGCGGGTAGACAGCCCAGGCGGCAGCGCCTTTGCCTCGGAAGAAATCCGTCAGGAACTGCTGGCCCTCAAGGCCGCCGGTAAACCTGTGGTGGTCAGCATGGGCAGCATGGCGGCTTCCGGTGGTTACTGGATTTCTGCCAGTGCCGATTACATTTACGCCACCCCAACCACCCTCACCGGCTCAATCGGGATCTTCGGTCTTATCACCACCTTTGAAGACTCGCTGGCCGCCATTGGCGTGCATGCTGACGGCGTGGCCACCAGTGAATGGGCAGCGCACTCACCGTTCAAGAGCCTGTCACCCAAGCTTGAAGCCGCTATTCAGCGCAATATCGAGCGCGGCTACAAGGAGTTTATCTCTTTGGTGGCCGATGAGCGTGGCATGAGCCTCGAGCAGGTAGATGCCATTGCCCAGGGTCGTGTCTGGAGTGGTAAAAAAGCGCTGGAGCTAGGTTTGGTGGACGAGCTTGGCGACATGCCAGAAGCCCTGTCCAAGGCCGCTGAGCTTGCCGGTATGGAAACCTTCGATACCCAGCTGATTGAGCAGCAAATGTCACCTGAGGAGCTGTTTATTCAGGAAATGTTTGCCTCTGCATCGGCGCTGCTGCCACAAAGTGCACGTCAAAGCAGCCTGGTGGACAAACTCATGTCTGTCTGGGGCAAGGTACTGGAGGATGTCGCCCGCTTCGACGATCCGAAAGGCGCTTACCTCTACTGTGAATATTGTCAGCTGCAGTAAGCATACTGTAAGGAAGGTGCGAACAAGTCGTCGCACAGCTCTGGCTTTGATAGCAGCGACAGTTCAAGGCATTCAACTGAGGGCATGCCGAGGCCTGCTGAAGTTGAATAACGCAGAAATGGTGTTGCAATCAAAGCCCCGCAGGGCGTGGCTTACAGCGGTATCTGCTGCGTTACAGTTCTTGTGAAGGACTAGGGCCATTCGCTGCGAACTGTGCCTTGCAACTATCCACTTTAAGCCCACGCAGAGCAAGCACGGGACTTATTCGCACCTTCCAAAAGCCCGGCTCTGCCGGGCTTTTTGTTTATTGGCCCTGTTTACGACTAAGGTAGGGTTTTAAGGTTTCGTTTCATCGTCAGTGTCCTTATAATCCATTCACCCTCAAGCAGCTGTAATATGCCATGAAGAAGCCCTCCATCTACGTCGCCTACACCGGCGGTACCATAGGTATGCAAAAAACCGCCAACGGCTTTGCCCCCGTGGCCGGATTTTTAACCCAGTGTGTCAGCTCCATGCCGGAGTTCTACCACGAAGACATGCCTGATTTCGTTATTCACGAATACTCGCCGCTCATCGATTCATCCAATATGACGCCCGCCCACTGGCAGATGATTGCCGATGATATTCGCGACAATTACGACAAGTACGATGGCTTTGTGATCCTTCACGGCACCGACACCATGGCCTATACCGCTTCGGCGCTGTCGTTTATGCTGCAAGGGCTCGGCAAACCTGTGATTGTCACCGGCTCGCAAATCCCCCTGGCGCAGCTGCGCTCCGACGGCCAGACCAATCTGTTGAATGCGCTCTATATTGCCGCCCGCTATCCGGTGGCCGAAGTATGCCTGTTTTTCAACAACAAGCTGTTTCGTGGTAATCGCACCACCAAGGCCCACGCCGACGGTTTCGATGCCTTCGCTTCACCAAACTTCCCGCTGCTGCTGGAAGCGGGGATCACCATTAATCTCAAGGCCGGTAAGATTGCCAAAGATGTCACCACCCAGCTGGAAGTGGCCCGCATATCCCCGCAGCCCGTGGGTGTGGTTACCCTTTACCCCGGGATCTCCACCGATATCTTTATCAACATGCTGCAGCAGCCGGTGAAGGCGCTTATCCTGCTCACCTTTGGTGTGGGCAATGCGCCTCAGGATCCGGCATTACTTGAAACCCTTAAGCAGGCCGATGAACGTGGCATTGTGCTGGTGAACCTGACCCAATGTTTCCAGGGCAAGGTCAATATGGGCGGCTACGCCACAGGCAATGCGCTGGCACGGGCCGGGGTAATAAGTGGCGCCGATATGACGGTGGAAGCCTGCCTTGCCAAGCTGCACTATTTGCTGTCGAAAAACCTGAGCAACGCTGAAATCAAAGCTGCGATGCAAACGGCACTGGTTGGCGAACTGTCACCTGCCTGAATCCGGGTGAACTGCCCCAAGGTTGGCAGTGCAAACGGATGAACACAAAAAAGCCGGTCGATTGACCGGCTTTTTTTCTTACACCAAAGATTGCACCAAACATTGCACCAAAGATTGCACCGCTTGGATATTACAGCTCGTCATTGCTGAAGGTGGCAATGGTCTCGCCGCCAAAATCCGAGGCCATACGCTTTTTCAGCTCGCTCTTCGACAGCTCGTTGATGGCGCCGCCGCGGCCAATGGTAAAGTGCTGATCCTGATCCAGCATCCGCGCCTGATACAGCATCACCACCTGCATGGCATTCTCGCGCTGCTCTTCCGTCAGCACAGTGCCATCATCCCACTTGCCAAGCTCCACCGCAGAGCGCATCCGCTCATACACTTCAAATGGCAGCTCATCGATGATTTGATTGAGATCTTTCATACGCTTTTCCGCTTGTGTAATACAATTTGCACCCGGGTAATGAGATAACCCACAAACCCCAGTGTCAGCAAGACAGCGCCAGAGGTCAGCCGCAGCCCTTCGGGCTCTTCGCCGCCCCAGAACATCACCACCACACCGGACACAAACAGCGTCATCGCCAGAAAGCTCTGGTTCATCAGCCGTTGTGACTTCTTGATGTTGGCAATCCGCAGCGCCGAGCCATTGTCGCCCTGGGTGCCGGTTTGGCAATGGGGACAGGCAGATGCCTTACTGGAGATCCGCTTTTGACACACGGGGCATTGCACCAAAGCCATGGCTTACCTCAGCTTGTCGACAACCGCCAGCATGGCGATAAGGGAAGCTTCACCCAGCTGCTGGCTGCGCTCAGGCGACCAACCCACGAAGGGGTCCTGCAGATTGGCGTTGTCTTTAAAGGGCATTTCCAGAGTGTTGGACAGACAACCGAAGGTTTCAGCGACCCAGTTGGATGCCACTGTGAGGTTGGCTTTACCCGGCTCGTCTTTATCGTAACCAAATTCGGTTTGGAAATCGGCGCTGGCAAGTTGCAAAGCGGCACTGAATTCGGCCTGCAGATTGGCTAAACGCGCATCCCAGCTTGGTACGCCTTCACAGCCAGCGAGGAACACGTAAGGCAGACCTTCATCGCCGTGCACATCATAAAACAGATCCACACCGGTTTCTTTCATGCGGTTCACCACATAAAACACTTCTGGGCTCTTTTCCATGGACGGGGTTTGCCATTCACGGTTCAGGTTAACGCCCTTGGCATTGGTACGCAGATGACCACGCACGCTGCCATCGGGGTTCATGTTGGGCACAATGTAGAAATTGGCTTTATCGAGCAGCGCCTTGGCGGTGGCATTTTCACGGTCGAGCAAGCGGTTCAGCAGCCCTTCCACGAGCCATTCGGCCATGGTTTCGCCTGGATGCTGGCGAGCAGTGATCCAGATGTTTTTCTTGCTTTCATCGCCATCGCCTATCTTCACCAGCGTCATGTCGCGGCCATCCAGGGTCAGACCCAGGTGCTCTAAATCTACCAGCGGGTGCATTTGTACTGCGGCCAGCAAATCCAGGTGACGCTCGTAGCTGTAAGGTGCAAAGTAAGCGATTTGAATGCTGGAGCAGTCCAGTGTCACATCCAGCGTCAGTTTGCCATCTTCATATTGGGTCGGCAGACGGAACCAGTTCTGACGGTCATAGCTGGCAACGGCCTGGTAATCTACCCAGCCCTTGGTGTAGGAAGCCGTACCGGCGTTGATGATATTCAGTCGATAATGGTTACCGACCTCACCTTCCATGCGAAAGTTAAACCACTGATAAAACTCGCCGCCTTCGTCGGGGCGAATCGCCAGTTGGATGTCGTTGTGATCGTCGAGGCTGACAACCTGAATGTTGCCGCCATCAAAATTGGCGCTGATCCGCATCTGTCCTTCCTGAGTCTGTTGCTTTGGGTACAGACCCGCCATGGGGCGGGCTTGCAAGTTGGCATAGGATAAACCAAAAGCGTGGTTTCTTGAATGCGCGGCGCCGATTTTAAGACAAGCTCTCCGGACTACTGCGACCAGCAGGCGAAGCTGTAACCCTGACCGCGCACGGTATTGATAAGACTGCGGGGCAACTTGGTGGCCGCGAGTTTGCGGCGGGTGTTGCTGATATGCATATCCAGGTTTCTGTCGAAGCGGCCAAGTTCCTTGTGCAGCACGCTGCGCTGCAGTTCCTGTTTCGTCACCACCTGCCCCTGACGCTCAAACAGATAGCGGAACAGTTTAAATTCCGTTTGGGTCAGCAGCACCTGACGCTCGCCAAACCGCACCGCATAGCGGGTCTCATCGAAGGCGACTTCATCGGCCAGCATGGGGGCGCTGTGAATGTGACTGTGGCTGTGACCCTGGTTCCCAATCCGCCGTGCCAACACCTGCATACGTACCAGCAGCTCTTTCACGCTGAACGGCTTGGTCAGAAAGTCATCGGCGCCCAGCTGATAGCCTTTAATGCGCTCTTCTTCGCAGTCCAGGGCTGAAATCACAATCACCGGAATGGTGTTCTTGCGCGCAAGCAGCAGTGAAAACCCATCCATATTGGGCATCATCAAATCAAGCAGGATAAGATCCGGCGTGTCACTGTCCATCTGCGACAAGGCCTCAAAGCCATCGGCCGCCAGGCTGACCGACATGCCTTCCCTTTGCAACGCTTCGGCGAGTAACTCGCGAAAGCCGCTGTCATCTTCAACCAACAGGATCTTGTTCATGGCCTCATTTGGTAATGCGAACGGTTGTTATTTACATTAGCATGCCAAGTGAAACACTCCAAGCGCTTTTGCAGCATTTATGGTACAGACCACAAATTTGGCGTGTCACTGTAAATAAGCCATTAATAACAGCAACAAATAGACAACAAAAAAGGCCGGAAACCGGCCTTTTTTAAGTTTGATTTCAGCTTACTTCAGCATCAGCTCGCGGACGTATTTTACCGGAGCACTGCCAAAGCTTAAGAAGCTTTCATGGAAGTTGCGCAAGTCGAAGTTGTCCTTGTCTTTGGCCTTGAGCTCTTCACGGAAATCATAGATTTCACGGTAGCCGGCATAGTAGCTGGTCAGCTGTACCTGGCTTAAGGTGGCGCGGCGCCACTTACCGGCGGCTTCCGCTTCCTGCTGGAATGCCTCTTCGGTCATCAGCTTCATGGCGGCGGCTTCATCCATGCCTTTCACCTGGATGCTGTAATCCAAAATGGTGTTGGCAATCACCCGCAGGTTCCACTTGTAGTACATCAGCCACATTTCCGGCTCGAAGTTACCATAGCCCTCTTCCAGCATCATGCGCTCGGTGTAAACCGCCCAGCCCTCTACCATAGCGCCATTGCCAAACAGGCTCTTGACCAGACTTGGGGATTCATTTGAGTACACCAACTGGGTGTAGTGGCCGGGAATGGCTTCGTGGATATTCAATACCCGCAAAATCCAGTGGTTATATTCACGCAGATATGACTCGGCCGATTCATCGGACATACCGTCCAGCGGGGTGACGTTGTAGTAAGTGTTGCCGCCTTTATCGTAAGGGCCTGGGGCACTGATGGACGCACCGGCGTAGCCACGCATGTATTCTGGGGTTTCGCGCACCACCAGAGGCTTGTTCGGATCCAGGGTGATAAGTTTCTTGTCGTTGACGAACTTCACCAGCTCAGGAATTTGCGCCCTCACCTCATCAACGAAGTTGTCGCGGGCCACATGGCGGGCCGACAGCTTGTCAATCAGCATGCGGGTAGCAAGTTTTTTATCATCCGGCATTGGCGATTCAAAATACTTGGGCCACAGCTCAGTGGTTATCCACGCCATTTCACCGTGTACCCGCTCCATGTCAGCCAGTGCCTTCTCGTACAGGGCTTTGGCGGTCATACCCGATTGAATATCCAGAGCAAACTTTTGCTCATACAGCGCTTCGCCAATTCGAAAATCACGGGCGCCGCCCTGCTTGAGCGCATCGACCTTTTGCTTGAGCCAATCGATATGGGTTTGCACCGCCGCTTTGGCAGCCTCAAAACGAGTGGTAAACAGAGCTTTCTCGGCATCGGTCAGGCCCGACTGGGCCACTTTTTCGGCCAGCTCGTCATTGAACACCGAAAACGCCCCCTGATTTTGCATCAGCGCAAGCTCGGTGTGCTCCAGCGTCGGATCCTCAATATTGGCGCGGGCCGCAACATAGTAGGCAGGCACAGCATCGAGACGCATCACCACAGAGCGCAGACGTTCATCCAGCGGCGCAAAGTCTTCATTGATGATTTGGGCAAAACCGCCGGCAACGTTGTAGCCGGAGGGATCCCATTGCCAGGACTTGAAGGTGGTGATTTCCCACTCGAAGCTGTTGAGCAGGTTTTCAATCAGCCGATAGTCAATCTGTTCGCTGGTGGACAGCGCCTTGGTATCAAAGGCCGTTAACTTAGCGCGCTGGCTGCTGACAAAATCGAGCGTTTTCTGACGATTGCTGTCATCTGGCACTTCAAGAATGCCATCGTATTTGTGATACCCGCTGTAGAGTGCCCAGGTGGGCGCCACTTGCCACAGGTTTTCAATAAACTGGCCGCTGAAGGCGGCAAAATCCTGCGCTTGGGCAGCCTGGGGGCCGGAGGCTTCAACCTGAGGCTTGGCATTGGCATTGGCATTGGCGGATGATGAATTGCTGGCATCGTTGCAGCCACCCAGAACGAGCCCGGCAAGGGACAAGGCGATGGCAAGAGTAGACTTCTTCATGGTTCTTCCTGTAACGCGTTTTGACGTCGTAAGCCGACGCTTTGTTGTTTGAATTGCCCAAGTAAACCATTAATGGCGCGGTTTTTTAAGTGGCAACACCTTTTGTTACCAATTATCAATCCGCTATGGCGATATAACCGGCCTGCCACGCTGGTCCGATTAGTTTTTAAGCAAGTCAGCAACGTTCCTTTTGTATTAGTAAAGTACAAAATGCTACGACTTTTCTCGTGCCAAACCCCATCCGCATGTGGTGTTTTAAAACGCATCTGTTAACGCAATGTTGTGCCCTTTGTAGCGCGTTAACAGCCAAACGGAATAGAACTCTTACAACAACTTTGGAGGATTTGGAATGAGACATGGTCACATGCTCAGGACAATGGTGCTGTCAGCTGCCATCGCAGGCTCCCTGGCGCTTGCCCCGCAAGCCCTGGCGCAAAAACACCTTAAACAAAATCTGCAGGACATGGTCAGCGCATCAGCCAACATCATCGCCGGCCAGGTGCTGTCGGTAACCGATGGCTTCGATAACAAAAACCGCCCTTACACCGAAATCACCATCAAGGTGGGTCAGGATGTGAAAGGCAAGTATGCCGAAGGTGCCACCTACAGCTTCCGTCAGTTCGGTCTGCTCAAGCCCAAGTCTATGGGTAACGGCAAGGTCTATCTGGGCGTATCACCTGAAGGCTTTGCCAAGTGGCAGGTGGGTGAGCAGGTTATTGCCTTTATGAACCCTTCCCTTGGCGGCGGTTTGAACTCTACCGTGGGCCTGGAGCAAGGCAAGTTTGTGGTAAGCAACGGCAAGGTACAAAACCAGCTGGGTAACCTTGGTCTGTTTGAAGACATGACCGCGCAGGGTCTGAGCCCTGAAGAAGCGAATTTGCTGACCACCAATGGCGCCGTTGACTCGGCCGCCTTTATGGGCCTTGTGGGCAAACTGGCCGGAGGACAATAACAATGAAATCGACCAAAATCGCCACCGCCGTGTCTTTGGCCATGCTGGCTGGCAGCGCCTTCGCCGGCGGCCCGCTGTACATCCATGACAAGACCATGCAGCCCTACAAGTGGGATACCACCAGGGGTGCCATTCCTGTGTATACCGATGGTGGCCCGGTTGTGCCCACCAAAGACGGTGGCACTGCCCAGGCCTTCACCATCGACTATGATGGCACAGCCTTCCTGACCATTGAGCAGGCCAATAAGGTCACAGCCGATGCGGTGGCCGAGTGGACCAACGTGGCCACTTCTACCTTCGCCATGACAGTTCAGGGCACCATTGCCGAGAAAACCGGCATTGCCGACGTAAACGAAACCAACGTCGACCAAATCTACAACGCCGAAAACGGTTACGGCTTTTGGGTGAACTACGACACCGATGGTCAAATTCTCGAGCAATACTTCGGGATCCCCCGCAATCAGGTACTGGGTATCGCCTTTCCTGAGTGGGCCAATGAAGAAACGGGGGAAATCACCGAAGCGACCGCGCTGATGAACGGCTGGTTTGTGGACGTGAGCGACACCGAAGGCAAGCAGGTGGGCGGCGTATTCACCCACGAGTTTGGCCACGCCATCAATATGTCGCACTCACAGGCTAACGGCCACCTGACCTATATGTCAGCCGCCTACCGCCCACAGTACGACGGCGTGCCAGGTTGTGCCGGTGTGAACACCTATACCAGCGCCAGCCAAATTGCCCCGGATACGATTGAAACCATGTTCCCCTTCATTAACGTGCGCGGCGCCCAGGGTGCCAACCAGCACACGGTGAACATCAAAGACGATATCGTGAATATCTCGGATCTGTACCCTACCCCTGATTACAAAGCCTCCTACGGCAGCATCAGCGGTACCCTGTACACCAAGGAAGGCATTGAGTATTCAGGCGTCAACATGGTTGCCCGTAACCTGGACAACCCACTGTACGACGTGATCACTCAGCAGTCAGGCAACCTGACCCAGGGTAAAGTTGGCCCCGACGGCAAGTTCGTGATCAACGGCCTGACTCCGGGCGGACGCTACGTGCTGTACATTGAGTCCATCAACGCCGGTGGTTACCCAACCCGTCAAACCGCCATTGTGTCTGAGCCTGAGTACTGGAACGACGGCGAAAGCGCCAATCCAGCCACCGACAACGCCTGTGCGGTAACCCCGATTGTGGTAGCCGGCGGCGAAACCAAAGAAGTCAGCATGTATTTCAATGGTTACACCGATGGTATTCAGTACACGCCACTGGTGCAGGCCTTCATCACCGATTTGTCCAAAAACGGTAAGCAAGGCATGGGACAGGCAGGTACAACCCCCTTCCTCTACGACAGCACCAAGAAAGCCGTGTTTGAGCTGCACCCGGCGGGAGCTGCGGTCCAGGTAGGCTCAGCCGCCATGAACAAAAATGCCACCAAGGCCAGCGTAATGGCTGACTTTACCGGCAACGGCATTGGCGAAGCCGCCATTTGGGATCTCAACAGCAACAAACTGACCCCGATTGGCGACCTGAACGGCAACACCTGTGGCGGCAGTGGTCAGTCTGGTACCAACTCCTCCTATCCATGGGATATGGACGATACCGGCGACACAGTTGTAGGTACCGGCTATATCGATGTCGATGGCAACGGCAGCTGCCAGTCGTCCGGCAAAGGCGAAGTGGTGCCATTCAAATGGACCAAGAAAGGCGGCATGCAACAACTGCCCTATGAACTGCCAGGCTTTGTGCAGTGGGTTCGCGCCGACCGCGTATCCGGTAACGGCGAAACCGTTACCGGTACCAACTCCGGCTACAAGCAAGTGGCATGGGTCAACGGTGAATTTGTTGACACCTACAGCCGCTACGGAGCCCGCGACAGCTCTGCAATTTCCCGTGACGGCAAGCGTATTGCGTTTGGCTCAAGCGAAGGTGTGAAGGTGTGGAACACCGCCACCGACGAGATGGAAATGCTGGGTTCACTGCGTTGGTGTGAGCAGGTACCATTCAACCACTTCTTCTATGGCGACCTTTGTGCTCAGGGTTATACCCATGAGATGCTGGTACCGCTCGTAGGCGTGCCGCCGATGGTACTGCTGGATGCCACTGATGATCTGTCGATGATCTCTGTACGTGCCGGCGGCTTCTTTACCGGCTTTATGGGTGGTCTGTACATCGACGGTATGGGCTGGATTAGCCTGGAGCAGTTCTTCGGCAAACAAGGCGTGGTAGAAGCATCACAAATCACCATGGACAATCCATTTGCCCTGAGCGCCAATGGCTCAGAAATGATGGGCGGCCTGGCCGGAGCTACCATCACCTTCGCCGTGGATCAGAACAAAGCCTTCGTGTGCGATAACGGCACCGATCGCGAACTGTCGTTCCCCAAACAAGTGGTTCAGGCCGTTCAGGCCGGTGCCGAGTTTGGCCGCTGTGCTCACATCAATGACTAAACGGTTAACACTGTCATAGATAGAGGCCCACTTGAAAGACAGACATTGCAGCTTGGGTAAACAACCCAACGCCCAAGCAGCTTGTAGAAGTGAACAGTGAAGTGAGTAAAACCAAGCAAAAAGCCCGGCTAACCCCGGGCTTTTTTATTTGAGCGCTCGAATGATTTTTGATTTTGGGCTTATTAAGGTCGACTTTTGAGGACCTGCGGATAAAGTAAAATCGCCCAAAGCAAAACGGGGTTCGCATTTGCGAACCCCGTTTCAGAATGTGGCGGTGAGGGAGGGAGTCGAACCCTCGATACGTTTCCGTATACACACTTTCCAGGCGTGCTCCTTCGGCCACTCGGACACCTCACCATATTGTCTGTCGTCAGTCAGCGCGTTGCTTTCCCCTGTCGACGGAGCGGTACTTTACGCAAATGCCCTTCCAGGGTCAAGCGAAAAGCCAATTATTTTTATCGTTTGCGCACTTGCTGAGCAAAGCGATGCTTTTGCGGGCATTTCGCTCAAAAATCCGCATCTTATGTGCTGTTTTGAGCGGCTTTAATGTGGATGGATTGGTTATTTTCTTAAGCGCTTTGTTTGACGGTAAAGACTCAAAAAAGAACGGGCTGTTGCCCGTTCTTTTTACTGCACTCTTTACTGCACTCTGGCACCCTACTCGCCTTTTGAGAGGGAGAAGCGCGAGACTTCCTGGCTCATGGCGTTGACTGCATTAAGCAAATCATCGTTAATGCGACCGAGCTCGTCGGCAACCCTGTGGGTGCTTTGGTAGATTTCACTTATTCTGAGCGCGTTGCGGTTTACTTCTTCTGCCACGGCGCTTTGTTCGTGGGTGGCTGCGGCTATCTGCTCGTTCATGCTGTCTATCACACCGACGTATTGCACAATGCGGCTGAGCTCTTCACCGGCATGGACTATCTCTTCCACGCAGGCATGGGCCTGACTTTGACCACGGGCCATGGCCTCTACCGCAACCTTGGCGCCGTCTTTCAGACGCTCGGTCATGGTCCGAATATCGGTAGTGGACGACTGAGCGCGCTGGGCAAGTGAGCGCACTTCATCGGCCACCACGGCAAAGCCGCGTCCCATCTCACCTGCCCTGGCCGCTTCAATGGCGGCATTAAGCGCAAGCAGATTGGTTTGCTCGGCGATGCCACTTATCACCTCGAGCACACTGACAATGCCCTGAATATCTTCATCGAGCTGGGAGATAGCCGCCGCGGCGGCATTGATGTCACTCGCGAGGCTTCTGATGGTATCACCGGTATTGCCCACTTCGGTGTTGCCGGTCTGCGCCTCTTTGTTGGCTTTTCCGGACGCCGAGGAGGCTTCAACCGCATTGGAGGCAATCTCGCTTACGGTAGCGCTCATCTCAGTCATGGCGGAGGCGACCTGCTCTGCCTCTGAGTGACCAAGGGCAACGTCCTGGCGCATCTGGTTGGAGTGGGTCTCCATACGCTCCACGGCGTTGGTCACCGTCTGGCTGTTGCGCTTAACCTGCACGATAACCGCTTCAAAGTCGTTCATCATGCCGTTAAAAGCGGCGCCGAGCCTGCCGAGTTCATCCTGGCTTTGCAGCTCAATTCGGGTAGAAAGATCGAACTCCTCTTTTGCGCGGCGCATCTTGCCTTCGATATGGGAGATCCCCTGGTGCAGGAAGCCCATTACCGAGAAGCCCATCAATACCACCACCGCCAGCACCAACAGCAGTGATACCAGCACCACAATAAAATGGAAGTTTGCTACGCTGAGGCGGTTGTCGGTTTGGGCATCGAGCGCCTTGGCGAGGTCCTGCTCGAATTTATACAACAAGTTTATCCGCGCGGTGGATGCCTTAAACCAATCTTCTGGTGCAGTGGCCGCTATTTTGCTGTTGTCCTGCGACAGGGCGATTTCACGGAAGCGGGTAACTTCTTTGATTTCGGCCTGCTGCTGCAACTGCTGCCAACTGATGTTTTGATCGGCCGTCGCCAGGGCGCGGAAACGTTCGCCATAGCTGTCCTGCTCGGACATAAGTTTCACGGCGCGGGTAAATACGCCTGGCTTAAAGCCATCATTGCCGAAGGTGGAAGACAGCACGGCCCGTTCTATCCCTGCGCGTTCTTTCATCTGCAGATAGGCACTGAAGGCGGCCGAGGCAATGGAGATATCTTTGTTGGAGCCAATCTTAACAATGTCATCCACGGTACGAAGCAGCGACGCATTAAGGTTGGTGTAGAAGGCCACCTGATCCGGCACGCTGATCCCCAGATTATCGATGCTGGCACGAATTTGCCCAAGGCGGCCGAGCTCAACGCGGATGCGGCCAATTTCGTCGCTGACTTTTTTCGGGAAGCTCTTGCCCAGGGTGTAATTGTCCAGCGCCCTCAGCCTTTCATCGGTGAGTCCACGCTGGGAGGGCAATTGCGCCTTGAACTTGGTGCCGCCTGAGCCGAGGAAGCCCGCACTCATGCCACGTTCCTTTTGCAGCTCGTGTACCAGCGCACTGTTGGTTACTGCAAGCTCAGTCAGCAATTGTACCTGCTCGAGGGAGTTTTGCTCTTCCACCCGCTCAGCCAGCAAGATGCCACCGTAAATGAGATAGCCAAGGAGCGGCGGCATAAATACCAGCATAAGCTTGGTTTTTAAACTGAGGCTCGCAATCCATCGCATGTTCATAGGGGTTCCCTTCAAGTTGATGAAACAGAGAGTTTGTCGGGTGATATATGGAGTTTAGAGGTATAAGTGTAGTCGTCATATACCCCTTTGGTCTGGGCTACCTGGGTAAATATAGCCCACAAAAAACCCGCCGAAGCGGGTTTTATGACATAGTTCAAACTTTTTGCGATAAGACTCAGGCGTTGCCCTTAATTTGCATATTCAAGGTCTTGGCAAAATCGAGCATGCGATCAAGTGGCAGCTTGGCGCGCTCACGCAGCGACTCATCCACAAAAATCTCATGGGTGGCGGTGTCAGTGGCAGACAATGCCGCTTCAATCGCCTTAAGGCCGTTCATCGCCATCCAGGGGCAATGGGCGCAGCTTTTACAGGTTGCGCCGTTACCGCCGGTTGGGGCTTCAATCAATGTCTTACCGGGGGCAGCCTGCTGCATCTTGTAGAAGATGCCCTTGTCGGTGGCCACGATAAAGGTATCGTTCGGCAGGGTTTGCGCAGCCTTGATAAGCTGGCTGGTCGAGCCTACGGCATCGGCCATTTCCACCACGCTGGCCGGTGACTCTGGGTGCACCAGCACAGCCGCATCCGGGTACTGGATTTTAAGCTCGCGCAGCGCCTTGGATTTGAATTCATCGTGAACGATACACTCGCCCTGCCACAGCAGCATCTCGGCGCCGGTTTGCTTGGCGATGTAGCTGCCAAGGTGTCTGTCCGGGCCCCAGATGATTTTCTTGCCTTCGCTGTCCAGGTGCTCAACGATTTCAAGGGCAATGCTGGATGTGACCACCCAATCGGCACGGGCCTTTACGGCAGCAGAGGTGTTGGCATACACCACCACAGTGTGGTCTGGGTGAGCATCACAAAAGGCACTGAAGGTTTCGATGGGGCAACCCACGTCCAGGGAACAGGTGGCTTCAAGCGTAGGCATCAGCACGGTTTTTTCCGGGCTTAAGATTTTGGCGGTTTCACCCATGAACTTCACACCGGCAACGATAAGGGTTTGCGCGGGGTGGTCACGGCCAAAGCGGGCCATTTCCAGCGAATCAGATACGCAGCCGCCGGTTTCTTCTGCCAGCGCCTGGATTTCGGGATCTGTGTAGTAGTGCGCAACCAGCACGGCATCGCGTGCTTTCAAAAGCGCCTTGATTTTTTCTTTGTATTCCAGCTTCTGCGCATCCGAAAGTGGGATGGGCTTGGGTGGAAATGGATACTGAATGGGTTCCAGAATGGGGGCTTGTTGACTCATGCTAATTCCGACAACACACGACTTCGGCGCATTATACGTAAAGCCAGGCAAAAGATTAAGGTGTTTTGGCCGATAGCCGCTCGCTTATCCACAATGCCAACCTTCGGACCACGGCTACAGATAACAAAAAAGCGCCCGCAGGCGCTTTTTAAAAGACATTAAGATGAGGATCAGCGCATGGCCAGCAGCATATCTTCCGGCTGCTCCAGATACTGCTTCCACAGGTTACAGAAGCGGGCAATGGTGCCGCCATCGATAACTCTGTGATCGCCGCTCCAGCTCACCTGCATTATCTTGCGCGCCTGCACGCTGCCGTCTTCGGCAAAGCGTGGCAGTGTCTGCAACTTACCCAGCGCCACAATGGCCACTTCAGGCTTGTTGATAATAGGGGTAGCCACAGTGCCGCCCAGGGCGCCAATGTTGGAGATGGAGATGGTGCCACCTTTAAGGTCCGCAGGTGTTACCCGGCCACTGCGGGCCGCCTCGGTCAGACGGGTGATTTCACGGGCCACATCCAGAATCGACTTGCTCTGCACATCCTTCACGTTAGGCACCAGCAGGCCCACTTTGGAGTCCACCGCCATACCTATGTTGTGGCTGGCCTTGTAGGTCAGCTCGGTGCAATCGGCATTCACCTGACTGTTAACCACCGGAAACTCACTGAGAGCCAGTGACAGCGACTTCATGAAGAATGGCATCATGGTCAGCTTCAAATCGTCACTGCTGTACTTGGCCTTCATGCGCTCGCGCAGGGCAACGAGATCGGTAAGGTCAATTTCTTCACAGTAGGTAAAGTGCGGGATGCTGGAGACTGAGTCCATCATCTGACGCGCCATCGCAGCTTTTACGCCGCGAATTGGCTCCACTCTGTCACCAACTGCAGGCTGTACAGGAGCCGCCGCAGAAGCAGCTGTCGCTTGAGCTTGAGCAACAGGGGCTTGAGCGACAGGAGCTGTGCCGCCCTTCAGGTACTGCTCAATGTCTTCTTTATACACACGGCCATGCTTACCGCTGCCGGGCACCTGCGATAAATCCACATCCAGGCTGCGGGCCATGCGGCGCACCGCTGGGCTTGCCAGCGCCTTGCCATTCCCAATAACCGCAGCGGTAGCCGGAGCAGCACGCCCAGACTGGTTACCATCGTCACTTGCGACTGGCGCTATGTTAGCCGTGGCAACCGGATGATCAGCTTCCACCTCGATGGCGTAAAGCGGCGCATGCACCTTGGCAAGTTGTCCCTTACGATAATGCAGGGTAACAATTTTACCTGCTTTCAGCGCGGGGATTTGTACCAGCGCTTTATCTGTCATCACGTCGGCAATGGGCTGATCTTCTTCAACCATATCGCCTTCGTTTACCAGCCACTCGACCAGCTCACATTCCACAATGCCTTCGCCAATATCGGGCAGCAGGAAGTCTTCGACCTGCTTACCGGCACTCGCTGCAACGGCCGTGGCGCCGGGCGCAGCAGGTGTGCCGGCAGGCGCGGCTTCAGCACTGGTTTCAACCGGAGCCGCTGGCGCATCGGTGCCCTCGCCTTCGATTTCAACGGCGTACAAGGGTGCATGCACCTTGGCGATTTCACCCTTGGCGTAATAAAGCTTGCTGACCACACCGGCAAAGGGCGCCGGGATTTGCACCAGGGCTTTGTCGGTCATCACGTCGCAAATGGGCTGATCTTCGGCAATCTGGTCGCCTTCGCTCACCAGCCATTCAACCAGCTCACACTCGACCACGCCTTCACCGATGTCCGGCAAAATAAAATCTTTAATCATACCGGGCTCCTAGAAGTTGACGCTGGCCTTGATGGCTTCAAAGGTCTTGAGCGCATCCGGCATATATTCTTTTTCGTGGATAAGCGGATACGGGGTATCCAAACCACAAACCCGGGCGATGGGCGACTCAAGATACAGGAAGCACTCTTCCTGAATGGTCGCGGCGATTTCGCCGGCAAAGCCACCGGTAAGCGGCGCTTCGTGGTTAATCAGCAAACGACCGGTCTTTTTCACCGACTCGGCAACTGTGTCCACATCCCAGGGAGCCAGGGTACGAAGGTCGATGATTTCACAGGAAATACCTTCTTTTTCCGCCATTTCGGCAGCTTTTTCGACGATTTCCATCTGCGCGCCCCAGGCGAGCAGCGTGATGTCTTTACCTTCTTTCACCACTTCGGCCTTGCCCAGTGGCAGCTCATAATCGCCTTCAGGCACTTCGCCAACGCTGGCTCGGTACAGGCGCTTTGGCTCGAAGAACACCACAGGGTTTTTGTCGCGGATAGACGCCAGCAGCAGGCCCTTGGCCTGATGGGCGTTACGGGGCACAACCACCTTCAGACCCGGGGTCTGGGTGAAATAGGCCTCAGGCGACTGAGAGTGATAATGACCACCGGCAATACCGCCGCCGTAAGGGGTGCGATACACCAGTCCGCCCACATTGAACTCATTGCCTGAGCGATAACGGAACTTGGCGCTCTCGTTCACAATCTGATCGAACGCCGGGAAGATATAGTCGGCGAACTGGATTTCGGCCACGGCAGTGGTGCCATTAGAGGCCAGACCGTTGGCAAAACCGGCAATCCCCTGCTCGGTCAGCGGGGTGTTAAAGCAGCGCCCCTTGCCAAAGGTATCCTGCAGGCCGGAAGTGGCGCGAAACACGCCGCCAAAGTGGCCCACGTCTTCACCGAACACCAACATGGTTGGGTCTTTTTCCATCGCAATGCGCAGAGCACTGTTGATGGCTTGCAACATATTCATTTCAGCCACGGCTTAGAGCCTCCCTGCAGTTTTTGGATAAGCTTGCGGATACTTTTTCACGTGCGCCTTCAGCGACTCCAGCTGCTTTTTCAGCTGCGGCGTTGGCTCATCGTAGACATCCTCAATGATCTCATCGATGCGGGGGGCCGGAATTTTCTCGGCCACTTTAACGGAGGCCAGGACTTCTTCGCGGTATTTCTCGTACATGGTTTCATCGTCGGCTTCGGCGAGCCAGCCTTTATTGATAAGCCACAGCTTGAATCGCTTAACCGGATCGTGCTCACGCCATTTGGCTTCTTCTTCCTTAGAGCGGTAACCGGAAGGGTCATCAGAAGAAGAATGGGCACCGAGTCGATAGGTCATGGCTTCAATCAGCACAGGCGCATTGTGCTCAAGGGCATAGGCACGGGCCTGCTGGGTGGCGGCAAGCACCGCCAGCATATCGTTTCCGTCTACGCGAATGGTATGCATGCCGTAGCCCACACCGCGGCTGGCAATGCCGTTACCGGCAAACTGCTCTTCGGTGGGGGTGGAAATGGCGTAGCCGTTGTTGCGGCAGAAGAAAATCACCGGCGCTTTCAGCACCGCAGCCATGTTCAGACCGGCGTGGAAATCGCCTTCTGAAGCTGCGCCTTCACCAAAGTAGCAAATGGCCACATTGCGCTCGCCTTTCATTTTCAGGCTGTAACCGACGCCGGTGGCTTGTGGGATTTGGGTGCCCAGTGGCGAGGAAATGGTTTGATAATGCAGGGCTGCCGTGCCGTAATGGATAGGCATCTGGCGGCCTTTACCGAGATCTTTTTCGTTACTGAACATCTGGTTCATAAACTGCTCAGTCGTAAAACCGCGATAGCGCAGGGCGGCGTGCTCGCGGTATTGAGCCAGGATAACGTCTTTGTCATCCAGGGCAGCGGCGCTGCCGACGATGGCGGCTTCTTCACCGGTACAGGTCATGTAAAAACTGATACGACCCTGGCGCTGTGCACCCAACATGCGCTCGTCCAGCACCCGGGTGAACACACAGGCGTCATAGATGCGCTTGGCAAGGGCTTCATCGATTTGCGGGAGAACGGCTTCCTCGTAAGGCGTACCGTCGGCCTGAAGGATCTTGAGAATGGGGATGTGCAGCGACTCCCTGTCGAGGAAGGAGACCTTATGCACAGTCTCTTGGTTTGTTGTTGCGTTGCTCATATTCTGCTCTTGTTATCATTGTGGCCGGACACAACCTGGCCTGTATGTAAAACGCGGGATGAACATTACGTTAACGTAAACTACCTGACAATCATTACACTATGACGGGGGACAAGTTTCCCCCGAATGCATGTATTAATTGCTTTACAGCCTTATTCCACGTGTGGATTTACCGCGGGTACCAGCATGATCACAGTGCGCTGGCCAATAGGCACCTTGGCATTGGGGAACACCACAGCTTCGGTTTCCTGCTCAATCAGTATGTCCTTACCGGCCTGACGGGCAATCACATGGCCACGGGGGAAGGCAGTAAAGTTTTCTACATCGGTGCTGAAGGTAAATTCAAAGTCGTCGGCTTCTTTATTAATGACCCTGCAAACCTGATAGAGGTTCACCTGAGTGGCATCAAAGGCCGGCAATTCCAGCGGCTCAGCACAGATAAGCCGTTTAAACATTTCGCGGGTGCTGTCGAACTTGCTCATGTCGTTCTGCCCCATGGGATACACCTTGCCAAGCTCTATGGTAAAGGCGTCGGCGCGGAACAGTTCCGATGAGAAATAACTGAAAGTAGTGGTAGGTTCGTGGTGGAACAGCACTGTATCAACGCCACTCGCCGCCAGGAACATGATTTGCTCACCACTGAAGGCGCGGCCTGGGCGATAGGGATAGATAGCAAACTTTTCATGCTTGGAGCCACGGATGGCGGTGTGCAAGTCGTAATGAATTCGCTGTCTGCCTGCGCCGATTGCCGCGCCTTCGCTGAAGAACCGAGTGACATAGGCCTCAAGCTTTTTGGCTCTTACCCGCTCCGGGTTTGACAGCCCGGGGCCACGGCTGTGCTCACCGCTAAAAAGGCGGTTCATGTTTTCATCTACGATGCGGGTGCCATTGTTGATGGCGGCCGGGTTTCCAATCAGGAACAAAACCCGCTCTTTTACCTGCAAACGCCCTTCCAGCAGATCCCGAATAAGGCCGTTACAAAGCTCAATGGGCGCAGTTTCGTTGCCGTGCACCCCGCTCGAGAGCACCACATCTTTTTGGCTGTTGCCGGCTGCCGGTTCAAACAGCAGTACGCCGGTATCCCAAAGGCTTACTTTGGTGTGGCCATGCAGAAGTTGGGGGGCGATGGGGTTTAAGTGTTCAGGATTGGACAGGGTGAGATGCAAAAAGTCTTTGCAGCCTTGCAGTAGGTTAAGCACTTGGGGTCTCCTTTCTCTGAGGAAGGGGCGAAGACAGCTTCACGCCTTCCCTAAGGCTTTGCTTGCTGATAACCGCCTGTTGGCCGGACATTACAGCCGAGCAGCCAGACAACTGTTAAGCAGTCAAACCGGCAGCAATCCGTGAGGCCATGCAGTTTTTTGTGCCAATACTATCACAGCTATTTAAGCCTGATCTCAATCATTTAGCCATTGCCACGCCGCAGTTGATAACAAAGCCGCCTCGCCCTATTGCATTTACGACAAAGTTTCATCACAATTTAGCCGTCCAGACATCCATAGAGGTTTCCATGTCACAATCCAGTTCATCATTTGCCACCTTCGGCGCCGGCTGTTTTTGGGGTGTAGAGTATTTTTTCCGGCAGATCCCGGGCGTGATCAGCGCCACCTGCGGTTACATGGGCGGTAACGACAAATATTCCCGCTATGAAGATGTAAAGAAAGGCATCACCGGCCATGCCGAAGTGGTGCAGGTTGAATTCGACCCAAGTCAGGTGAGCTTTGACGATTTGCTACAGGTGTTTTGGAAAAACCATAACCCAACCAGCCTCAACCAACAGGGCGGTGACATAGGTACCCAGTACCGCAGCACTATCTTTTTCCACGACAAGCTGCAAAAAGAACAGGCAGAAGCGTCCAAACTCGCCCTCGCCCGCTCTGGCCGCTGGGGTAGCCGCCACATAGTGACTGAAATCGTACCGCTGCAAACCTTCCACGTGGCCGAAGAATATCATCAGAATTATCTGGATAAGAACAACCTGCCCAGTTGCCATATCGAGTATTGAGTAGATGTAGCGCCAAGTGTGCATCCAAAGATAAAAAAACGCGCCATAGGGCGCGTTTTTTTATTGTGCAGCAAAGCGTTTAGATTTTAATGGCCTTGAGCGCCGCGCCGAGAATAGCCTGTGCATCGGCAATCAGCTCACCCAGATGAGCCTCGCTGACAAAGCTTTCAGCATACAGCTTAAACAGCGGCTCTGTGCCCGATGGCCGGGCGGCAAACCAGCCTTTGTCGGTGCACACCTTAATACCGCCAATGGCAGCATCGTTGCCCGGGGCCTTGGTCAGCACCGCGGTTATCTCATCACTGGCAACAGCGGCTGCCCCCAGGGTTTCAGCATTCAGCGCAGCAAACTTGGCCTTCATCTTGGGGTTCAGCGGGCTATCGATACGCTTATAGAAGCAGCGGCCGTGCTCGGCAACCAGCTCTTCGTAACGCTGGGCAGGCGTTTTACCTGTCACGGCAAGGATTTCGGCCGCGAGCAGCGCCAGAATGAAGCCGTCTTTATCGGTACACCAGGTAGTGCCATCCATTTTAAGGAAGGCTGCACCGGCACTTTCTTCACCGCCAAAGCAGACACTGCCATCGGCCAGACCATCGACAAACCACTTAAAGCCCACCGGCACTTCCATCAAAGGCACCTGATGGGCGCCGCAAACCTTGTCGATAAGTGAGCTCGACACCAGGGTCTTACCCACAGATAAGGTTTTGGCCCACTGGGGTCTGTGGCCCAGCAGATAGTCGATGGCAACGGCCAGATAATGGTTCGGATCCATCAGGCCAGTGCCCGGGCATACGATGCCGTGGCGGTCGTAGTCAGGATCGTTACCAACGCAGATATCAAATTTGTCTTTATGTACCAGCAGGCCGGCCATCGCATGGGGCGATGAGCAATCCATACGGATTTTGCCGTCTTTATCCAGGGTCATAAACCCGAACGTTGGGTCAACGCTGTGATTAACCAGAGTGATATCAAGCCCATACTGTTTGGCGATCGGCTGCCAGTAATGAATGCCGCTGCCACCCAGTGGGTCAACCCCAATACGCACGCCAGCTTTGGCGATAGCGGCCATATCCACCACTTGCGCAAGGTCGTTCACGTAGGGCGCTATCAAATCTTTATGCTTTAAAAACGGCAACATTTGCGCAATGCCGTAGTTAACCCGCTTCACACCGTCAAGGGCGTGCAGCAGATAGTGATTGGCACGCTTTTCAATCCAGCCGGTGATCTCGCCTTCAGCCGGGCCGCCATGGGGCGGATTGTACTTGATACCCCCGTCCTGGGGCGGATTGTGGGATGGCGTGATGATAATGCCATCGCAAAGAGCAGCGGCATTGCTCTGGCCACGATTGGCGGCAACAATGGCCTGGCTGACCACAGGCGTTGGGGTAAAGCTGTCATTGAGCTGGGCAATCACGCACACATGGTTGGCAACCAGCACTTCAATGACCGACAGGTAAGCAGCCTGCGACAACGCATGGGTATCCATTCCCAAATACAGGGCGCCACCGATCCCGGCCTGAGTACGCCAATCCACCACGGCCTGTGCGATGGCCAGAATGTGCTGCTCGTTAAAACTTTTATGGAACGCGCAGCCACGGTGGCCAGAGGTGCCGAAGCTGACTTTCTGGGCCGGATCGTTTACATCCGGTACCAGGCGGTAATAGTGGCTCATCAGTTTGGGGATATTAACCAGATCCCCTTGCTGGGCGGGCTTGCCCGCGCGGTCATGGATTGCCAAGACGTGTAATCCTTTATTCAGTCATCCAAAACGTGTGGCTCATTCAGGCCAGTGCCAATTCGCCGAGGGATTTGGCGCGCACCGGATCGCAGCCAAGCTGCAACAGCGCTTCTTCCAAAATGGTGCGCTTTTTAGCGGTATTGTTATTGGTGGTTACCCAAAAACCGCTGCAACCAATCTCTTTCGGGTTGGCCGATTTACTGGCCTTAAGCAGTGCCTCTTTGGAGGTGGCAAAGTAGAGGCGATCGCGGCCCTGGATTTGCAACACCTGCTCGAAACGGCCTGGGGCGGCGGCGTGCAGGCACTCCAATGCGTACAGGAAGCGGCCTACGGCGCCTTTTTGCGCATCGAGGCTGGTTTCGCTGAGCAAGTTGGCAAAATCGATTTCGGCGCTCTTATCTGCACTCGCATCCGCGCTTGGCTCAGCGCTGCGAACAGTAGCGATATCTGCTGATACGGCCGACACCTGAGCAGCCACTGTGGCAGCTACTTGAGGCTTGGCGGTAACCGCATCGGCCACTTTTGCCGCAGCCGGGGTTTCCATGCTGGGCTCACTGATATCGACGGGGGCAGCTTCGGTGATTTCGGCGACCGACAGTCCCAGCAGACGCCTCAGAATGTCGGAGGCACTCTCGCCAATACGTTCGGTTTTGCCGGCTATGTAGCGATAGAGCTCTTCATCCACTTCTATATATTTCATCACCAATGCTTTCCTTTTGTATTCTCTGGCGGCTTTCTTTGAAGCCGACTCGCCGAAGAAAGCCCAGTGTAAGCCACTCCAACAGATTGATAAAGCGCTCCAAATTGAAAAGCGTGTCCAAGTTCGGCTAACTTGGCGGCGCCCGGGTTTAAACGGGTAAAAAATAGCCGCGCAGGCCAGCATCAGGCCGCAAACAGGGCGAAAATTCCAGCGCGCCTTGAACCTATCCGCCCCAAAAGGCAAAATTGCCCTCCTTTAATTCAGCCGCAACAGGTAACAGGCGCAGGATATGCAAGCCACAGAGCACCAGTTACAGGCATCACAGCCGCAGACAATTAATTACAGCACCCAGGGGCAAGGGGAAGATGTCATCCTCATCCATGGGCTGTTTGGCGATCTGGACAACCTTAAGGGCCTTGGTCAGGCGCTGGAAGAGCACTACCGGGTCACCCGAATCGATGTGCCCAATCACGGCCAAAGCCCCCATTGGGATCACATGGATTACCCTTCCCTGAGCCAGGCGGTGATTACACTGATGGATGAACTTGGGATTGAGAAAGCCCATCTGGTGGGTCACTCCATGGGCGGTAAAATTGTGCTCGCCACCGCCCTTGGCCACCCAGAGCGGGTCCGGTCTGTCGTGGCCGCCGATATTGCACCGGTGGCCTATCAGCCCCGTCATCAAAAGGTGTTCGATGCCCTCACCTCGCTGCCGTTGGATGGCAGTGTCGATCGCAAAGCTGCCCTTTCCCATGTGCTTGGCAAAGGGGTGGATGAAGGCACGGCGCAGTTTCTGTTAAAAAGCCTGCGCCGCGCCGATGAGGGGTTTTATTGGCGGATGAATCTGAGCGGCCTTATCAGCGCTTACGATGCGATTATTGGCTGGCCTTTTGAAGATAAACACTTTGATGGCGCAACCCTGTTTATCCGCGGCGAAGACTCAGATTACGTCAGCGCCGACCACAGGGATGCGATACTGTCGCAATTTCCTAAGGTGCAGCTTAAATCCATTGGCGGCGCCGGGCATTGGCTGCATGCGCAAAAGCCCGCCATCTTTAACCGCCTGGTGAAAAACTTTCTGGACAGCCAAAGCCCTGAGGCGCTTGGGTAAAGGCTATAGCAGGCGCTAATATGATGTGATATATTCGCGCCTCCTTTTCAAGACCGGGTTTTTCGCCCACACCAGGACACGAACGGAGTAAGCCTCGATGTTAGCTCAGCATATGCAGCAGATTGAAACCTTGGGTCTGAATCTGTTTTTTGCTGCCATATTCTTTTTCATCGGTATGGCTATCCATGATGTGCTCAAACAGGGAAACGTGCCTAAATTCGGCCGTTATATTGTTTGGTTGGTGCTGTTTTTGGGCTGCGCCGGTTTTATCGCCAAAGGTATCATCCAGATGACATGGGAAGGTGCCGGTATAGGTTAACTCGACAATGGCAAAAGAAGCAGCAGACAGAACAACAATCGATCTCTTTGCCGATGAGAAGCGCCGTGGACGTCCAAGAAGCAATCCTCTGCCCCGTGAGGCGCAGCTGAGGATTAACAAACGGAACCAGATCCAACGGGACAAGGCAAAGGGCCTGAAACGAATAGAGTTAAAGGTGTCACAAGATTTGTATGACGCCTTGAACGAAAAGGCGCTGGCCAGTAACATCAGCCGCAGCCAATTAATCGAATGCATTCTTAAGCAGGTTTTTGACGATTGAGTCAAAAGTCGCAGATGACGCGCAATCGCAACTGATATTTAAAGGAAAGACAATGGCTACTGTAGGTCTTTTTTTCGGCAGTGACACAGGCAACACCGAAGCTGTCGCCAAGATGATCCAGAAAAAATTGGGCAAGCACATGGTAGATGTCAAAGACATCGCCAAGAGCACCAAGGAGCAGATCGCTGATTTCGATCTGCTGCTGTTCGGGATCCCAACCTGGTACTACGGTGAAGCTCAGTGTGACTGGGATGACTTCTTCCCTGAACTCGAGCAAATCGATTTCACCGACAAACTGGTAGCCATTTTCGGCTGCGGCGATCAGGAAGATTACGCCGAGTACTTCCTCGATGCCATGGGCATGGTACGCGACATCGTTGAAGCCCGTGGTGGCATCATCGTTGGTCACTGGCCAACTGCCGGTTACAACTTCGAAGCCTCCAAGGCGCTGGTAGATGACGACCACTTTGTGGGTCTGGGCATCGACGAAGACCGTCAGCCAGAGCTTACCGAAGAGCGCGTCGAAAAATGGGTTAAGCAGGTATACGAAGAGATGTGCCTGGCCGAGCTGGAAGACTAATTCCAGACTCCCACAATATCAGCGGCGCTTTGGCGCCGCTTTTTTATCGGTGATTTTCACCCCTTAAGCCCGTACGCAGCGCCTTGATGAATAACGACACTCAAGCAACCCGTCCAAGCCACTGGGACATCTTTTGCGCCGTCATCGACAACTATGGCGATATAGGTGTCACCTGGCGTTTATCCAAGCAGCTTGCCCGTGAATACGGCATTGCCGTCAATCTGTGGGTGGATGATGTAAACAGTTTTGCCCATATTCTGCCGGGGCTTGACCCAAGCATCCCAAGCCAGCTGTTCGATGGCGTTACCATCAAGCAGTGGCAGCAGCCGCTTAGCCTTCCCTTTATTGCCGGTGACGTGCTGATTGAAGCCTTTGCCTGCGAGCTGCCCGATGAGGTCAAAACCGCTGTCAGCAGCGCAGCCAAAGCGCCTGTGTGGCTCAATCTTGAGTATCTAAGCGCTGAAGATTGGGTTGATGGTTGCCACGGCCTGCCATCGTTTCAGCCAGGCGGCATTAACAAATACTTCTTTATGCCGGGGTTTACCGAGAAAAGCGGCGGCCTGATTTGCGAAAAAGACCTGTTTGCAGAGCGCGATGCCTGGCAGGCTGATTCCGCTAATAAGCTGGCACTGTTTAAAAAATTGGGCCTCACCGGCATAAACGCCGACGACAGGGTTATCAGCGTTTTTAGTTATGAAACCGACGCCCTGCCCGCCCTTTGTGAACTGCTCGCTAAAAGCGATAAGCCAGTACATATGCTTATTCCAAAGGGGCGCAGCTTCAACAGCCTTAGCACACTACTGCCTTGCCCTGTGGCCGAGCTGACTGCCGGGATGCAAATCCGTGACCGAAGCCTTTGTATTCACGTGCTGCCAATGACAGATCAGCAAGGTTACGATCGGCTGCTGTGGAGCTGTGATTTCAATATCGTTCGGGGCGAAGACTCCTTCCTGCGGGCCCAATGGGCAGCCAAACCCTTTATTTGGCACATTTATCAACAGGAAGAAGATTATCACCTGGTAAAATTAGAAGCTTTTATGCGCCTTTACTGCGATAATCTCGACTCTGAGATTGCAGATTGCTGGAAAAATCTGAACCTTGCGTTCAACCAGCAACAGGCGAGCGCAGTGCAACAGCACTGGCAAACTATCGAATCTTTCGCTTTGCCGCTGTTGGCCCATGCCAAACAATGGCCAATCGATGCACTAAAGACGACTGATCTGGCTTCGCGGCTAGTGCAATTCGTCAAAAAATAGTTAAGATACCGCCTTAAAGTAAAACGCCCAAGATATAGGAAATTTAGTAATGAAAACTGCTCATGAAATCCGTCCAGGTAACGTGATCATGTTTAACGACAACCCATGGGTTGTTCAGAAGACTGAAACCACTCGTTCAGGCCGTAACGCTGCTATCGTGAAAATGAAGCTCAAGCACGTACTGATCGACTCTTCTACCGAGACCACCTTCAAGGGTGAAGACAAGATGGACGTAATCGTTCTCGAGCGTCTGGACTGCACCTACTCTTACTTCGCCGATCCTATGTACGTATTCATGGACGCCGAGTACAACCAGTACGACGTAGAAGCCGATAACATGGGCGACGCTGCCAAGTACATCGTTGACGGCATGACCGAAGAATGCCAGGTAACCTTCTACGAAGGCAAAGCCATCTCTGTTGAACTGCCAACCACCATCGTTCGCGAAGTGGGTTACACCGAGCCAGCCGCCCGTGGCGACACCTCTGGTAAAGTGATGAAACCTGCCAAAATCGTTGGTAGCGATCTGGAAATCATGGTTGCCGAATTCGTTAAAGAAGGCGACAAGATTGAAATCGACACCCGTACCGGTGAATTCAAGAAGCGCGTAAACTAATTACCCTTCTTTGAAGCAAAAGCCAGCCCAGTGCTGGCTTTTTTGTTGCCCGAAACCAAAGCAATTCAAAGCGCCGTGCGAGCCTGCAACAGCGATTAAGCTCTCTCTTTGACCTCTGGCCTATTCGTGAAGCATCAGTATCTATAACAAGCGGCTGCGTGGCCTTTTAAGCGCGCACCTAAGTGACTATCAAGCCTCTTAAGCTCGTCCCGTCTTTGCGCCCCAGACCAATCAGTACCGCCGTATAGGCCATACCGCTATCCAGCCATTGATGTTCGCCAAATATCAGACATAAAAAAACACCCGGCAAGCCGGGTGTTTAATGTGAGTTGCGCGATACGCCTTAAGCGAGCAGGATAAAGCCCACAAAAGCGAAGGCTGCGGCAATCAGCGCATAGGGCAGCTGAGTCACTGCGTGGCTCACCAGATTACAGCCAGAGCCCTGGGCGGCCAGTACGGTCGAATCTGAGTAGAAACACGCCTGGCTGCCGAAGGAAGATGCTGACAGCAGCGCACCAATCACCAGCGCAGTATCGGCGCCCACAGCATTGGCAAGTGGCATCACGATAGGGATGGTTACCGCAAAAATCCCCCAGCTGGAGCCGGTAGCAAAGGCCAGCACTGCCATCGCCAGAAACACCACCGCAGGCAGCATCTTGGCGGTCATGTAAGGACTCAGGGTATCGATGACATACTGAGGCAGCAGCAGCTGATCGCACACATCCTTAAAGATAAAGGCGGCGATTACAGTGCCAATGGCTGGCAACATGCTCTTAAAGCCGTCAATCATCTGATCCATCATCTCAGACAGTGGCATCAGCTTTTGTACCGCGTAGTAAGGCAGAGTGACCACCAAAGTCGCCAGCAGGCCTTTCCAGACGTCGATATCGAAATACACGGTGAAGGCAACCAGCAGACCCAGCGGCACCAAAAAGTTGTGCAGCTTACCTTGCTTGTCGGCATGCTCGAACTCGTCTTCAATGGCTTTTACGGCGTACTCGTCAGAGGTTTGCACTTCTTCCCAGTCAACCTGCTCTTTGGCAGGCTCGCCCTTGGCAGCAGCAAGTTCCGCTTTTTTCATCGGGCCGATGGCAGGCACGACGCCAATCACAACCAAAAGCACCATGATGACCGCAAGCCAGGCGTACAGCATGTAAGGGATAGCCGACATGTACACGCTGATGGCCTCGCCTTCGGCGGCAACACCGTTATCTACCAAGAGGCCACCGAAAAACACGGCCCAGGTTGACAGCGGCACCAACACACACACGGGCGCAGCGGTGGAGTCCACCACATAGGCCAGCATTTCGCGGGACACTTTAAATTTGTCGGTTACGCGCTTCATGGTTTCACCCACGGTCAGCGCATTGAGGTAATCGTCGATAAAGATCACCAGACCCAACACAAAGGTCATAAACAGCGATGATTTACGGCCTTTGGCCAGCAAAATGGCTTTTCGGCCGAAGGCCAGCGCGCCGCCGGTACGCACCAGCAGTGCAATCAAGGCACCGAAGCTGCCACACACCAGAATAAGCCAGCCAATGGTTTCATCCTGCATCACCTTCAAGGAGGCATCGGCAAAGTTGCCGAGCACAGAAGAAGGATCCAGCAAGAGCAAACCGGCAATGGCGCCGATGATCAGAGCAAGAATTGGACGACGCAGCCAAATGGCCAGCGCCAGCACCACCATGGGTGGGATCAGACTTATCGCTGTCGGTTCAGACATGCAAACAGGTCCTCTATCAGGGCCCAACAGGGGCAAAAGTTTTTGGGTGCCGGCGCCCAGAGGACCTTATTCACTCCCGGGCACCGAATTCGCTGCTTTATTATGGGCATACCGCCAGTCGGTCAGGTTACTGCTGCCGCTTTTGTTCGTGCCTGGGTAAAAACATCGGGCAGAAAAATAATGTGCATCGTCCGACCAGTCAACCAGAAATTCCATTCAAGTGAACATTTTTTTAAAAACTCGAATGAAACCTATAAATATTCCTTTAATTTAAATAAGTTAGATATAAGCAAAAGAAATGAATTTCACCTTGCTTATGCGAATATCCATGCGTCCAAAGCGCCGCTTTCGCCGCGGCGGTTAAATTCAGCCGCTTGGTCGCCGCACAGTCCACTGGGAAAGCACATCACGACAAAGACCTCATACCAAAAGCCGATGAAAACCTGGCTAAGAAACCTTAAACAACGCCTGGTTTTGGTAATGCACGCTTAAAAGCACCACCAAAACAGCATATATCTCTTTTTTAACAGCTTAAATACCGAATCAATCAGGATATTTTACTGAAATATTTTCATAAATTTTGAGATTATCCTCTTTTCGCACTTTGGGAATTTGGGTATTGTGATTGACCGCGCGGCACACTTATGTCGGCGGCCACATTGACAATATCAGGCACAGCACCAGACAGGATCCAGAGGTAACGGATGCATCCCATCATCAAGTCCAACAAATTAGATACCGTTTGCTATGACATTCGCGGACCGGTACATAAAGAGGCCCGTCGTCTCGAAGACGAAGGCCACAGGATCCTGAAACTCAACATTGGTAACCCGGCCCCATTCGGCTTTGAAGCGCCGGAAGAAATTGTCCGTGATGTGATTCTGAACTTACCCAGTGCCCAGGGCTATTGTGAATCCAAAGGCCTGTTTTCGGCCCGCAAAGCCATAGTGCAGCATTATCAGTCCCAGGGCATTTTCGGGGTCGATATTGAGGATATCTACATCGGCAATGGCGTGTCCGAGCTTATCGTGATGGCGCTGCAGGGGCTGCTTAACAGCGATGATGAAGTGCTTATCCCCTCACCCGACTATCCACTGTGGACTGCGGCCGCCAATCTCGCCGGTGGCAAGGCGGTACATTATCGCTGTGATGAAGATTCCGACTGGTTTCCGGATCTTAACGACATCAAAGCCAAAATCAGCCCGCGCACCCGCGCCATCGTGCTGATAAACCCCAATAATCCCACCGGCGCCGTCTACTCCAAAGAGTTGTTGCTGGATGTGGTTGAGCTTTGTCGCCAACATTCACTCATCCTGTTTGCCGATGAGATTTACGACAAAATCCTCTACGACGATGCCAAACACATTCCGATGGCAAGTCTGTCGGACGACATTCTTACAGTGACCTTCAATGGCCTGTCCAAGGCCTACCGCGCTGCGGGCTTCAGGGTCGGCTGGATGATGCTCTCCGGCAACCTTAAAGCCGCTAAAAGCTACATTGAAGGCCTGGATATGCTGGCCTCCATGCGCCTTTGTGCCAACGTACCCAATCAGCACGCGGTGCAAACCGCCCTGGGCGGCTACCAGAGCATTAACGAGCTGATCCTGCCAAACGGCCGCTTAAGTGTGCAGCGTGATACCTGCTTTGAATATCTGAACAGCATTCCCGGCGTCAGCTGTAAAAAGCCCAAAGGCGCCCTGTATGCTTTCCCCAAGCTCGATGCCAAACGCTTTAACCTGCGTGACGATGAGCGCCTGGTGCTCGACTTATTGAAGGAAAAGAAAATTCTGCTGGTTCAGGGCAGTGCCTTTAATTGGCCGGAGCCGGATCACCTGCGGGTGGTGTTCCTGCCCCACAAGGAAGATTTGGAAAAGGCCCTGATGGCTTTTGGCGAATTTTTGGAAAACTATCGACAGTGATTTATCAATAGCTGTCGCCGGTACGCTGCCAGTCAGCCACTGCAATCATATAAATCCCAAGCACCGCACCTGCGGTGCTTTTTAATGGCTGTCATTCCCGCCAGCCAACGCTCACATCGGAATCGAAAAGTCGACTGCCCTTTTTGGCTAAGTTGCTGTAAAGTTGAACTATCCGCCCCAATAAGGCCCAAGCTCACTTATCCAGTGGCAAGGCCCCACGCATTCAGGGAATCGCAGCATCATGAGTCATCTTTTCGCCCATCTCGCTCGCCTCAAATTAATTCAACGCTGGCCGCTTATGTTCAACGTTCGCTCCGAGAATGTGCAGGAGCATTCATTGCAGGTAGCCATGGTTGCCCACGGTCTTGCTGTGATTGCCAAACGTCAGTTCGGTATCGAGGTCGATGCCTACAAAGCTGCAACTCTGGCCATTTTCCACGATGCCTCCGAAGTGCTGACTGGCGATCTGCCAACCCCGGTAAAGTACTTCAATAAAGATATCGAGTTTGAATACAAAAAAATTGAAGCCATCGCCGAAGAAAGACTGCTCGAGATGGTGCCGGAGGAGTTTAAAGAGGACTATCGCCCCTTGCTTGTTGCAGACGAAGCCGATGAAGAAATAAAGCATCTGGTGAAATCCGCCGACACCCTGTGCGCCTATCTTAAGTGCCTGGAGGAGCTTAAAGCCGGCAACCGCGAGTTCAATACCGCCCGCACCCGCCTCGAAGCCATGCTGGATGCCAATCCCCATCCGGCGGTGAAGTATTTTATCGACTGTTATGTGCCCAGCTTCAAGCTGGATTTGGATCAGATAAACCGCATGCTCTGAGGAGCCAGAATGCAAAATCCATGGCATGAACGCCGCCACGGCGAAGACAAACACAGACGTAACGACCACAGAAGCCCGTTCCAGCGCGACCGCGCCCGGGTGCTGCACAGCGCCGCCTTCAGGCGCTTGCAGGCCAAAACCCAGGTGCTTGGGGTTGGTATGAACGACTTTTATCGAACCCGCCTTACCCATTCATTGGAAGTGTCACAAATCGGCACCGGCATCGCCGCGCAGCTTAAGCGCAAACATCCGGATAAAGAGTCACTTATCGACTCCATGAGCCTGATTGAATCCCTGTGTCTGGCCCACGATATCGGCCATCCGCCGTTTGGCCACGGCGGCGAAGTCGCGCTCAATTACATGATGCGCGGCCATGGCGGCTTTGAAGGAAACGGCCAGACCTTCCGTATTCTCACCAAGCTTGAGCCCTACACGCCGGGCTTTGGCATGAACCTGTGCCGGCGTACCCTGCTTGGCATATTGAAATACCCGCAACTCGCATCTGCCCTTAAAACCACGGCTCCCGATGTGGAAGTGGCCCATTATCGCCAGCTGCGCCCCGCCGACTGGCCGCCGGTAAAAGCCGTGTTTGGCGAAGACGCCGACGTATTCGATTGGGTACTGGCGCCGCTCTCGGCAAACGATAAACACACCTTCACGGCGTTTGCCGCCGCCGAGGGCCGTCGCCACGGCAAAACCCTGTATAAGTCGCTGGATGCGACCATTATGGAGCTGGCTGACGATATCGCCTACGCGGTGCATGACCTTGAAGATGCGATAGTCATGGGCATCGTCAGCCGCGAACAATGGCTTGATGGGGTCGCGCCCTTACTCAGGGAGAGCGGCGACAGCTGGATAAAGAGCGAAATAGCCACCATAGATAAGCACCTTTTTGCCGCCGAGCATCACCTACGCAAAGATGCCATAGGTACCTTGGTGAACGGTTTTGTTACCGCCATCGCCATGGTAGAGGACGACAGGTTTGATGAGCCGCTGCTGCGCCACAATGCGGTGCTCGAGGATGAGTTTGCCCTGGCACTCAATGCGCTCAAGCGGTTTGTGTGGCGCCATGTGGTGAGAAAGCCGGAAGTTCAAATGCTTGAATACAAGGGCCAGCAAATGGTGATGCAACTGTTTGAAGCCTTTGCATCCGATCCCGAGCGGCTGCTGCCCCTCAATACCCAGGGGCGCTGGCGCGATGCTGCCGACAAAGGCGACAATGCCATGCGGGTGATTGCCGACTATATCTCCGGCATGACCGACGAATTCGCCATTCGGATGCACCATCAGCTGTTCAGCCCCCGCCTCGGCGGCCTGAACGATCTGGGTCAGGATTTTTAAGAAGGCCACTGCCAGCTACCCAAAACAAAAAGCCCCGCATTGAGTGTGGGGCTTTTTTATCAGACTGGCTGGAATTGGCTTTTGGTGATCGGGCCCAAGTTTAACCAAGCAAGTTAGGGAACAGCCCCTTAAAGCCTGCAGCCATCACCTCGATACCGATAGAGAGCATCAAGAGGCCCATCAAACGGGTGATAACGTTAATGCCCGTCTTGCCCAAAACCCGGTAAATCACCGACGCCATGCGGAACAGGCCGAAGCTCAGAGCACCAAAAATCAGTACAGTGACAAACATGCCCACCAGATCAATGAGAGTGTTGTGCTCAGCGGCAAACACGATAACCGAACTGATGGCACCAGGGCCTGCCATCAAGGGCAGCGCCAGCGGTACTACGGCAACCGATTCCATGGCGGAGGACTCTCTGTCTTCTTCCTGGTTACGTTTTACTTCGCCAAGCTTACCCTGCAGCATCGACAGGGCGATGATAGCAATCAGGGTGCCACCGGCAATTCGAAACGCCGACAGCGAGATAGAAAACATATTGAGGATGTGCTGCCCGGCCACTATGGTCACCAGCAGAATAATCACCACTGCCAGGTTGGCTATCTTACCCGTGTGGTTACGCTCGGCCTCGGTCTGATGGCTTGTGAGGCTCACAAACACAGGCAACAGACCTATGGGGTTGATGATTGCCACCAATCCCAGAAAAAATTTTATATAAACCGTTACGTCCACCTAAGGATCTCCGGGGCTTGAGAGCCCATAAACTGATGGTAAAAACCGAAGCGATGCAGGTGATTACTCTACATTAACCCCGTAAGGCCGAAAAATGAGATTTTCTGCGTTTTGTCACAAGTTCGGATAAAAATCCCTTATGAATAGTCGGTAATCGCCATTCGTGCAAATTGTCATCAAAGTGTAGCTCTTTCTGTTGTTTTATTTCAGATGCGCGCAGCTTTGTGTTACAGATCACGGTCGCAATACCTATATAGGTGTAATTTTTCAGTCACAGACAAGAGTCTTTAGCTAAATTCAATTTTGCTAAACATTCTTTTTCACGGGAACTTCATTATGACAGTCACCAACACCCAGGAACTCAACGCACTGGTTGAACGCGTCGCCAGGGCTCAGGCCCAATTTGCTTCTTACAGTCAGGAGCAAGTGGACAGCATTTTCCGCGCCGCCGCCCTCGCCGCTGCCGATGCGCGCATCCGTCTTGCCAAGATGGCCGCAGAAGAAACCCGCATGGGGGTCATTGAAGACAAGGTCATCAAAAACCATTTCGCCTCCGAGTACATTTACAACAAGTACAAAGACGAAAAGACCTGCGGCATTCTCGCCGAAGATGCCACCTTCGGCACCATTACCATCGCCGAACCCGTTGGCATCATCTGCGGCATTGTGCCCACCACCAACCCAACCTCCACCGCTATCTTTAAAGCACTGATAAGCTTAAAGACCCGTAACGGCATCATCTTCTCACCTCACCCAAGGGCCAAGGTTTCCACTACTACTGCCGCCCGCATCGTTCTGGATGCCGCCATAGCCGCAGGTGCCCCGAAAGACATTATCGGCTGGATTGACCAGCCGTCGGTGGCGCTTTCCAATCAGTTGATGACCCACGAGAAGATAAATCTAATTCTCGCCACCGGTGGCCCCGGCATGGTGAAAGCCGCCTACTCCTCCGGTAAACCAGCCATTGGCGTTGGCGCAGGCAATACCCCAATCGTGATTGACGAGACCGCCGATATCAAACGCGCCGTCAGTTCGATTTTAATGTCCAAGACCTTCGATAACGGTGTGGTGTGCGCCTCCGAGCAGGCAGTTGTGGTGGTAGATGCGGTTTACGATGCCGTGAAAGAGCGCTTTGCCAGCCACGGCGGCTATCTGCTGAGTAAAAAAGAAAACGCTGCGCTGCAAAAAGTTATCCTCAAAGACGGTGGTCTTAATGCCGACATCGTGGGTCAAAGCGCCGCCACCATTGCCGCCATGGCCAATATCAAGGTGCCTGCCCACACCAAGGTACTGATTGGTGAAGTCAGCAACATAGACGAGAAAGAGGCCTTCGCCCACGAGAAACTCTCACCGCTGCTTGGCATGTACCGCGCCGCCAACTTCGAAGAAGCCCTTGATAAAGCCGAAGCCCTGGTTGCCCTTGGCGGCATTGGCCACACCTCCGGTCTTTATACCGATCAGGATACCCAGGATGAGCGGGTGAAAACCTTCGGCTACCGAATGAAGACCGCCCGTATTCTGATTAACACTCCAGCCTCTCAGGGCG